>JBJEUH010000047.1:0-2737 GCA_051883735.1 Candidatus Ventricola sp.
GACCGGTCGCCCGCGAGCTGCGCGAGCACGACTTCATGAAGATCGTGTCTCTGGCTCCCGAAGTTCTGTAAGGAGGTGGCGAAAGAATTATGCAGATCCGTTCCAAGGACACGGTGGTTGTGATCACCGGCAAGGACAAGGGCAAGGAGGGCAAGGTTCTCACCGCCTTCCCGAAGACTGGCAAGATCGTCGTTGAAGGCGTCGCCATTGCCACCAAGCACCAGAAGCCGCGCCAGGCCGGCATGCCGGGCGGCATCATCAAGAAGGAAGCCGCGATCGACGCGTCCAACGTCATGCTGGTGTGCCCGAAGTGCAAGAAGGGCGTCCGCGTTGGCACGAGCGTGCTCGAGAATGGCACCAAGGTCCGCGTGTGCAAGAAGTGCGGCGCGACCATCGAAGCGTAAGAGCAGGAGGAATTGAGAAATGGAAGCGCGTCTTTATGATAAGTACGTGACCGAAGTCGTTCCTGCCCTGCAGCAGAAGTTCGGTTACAAGAATGTGAACCAGATCCCGAAGATTGACAAGATCGTCATCAACATGGGCCTGGGTAACTGCAAGGACAACCCGAAGGCGCTGGAAGCCGCCGTGAAGGAGCTCGAGGCGATCGCCGGCCAGAAGGCCATGGTGACCAAGGCCAAGAAGTCCATCGCGAACTTCAAGCTGCGCGAGGGCATGAATGTCGGCGCCAAGGTGACCCTCCGCGGCGAGCGCATGTACGAGTTCATGGATAAGCTCATGAACATCGCTCTCCCGCGCGTCCGTGACTTCCACGGCGTTTCCACGAAGGCCTTCGACGGCCGCGGAAACTACGCGCTGGGCATCCGTGAGCAGCTCCTCTTCCCGGAAATCGAGTACGACAAGGTGGAGACTGTCCGCGGCATGGAAATGATCTTCGTGACCACCGCTCACACTGACGAAGAGTGCAAGGAGCTCCTCGCGCAGATGGGCATGCCGTTCGCGAAGTAAGGAGGAGGACAATCACATGGCTAAGACCAGTATGATCAACAAGCAGCAGAAGGAGCCGAAGTTCTCTACTCGCGCTTACACCCGCTGCCGCCTGTGCGGCCGTCCGCACTCCGTGCTTCGCAAGTACGGCGTCTGCCGCATTTGTTTCCGCGAACTGGCGTACAAGGGACAGATTCCCGGCGTCCGCAAGGCCAGCTGGTAAGGAGGGACTGAAATGCTCGTTAACGATCCCATTGCAGATATGCTCACCCGCATCCGCAATGCCCAAATCGCCAAGCACGACAGCGTGATGGTGCCGGCTTCCAACATGAAGAAGTCCATCGCCAAGATTCTGCTTGACGAAGGCTATATCAAGAGCGTCGATCTGATCGACGACGGCCTGTCCGGCCAGATCAAGATTGGCCTGAAGTACACCGACAAGAAGCAGAGCGTCATTGTTGGCCTCAAGCGCATCAGCAAGCCGGGCCTGCGCGTCTACGCGCAGTGCGAGGAGCTGCCGAAGGTGCTCGGCGGCCTGGGCATTGCCATCGTCTCCACCTCCAAGGGCGTGATGACCGACAAGCAGGCCCGCGAGGCCAAGGTCGGCGGCGAGGTGCTCGCCTACATCTGGTAATCGACGACGCTGAAACGGAGGAAAGAACAATGTCTCGAATCGGAAGAGCTCCGATCGCCATCCCGGCCGGCGTCACGGTTACCGTCTCCGATGACAATATCGTCACCGTGAAGGGCCCGAAGGGCACGCTGACCCAGGAGGTCAACAAGAACATCACCGTGAAGCAGGAGGGCAACGAGATCATCGTGACCCGCCCGAACGACGAGAAGCAGAACCGTGCGTTCCACGGCCTGTACCGCGCGCTGATCCACAACATGATCGTGGGCGTCAGCACGGGCTTCACCAAGACCCTGAACCTGGTTGGCACCGGCTATCGCGCCGAGGCCAAGGGCAACACGCTCAACATCACCATCGGCTATAGCCATCCGGTGATCATTGAGGCGGAGGAGAACATCGCGTTCGCCACCCCGAACCAGACCACCATCACCGTCAGCGGCATCAACAAGCAGCAGGTTGGCAACGTCGCGGCTGCGATCCGTGCGGTGCGCAAGCCGGAGCCGTATCACGGCAAGGGCATCAAGTATGACACTGAGGTCGTCCGCCGCAAGGAAGGCAAGACCGGTAAGAAGTAAGAAAGGGAGTGAGCGCTAATGTTCACCAAGCGTGATCGTAATGAGATCCGTGTGATCCGTCATGAGCGTGTGCGTAAGAAGATCAGCGGCACGCCCGAGATGCCGCGTCTGTGCGTGTATCGCAGCCTGAACCACATCTACACCCAGGTGATCGACGACGTCGCCGGCAGGACCCTGGTTTCCTGCTCCACCCTCGATCCGCAGATCAAGGGCCAGCTCGGCGAGCTGGACAAGAAGGGCGCCGCGAAGCTGGTTGGCAAGACTGTCGCCGAGCGCGCCATGCAGGCTGGCATCAAGCAGGTCGTCTTCGACCGCGGCGGCTATGTCTACACCGGCCGCGTGGCGGAGGTCGCCGCAGGCGCCCGTGAAGCGGGCCTGGACTTCTAAGTCAAGGGAGGATACGAAGAATGCCTCAGGATATGGAAAAGAAGCCGTTCGAGCGCGGTGAGCGCGGCGATCGCCGTGAGCGCGGCCCGCGCCGTGAGCGCCGTCAGGAGAGCGAGTTCCAGGAGAAGATGGTTGCGATCAACCGCGTCTCCAAGACCGTCAAGGGCGGCCGCAACATGCGCTTTGCCGCGCTGGTCGT
>JBJEUH010000047.1:2837-6850 GCA_051883735.1 Candidatus Ventricola sp.
AAGGACATCCGCACCAAGAGCTACGGCTCCAACAACCCGATCAACATGGTGAAGGCGACCATCGAGGGTCTGGCTTCCCTGCGCACCGCTGAAGAAGTGGCCAAGATGCGCGGCAAGACCGTCGAAGAGCTGCTCGGCTGAGAAGGAGGACAGAGACGATGAAAGTACAGGTTACGCTTGTGAAGTCTCCGATCTCCAGCAAGCCCAACCACATCAAAATCGTGAAGGCGCTGGGCCTGCACAAGATCCGCTCCACCAAGGTGTTTGAAGATACCCCGTCCATCCGCGGCATGATCTTCAAGGTCAAGCATCTGGTGTCTGTGGTCGAAATCAGCGACTAAGGAGGATTCACCATGAAGCTGAATGAGCTGAAGCCCGCTGAGGGCTCCACGACTGCCGCGCGCCGTCTTGGCCGCGGCACCGGCTCCGGCCTGGGCAAGACGTCCGGCAAGGGTCACAAGGGTGCGAAGGCCCGCTCCGGCGGCGGCAAGCGCCCGGGCTTCGAGGGCGGCCAGATGCCCCTCACCCGCCAGCTGCCCAAGCGCGGCTTTACCAACATCTTTGCCAAGGAATATGCGACCGTGAACGTCAGCGACCTCGAGGTGTTCGAGGACGGCACCGTGGTGACCGTCGAGCTGCTCAAGGAGAAGAGGATCGTCCGCAAGGAGCTGGACGGCCTGAAGGTCCTGGGCAACGGTGAGCTGACCCGCAAGCTGACCGTGAAGGCCGTGAAGTTCACCGGCTCTGCGAAGGAGAAGATCGAGGCTGTTGGTGGCACTGCCGAGGTGATCTGATATGCTGGAAAAGATGAAGAGTGCCTGGCGCATTCCGGAGCTCCGCAAGAAGATCATTTACACCTTCGGCATGCTGCTGGTCTACCGCCTGCTGTGCGTCATCCCGGTTCCGGGCATTGACATCGGCACGGTGGCGGCGGCGGTCAAGGATTACTCCATCCTTGACTTCATGAACATGATGACCGGTGGTTCCTTCCAGAACATGAGCATCATGGCCATGGGCATTACCCCGTACATTAACTCCAGCATTATCCTTCAGCTGCTGACCGTCGCGATCCCGTCGCTCGAGAAGCTGGCGAAGGAAGGCCCGGAGGGCCGCAAGAAGATCACCGAGTGGACCCGCTACCTGACCGTCGTTCTGGCGTTCATTCAGGCGGTCGGCCTGGTGTTCGCGATGCGTGCCAACTCCTACGGCGGCATCTGGTATATCGTCATCGGTATCTCCATGGCTGCCGGCACGGCCCTTGCGATGTGGCTGGGTGAGCGCATCACCGAGAACGGCATCGGCAACGGCATCTCCCTGCTGATCATGGCGGGCGTTGTCTCCAACATGTTCAACTGGGCGCGTCAGGCGATTGTCGGCCTGGTGGCGGGCACCGTGGGCATCCTGCCGGTGCTGGTGGTTGTGATCGCGTTTGTGGCGATGATCGTCGTGATCACCTATGTGGACATGGGCGAGCGCCGCATTCCCGTTCAGTATGCCAAGCGCATGGTGGGCCGCAAGATGTACGGCGGCCAGTCCACCCACATCCCGATGAAGATTAACTCCACCGGCGTCATGCCGCTGATCTTCGGCTTCGCGATCCTGCAGTTCCCTGCGACGATCTTCGCGTTCTTCCCGACGAGCGGCCTGAACATGTGGTGGACCAGCTTCCAGAGCGGCATCTGGTATCAGATTGTGCTGGCGGTGCTCATCATTGCCTTCACCTACTTCTATACCGGCATCACGTTCAACCCGATCGACATCAGCAAGAACATGCAGCAGAACGGCGGCATCATCCCGGGCATCCGCCAGGGCCGTGCCACCAGCGATTACCTCGCCAAGGTTTCCAGCCGTCTGACGCTGTTCAGCGCGCTGTTCCTCGCCGTCCTGGCGACCATCCCGACCCTCATCACCAACATCTTCGGCATCCGCGCTCCGTTCGCTGCGAGCTCTGTGCTGATTGCGGTGTCCGTGGCTCTGGAGACGCTGCGCCAGGTTGAGGCCCAGATGGTCATGCGCCACCACAAGGGTTTCCTTTAATCGCTGCAAAGCGTGAGGTGCTGACATGAATCTGATTTTTCTCGGCCCGCCCGGTGCGGGCAAGGGGACCCAGGCCGTTCGCGTGTGCGAGCGGCTTGGCATCCCGCAGATTTCTACCGGCGACATTCTCCGCCGCGCGATCAAGAACGAGACGCCGACCGGCCTGGCTGCCAAGTCCTACATCGACAAGGGCCAGCTGGTTCCGGACAGCGTCGTGATCGACATCGTGCGCGAGCGTCTTGAGCATGAGGACTGCAAGGGCGGCTACCTGCTGGATGGCTTCCCGCGCACCGTCGCCCAGGCTGAAGCGCTGGAGACCTTCGCCCGGATCGACGCCGTGATTGACATCGACGTCAGCGATGAAAAGCTGGTCGAGCGTCTGAGCGGACGTCGCGTTTGTCTGTCCTGCGGTGGTACGTACCATGTCAGCCGCCTGAATGGCTCCACGACGTGCGAAAAGTGCGGCAGCGAGCTGATTCAGCGCGACGACGACAAGGCCGAGACGGTGCTCAGCCGCCTCAGCGTGTATCACGCGCAGACGGAACCGCTCATCGACTTCTATACGCAGCGCGGCCTGCTCAGGCGGGTTGACGGTGCGCAGCCGATGGACGAATGCTACGCAGCGATTCTTGGCGCGCTGGGTGAGAACAAATGATTACGATCAAGAATTCTGCCCAGATTGCCAAGATGCGTGAGGCCGGCGCCATGCTGCACGAGGTCCTCACGCAGCTGAGAGGGAAGATTCAGCCCGGAGTGACCACGCATGAGCTGGACGCGTTCGCGGAAAAGCTCATCCGGTCCTTCGGGGCGATCCCTTCTTTTCTCAACTATGAAGGGTTCCCTGCCTCGATCTGCGCGTCTGTGGACAGCCAGGTCGTGCACGGCATCCCGTCGAAGAAGACTGTGCTCAAAGAGGGTCAGATCATTTCGGTCGACTGTGGTTTGATTCTCGACGGCTGGCAGTCCGACAGCGCGTTCACCGCGCCGGTCGGCAAGGTCAGCGAGGAGGCGCAGCGTCTCATGGATGTCACAGAAGAGAGTTTCTTCGAGGCGCTCAAGGTCGCGCGCGAAGGAAACAGGATCAGTGATATCGGCCATGCGGTTCAGCAGTATGTCGAGGAGCGCGGATTCTCCACGGTGCGCGCGCTGTGCGGTCATGGCATTGGACGGGAGATGCACGAGGATCCCCAGGTGCCCAATTACGGCATCCCGGGCCACGGCGTGCGGCTTCGCCGCGGTATGACGATCTGTATCGAGCCGATGATTGCAGCGGGCGATTATCACGTCAAGACGCTGCGCGACGGCTGGACGGTCGTGACAACCGATGGAAGCCTCTGCTCCCATTATGAACACACCATCCTGATTACGGATGGCGAGCCCGAGCTGCTTTCCTACCCGGGCTATCATAAGGAGGAGAAGCGATGAGCTCGTTTCCCATGGAGATCGGCCGGGTGGTCTTCTCCCGCGCGGGCCGCGATCAGGGACATTATTTCGTGATCGTGGACGTGATTGACGAGGATCATGTGGCCATCGCCAACGGCTGTCAAAGGAAAGTGGACAATCCCAAAAAGAAGAAGATCAAGCATCTGGTGGCAAAGCCCGAGGTTCTTGAAGAAATTCGGGAAAAAATTTTCGCAAAAAAGAGGATTTTTGACTCTGAGGTGCGAAATAAACTGGATGCTATCGGCTATCAAGAGGCATTGTTGCCGCGTAAGGAGGGTTAACGTTGCCCAAGAGCGACAATATCGAGGTTGAAGGCGTCGTCGTTGAAGCGCTGCCGAACGCGAATTTTCGCGTGGAGGTAGCCGGCGGGCATAAGATTATGGCCCAGATCTCCGGTAAGATCCGCATGAATTTCATCCGCATCTATCCGGGCGACAAGGTCAAAGTCGAAATTTCTCCCTATGATCTGACCAGGGGCCGCATCACCTGGCGCAGCAAGGGTTGAGAAAACAAATTCGAGGAGGAACGGACAA
>JBJEUH010000048.1:0-6714 GCA_051883735.1 Candidatus Ventricola sp.
TCCTTCTCACATCTTTTTTTCAATTCTTTTTAGGACTTATCCTGACAGCCCCTTCTTCGCTTGGCGCGCAAGCCATTTAAAGCTCAATCCGCATGTCTGCCCGTTACTGCCTTCCGGCCAGGAGTGAGATGACCCGAAGCACGCGCCTGGCGTCCTGCTGCAGATGGGCGCGCGTCAGATGGTCAGGATGGTTTTCATCCTGCAAAGCGCACATGATGTCGTCAAAGTCACACCGCAGGCCCGGCATCACCATGTCGTTGCCGGCCTTGATGCAGCCGCTCGCGGAGGCCTTGGGATACTTCTGCGCCGCGCCCATATCCAGGGTGGTCAGCCAGTCCGTCATCACAAAGCCCTCGAATCCCCATTCATCCCGCAGCACCCAGGTCTGGAGGCAGCGGCGGTTGTTGGTGTGCCGGCCATTGACGAGGTTGTAGGAGGACATGACGCAGTGGGGCTGCGCCTGACGCACGCAGATCTCAAATCCCTTCAGATAGATCTCGCGAAGCGCGCGCTCGCTCAGGATGCTGTTGGAGTGCATGCGGTTCGTTTCCTGGTTGTTGCAGCAATAGTGCTTGATCGTCGTCGCGCATCCCGGATGCTTCTGCACCCCTGCCGTGATCGCCGCCGCCGTCACACCCGCCACCACCGGGTCCTCCGAATAGTACTCAAAGTTGCGGCCGCACATCGGATTGCGGTGGATATTGAGGGCCGGCGCAAGCCACAGGTTCGCGCCGAAGCGCTCCATTTCCGTGCCGATCATGCTGCCGCAGGCTTCGCAGAGCTCCGGATTCCAGGCCTGCGCGAGGGCCGTGCCGATCGGGATCGCGACGCAGTACTGATAATACACCTTTTCGCCGGCGACGTCATGCCCCTGCCCGAAGCCCGCCTGCGAGCTGACTGCGGGCAGCGCCTCCCCGCCGCGCATCACATATTCCGTGCTCAGGCGAAGGCCCGCGGGGCCATCCGGCATCGTCAGGGAAGGAACGCCGAGCGCCTGAAGGCGGTTCGTCGTCTCGCCCGCCGCGCCTGCCAGATGCGACGAGGCGTTGCCGATGACCTCCCACACGTCCGCCCCCTCCGCTGCATCCTTGAAATTGCCGATGCAGAGATAGGCAAGCTGTTCATTCGTCAGCCCGCCGACGAATTCCTCCATGGTGATCCTGCCGGCCGTGAGATCATCCCAGGTGCCCGTCTTCCCCTGCAGCAGGGCGGGATCGGAGGCATAGACAGCCCTGGTCACCGGCAGCCTTTGGGCGTCCAGGCGGATGGCGTGCTCCGCGCTGACCACCGGCTTCGCCGAGGAGGGCTTCATATCCTCAAAATCGGGCGCGCCGCCCACATTTCGCAGCTGCTGCGTGATCACCTCTCTGTCCAGCAGCACCCTGCCGCAGGGCTGCACCGCATCGCTGCACGTCCCGGCGAGAATCTCATAGACGCCGGGCTCCATGATATAGGCAGCCCGTTCGGCGTCATAGGAGCTCATCTGGACCGTGGGGAAGGAAAGGGTCAGCGTCTGCTTTTCGCCCGGCCGCAGCTCCTTTGTCTTCCGGAAGGCAGCCAGCTCCTTGGCAGGCTTGGGCAGCTTGCCGTCAGGCGCGCTGTAATAGACCTGAACGACCTCTTTTCCGGCGAAACGGCCCGTGTTTTCGACCTCCACCCCGACGGTGATCCGGCTTTCATCCGCGCAGAAGGAGACGTTCCTGCTGGCAAACGTGGTATAGCCCAGGCCGTAGCCGAAGGGATAGGCAGGCGCCACGCCAAAGGAATCGAAATAGCGGTAGCCGACGAACACGCCCTCCGTGTAGCGGGTTTCATCCGGATCGCCAAAGCCCTGTGTGGAGGGATAATCCTCGATCGGCGCCCAGGTCATGGTCAGCTTTCCGGACGGATACGCCTTGCCGCAGAGCACATCCGCCAGCGCATCGCCCGTCGGCGTGCCGAGCTGGCTCATCAGAAGGATGTTCTGCACATCCTTCACCGGCGTCAGATCGACCAGACCGCCGACGTTCAGCACGAGCATGAAGCGCTCATAGCGGGCGGACAGCGCCCGGATATCGCGGATTTCTGTCTGCGTGAGGTGAATATCGCCCGCAACCTGCCTGCGGTCTGCGCCCTCGCCGGAGTTTCTGGCCAGAACGTAGATGGCCGTGTCGCCCTCGGCGGTCAGATCGATGTCATACTCCGGCTCGGGCATGGTGAGCCCGAAGGTCGCCAGCGGCTCGTCGCTTTCCGCCTCGACCTGCTCCACATGCTGCCGGAATTTGGCCTGCGCGTCCGCCAGCACCCGATCATAGGCGTCCAGCCACGCGCCGGAGGTCAGCTCGAACCCCGCAGAAATCAGGCCCTGCTCGACCGTGGAAAAGGCGCGGACATTGACGTCGCCGGAGCCTGTTCCGCCCTTGATCGTGTGGCGCACGCCGCTTCCGAAGGCGGCAAGCTTTCCGGGCTGAATCGGGAAGCTGCCGTCGTAGCGAAGCAGCACCATGCACTCCGGCGCAGCCCTGCGGACCGCCGCAATGTGTTCGGATTCAAAGGGTTGAATGGATGCATCTGAAATTCGCTGCATGGAAATTCCTCCTGCCTTCATGGTTCGTGTCTGTGCCGGTCCCTGTCAGCGGCAAAAAATCGGTCGAAAGGGATGAGGCCATACCCGTTTGTTTCCTTTATCTTAATCGATTTTGCGGCAGATGTCCATCTCTCTTTGTATGATCAGACAGAAAAAGAGAAGATGACGCTCCATTTAGAAGCTCATCTTCTCCTGAAGGTATTCTTCCTCCGCCCTTTGCTGAGCGCAGCATGCACTTCCTGCCCGCATGCTGCGCTGATCGGGAACGATGGGGCGCGCCCCATCCGATCTCACTTCACCGCATCCAGCACGGCCTCGGCCATCGCGTCCTTTTCGCAGACGGCGGTATGGCGGATGGGCATCGTCGGCAGCTTCGCGATCTGATCCGGCTCGCGCGTGCCCGTCAGCTCGCTGAGCCTCCTGCAGCAGGCAAAGTCGTCCTTCCCCGCGACGGCCTCCTTCCCCGCAATCGCCTCCAGCACGGACGCGCCGAACTTGTACGGGCTGGCCGTGGAGACGATGACGCACGGGGTCTCGTCGCCGGTCTCCTTCCGGTAGCTGCGCAGCACCGCGGAGGCCACCGCCGTGTGGGTGTCCATCAGGTAGTGGTCCTCTTCCCAGACGCGCCGGATCTCCGCGCGGACCCCATCCTCATTCACATAGCCCGCGGCGTACCGCGCCTGGAGCTTGCTCAGCATCTGCGCGTCCACCTGATAGCGGCGCTCGGCCTTGAGCTGCGCCATCAGCGCCGCAACCTTTTCGCCGTCCTGGCCGCACAGGTCGAACAGCAGGCGCTCCAGGTTGGAGGAGATCAGGATGTCCATCGACGGAGAGATGGTCCTGTAAAAGTCGCGGCCGGAGATGTCGTACACGCCGGTGCGGATGAAGTCGGTGAGCACGTTGTTCTCGTTGCTGGCGCAGATCAGCCGGCCCACCGGCAGGCCCGCCTTGGCGGCGTAGTCCGCGGCGAGGATGTCGCCGAAGTTGCCGGTCGGCACGCAGAAATTGACCCTGTCGCCCATCCCGATCGCGCCCTCGGCGAGCAGATCGGCGTAGGCGGAGAAGTAATAGACGATCTGCGGCACGAGGCGGCCGAAGTTGATGGAGTTCGCGGAGGAGAGCACGCGGCCCTGCGCGTCCATCTCTTTGGCGAAATCCGGATCGGAGAAGATCCGCTTGACGCCGCTCTGCGCGTCGTCAAAGTTGCCCTTCACGGCGATGACGTGCGTGTTGCTGCCGCCGGTGGTCACCATCTGCAGGCGCTGCGCCTGGGAGACGCCGCCGTCCGGATAGAACACGCAGCAGCGCGTGCCCGGCACGTCGAGGAAGCCCTCCAGCGCCGCCTTGCCCGTGTCGCCGCTGGTGGCGACGAGGATGAACACCTCGCGCGTCTCGCCGTGCTTCCTGCCGCTCATGGTCAGCAGGTACGGCAGAAGCTGCAGCGCCATGTCCTTGAACGCCAGCGTCGGGCCGTGCCACAGCTCCAGCGCATGCGCCCAGGAGCCCACCTTTGCCATCGGCGCGACAGCCTCGCAGTCAAAGCCCGTGCCGTACGCGCCGGCGATCGCGCCCTTCAGCTCCTCCGCCGTGAAATCCGGCAAGAAGCGGCCCAGCACGAAGGCCGCGCGCTCCTGATAGCCCACCTTCGCCAGCGAGCGGATCTCATCAGCGGTGAACGTCGGGAATTCGGCGGGCACATAGAGGCCGCCGTCCGGCGCGAGGCCGCGCAGGATGGCCATGGACGGGGACACGGCGGCGGCGCCGCGGGTGGAAAGCATCTGCATCAGGAGTCCCTCCTCTGTATCAATCCGGCAAAGGCCGGCAAATGGAAAAAACTGTCGTTCCATTATACAAGAAAGCCGCTTTCCCGTCAATAGACAGGGAAGCGGCGCCGATGTCGCAAGTTTCGGTTTTGCCCCTTTGGGGAAAGTATGCCGGTCAGATCTGATACTTGCGGATGCTCTCCGGCACGTTCGCCGCATCCTCGCTGAAGCTGATGATCATGTCGCAGCCAGCGTTCGCGACGAGGGTCTCGAGCTTGGCAAAGAAGTCCACCAGGTCCGCCGCGTCCGCCTTCACGAGCTTGAGGAAAGCGTCCACATAGATCACGCTGATGTCGTAGTTGCCGGCGAGGATACCCGCGAGGAAGCCGTAGAAGGAATCCTTGCCCTTGACGGCATATTCGCTCGCGTCCACGAAGCGAACCTGCGGCTTGAGGCTGAGGGTATAGCTCTTGTCGTCGTCCACAAAGAGCACGTTGCCCTTGGCTTCCTTCACGGAAGCATTTGCCATATCCAAAATGCGCTTGGTCTTGCCGGAACCCTTCTTGCCAAAGATAACCTGGATCACGGTCAATCCCTCCCTTTCACGTTATTCTTGTTGCCACCATTATAGCCTAAATCCACACACCTGACTAGCCCCTTTTTTCACCGAAATTTGATTTTCAGGCCCCCGGTCAGCCGTCTGTTTGTGATTTTTTGGAAGCACAGCTTGCTTTTTTTTGCCGAACATGCTATAAATATAATGTTACATTTTCCCAACGGGGAATGCGCGGGCCGCCAGGTCTGCGCATGGAAAGGAGCGCCCGTCATGAAACACATTCTGCGTGTCCTCGCGCTTTGCCTGCTGCTGGCCCTTCCGGCATGCGCGCTGGCAAGCAGCCTGACCTCCTGCTACTGGCAGCTGGAAGCCATCGAGGTCGATACCTTTACAAGCGACGCCTACGGCCCCGCGGCCGTTTCAACCACCGCCCAGGCGCTTCAGGAGACCGATCCGGCCAGGATGACCGAGCTGGTGCGCGGCGCAAGGTCCGTCTCTCTGGACGTGACGCGCGCCGCCGGCGGCTATCGCGCCCACGCGGACTATACCCTTGGCGGCGTGCCCGCCCTCGTGCCCGGCGCGGCCTGCGCCCGGCTGACCGTCACCGCGTACACCCAGGCGGACCCGCACTCCTTCTATCTGTATTCCTCCGTCTATGTGAACGGCAGCCGCACGCTGCGCGTGCGCGACACCGGCGCATGGGTGCACCGCGTCTATTTCCCGCGCAAGGCGGTTCCCGGCGACGAGCAGCGCGTCACGTTCGATTCCCGCGAGATTCACGAGCTCGCGCGCAGCCGGGTGACGTATGTCTACCGCGCGCATGAGGGCGTGATGATCATCGACGCCAACGGCGACGTGGTGCTCTACGACCTCGACGGCAACGAGATTGGCCGCATCCCGCAGACGGTGGACGACATCCTGCCCGTCTTCGCGCAGAGCGCCTCCGACGCCGCCGACGGCAAGACCATCTTCTCCGCCGAGGAGCAGGAGGACGGCTCCCTGCTCGTGCGCTATGATCCGGACAGCGGCCTGACCGAGGACGAGCTGATCCGCCTGATCCGCGCCGCCTCTGCGGGCGAAACCGACGCCTCCTCCTCCGCGACCTTCGTCTCCTCCCTGGAAGCCGACGACAGCGACGCCACGATCTACCTCGCGCCGGACGCTGAGCTCTCCGACGACGTGCTGCGCACGCTCCTGCGCGCCGCCAGCGGCGACGCCATCAGCGTGGATGCGGTGCAGGAGGCCGTCGCCTCCGGCGAGGTTGCGCTCACGGCGGAGCCCACCGCCACCCCCGCGCCGCTGACCTATGCGCAGCTCCGTGACCTGGCCTCCGGCGATGCGCAGCCGGACGAAACCGCCGCGCCGGTCTTCGACGCGACCGCCGGCCAGGACGCGCAGGTGGCCCAGGCGCTCGCGCTCTATGACGAGGGCGGCGTGCAGGCCATCGTGCTCGCGCCGGGCGCGCAGGCCTCCGGCAGCGCCCTGCTTGAGACGATCGACAAGATCCTCCAGGCCGATACCCTCAAGGATTCCTTCGCCGCCGCCTTTGGCGACGACGCCGCTGTGCCCGGCGTGATCACCGCGGAGAACAGCATCGAGATCGTGCCCGGCACGCAGGAGGCCGCCGGCCTCTACGCCGCGTCTGTGGACGGCAGCACGCTGCTGAGTGTCTTACCCGGCAGCATGGACGAGCTGATCGGCCAGCTGGACGGCGCGCTCGTCGAGCTCAGCGCCACGCCGACGCCGACCCCGACGCCGACGCCGACGCCCACCCCGACGCCGACCCCCACCCCGACGCCGACCCCCACGCCCCCCCCCACGCCGACCCC
>JBJEUH010000049.1:0-6688 GCA_051883735.1 Candidatus Ventricola sp.
AGGTCCATGATGGCCTCGGCGCCCATGTTCACGGCCGCCATGACCTTCTGCATCTCGATATCGTAGTCCTTGCAGTCGCGGGAGACGCCGAGGTTCACGTTGATCTTCGTGCGCAGCATGGAGCCCACGCCGTTGGGCTCCAGGCAGGTGTGGAGCTTGTTGGCGCAGATGGCCACCTGGCCCCGCGCGACCCAATCCCGGATCTCCTCCTCCGTGCGGTACTCCTTGCGGGCGACGGCCTGCATTTCAGGGGTGACGATGCCCTTGCGGGCGGCTTCCATCTGGGTTGCGTAGTTTCTCATGGTCTCAAGTCCTTTCAAGCAGATATCATTTTGAAAAATCGGAATGCAGATCAAACGCGTGGTTCATCGGCCCGGAGCCCTGCCCCAGATCGAGCATGGCGGAAAGCGCGCCGGAGATGTACGCCTTCGCCCTCGCGATGGCGTCGTTCAGTGCGTATCCCTTGGCCAGATTCGCCGCGATGGCGCTGGAGAGCGTGCAGCCGGTGCCGTGCGTGTTGGGGTTGTCGATGCGCCGGCCATGGAACCAGCGATGCGCTCCGCCTGCAACCAGCAGATCATTGGCGTCGTGCACGCTGTGGCCGCCCTTGAGCAGGACGGCGCAGCCATAGCGGTCGCCGATGGTCTGCGCGGCGGCGAGCATATCCGCCTCGCTTTCGATGTCCCGCCCGGCCAGAATCCGGGCCTCCGGGATATTGGGCGTGACCAGCGTCGAAAGCGGGAGCAGCTCCCGCGTCAGGGCCTCCACCGCGTCGGTTCTGATCAGGGCCGAGCCGCTGGTGGCGACCATGACCGGATCGACCACGATGTTTCTCGCGCCGAAATGCCTCAGCCGGTCGGCGATGACAGAAATCAGCGCCGCAGAGGAAACCATGCCGATCTTCACCGCGTCGGGGAAGATGTCCTCAAACACCGCGTCGAGCTGCGCGGCCAGGAACGCCGGTTCAGCCTCCTGGATGGCCCGGACGCCGGTGGTGTTCTGCGCCGTCAGCGCGGTGATGGCGCTCATGGCGTAGACGCCGTTGAGCGTCATGGTCTTGATATCCGCTTGAATTCCGGCGCCTCCGCAGGAATCGCTTCCCGCGATAGATAATGCAGTTTTCATACGAAGCTCCTTTGCATACCTTTTCTAGGGCGATACAAGGTGGTGCCCCCGGTGTACCGCCGCCGCGCATCAGCGCAGCAGGACCTTGATGCGGTCAAGCGCGCCCGCGCGCTCCATGGAGAGGAGAATGATCACGGCCAGAATGGAGCCGGCCGCCGTGGAGACGAGGAAGGGAACGATGTAGGCGTAGAAGGCGATCGCCGATGCGGATTTGCCCATGAACAGGATCGCCACGGGATACGCCAGCAGGCCGCCCAGAACGCCCGTGCCGAAGACCTCGCCCACCGCAGCAGGCACCACCTTGGCCACCTTGCGGTAGATCAGCGCGCTGAGCAGCGCGCCGCACATGCTGCCCGGGAAGGCCAGCAGGCTGCCCAGGCCCAGCAGGTTGCGGATCAGGCTGGCGCAAAAGGCGACGCCCACGCCATACCACGGGCCGAGCAAGACGGCGCACAGCACATTGACCACATGCTGCACCGGCGCGCACTTGCTGCCGAACACGGGGAAGGAAAGGGTGCTGCCGACGACGGCCACCGCGCATAGGACGGCGGACAGGGTGAGACGAAGGGTCTGATTGCGTTTCATGGTCAATGTCTCCTTTGAAATGTCGATGTGTGAATCGGATGAGGGCGGCAGCAGGCAACGCAGTCTCCCGCCCGGGACGGCAGGGCAGATTTCCCCCGCCGGTCGGTCGAGACTTGATGGTCTCCTCTCACGCCGGAACACGGCTTCCCATCGCTGCAATGCCTTCCGTCACAGGGCGCTCCCCCTCTGACGGGCCCGCTCGGGGCGCTGCTGTCCTCCTTTCAAAGGATGTGTATTCCAAAGTGCCGGAGCACGAATGGATGGATCAATGCTCAGCGGACGATGCCGTCGATCTGTGCCCGCAGGAGGCGGCATTCCGCCTCGATGTCCGCCGCCGCAAAGATGCCGGAGACGACGGCTGCGCCCCGGATGCCCGTGCCGGACAGGGACGCGATGTTCTCCCGGCTGATGCCGCCGATGGCCACCACCGGAATCGATACGCTCCCGCAGATGGCCTGGAGGGTTTCGCGGGACATGGGTCTGGCGTTTCGCTTGGTGGTGGAGCCGAAGACCGCGCCGCTGCCGAGATAGTCCGCGCCGGCCTGCTGCGCGCGCTGCGCCTGATTAACCGTCTTGGCGGTCACGCCGAGAATCATGCCCGGGCCGATCAGCCTCCGCACATCCTGCGCGTCCATGTCCTCCTGACCGACGTGCACGCCGTCCGCACCCGCCTCGAGCGCGAGCTCCGCGCTGTCGTTGATGATCAGCGGCACGCCGAATCGGGCGCACAGCGCCTTCAGCGTGCGGGCCTCACGCAGGATGTCAGCGCGGCTCATCGCCTTTTCCCGCAGCTGCACGCAGGTTGCGCCGCCCATCAGGGCCTGCTCCACCTGCTCGGCAAGGGTTTGTCCGCCCAGCCAGCTTCGGTCGGTGACGGCGTACAGCCGCAGCATGGATTCAGAGAAGTTCATATCGGGCTCCTTCCTCCAGCCTCTCTCCGGATAGATGATAGATCGCATCGATGATGGTATTGCGGTAGGACGCATTGCCGTCCAGCGCAGAAAGGCGCTCATGCGCCAGCTCGCCGCACAGACCGCAGGCGCATACGCCGGCCAGCGCGCTGTGCAGCAGGCGATCGGGATTGGCCGCTGCAAACGCGCCGATGAGCACCGACATCTGGCAGCCGGTGCCGGTGACGCTGCGCATCATCGGGTGTCCGTTGTGCACGCAATACGCCGTGCGGCCGTCCGTGACGATGTCGGCATCGCCCGAAAGCACCACCACTGCGCCCGTCTTTTCCGCCAGCGCTCTGGCAAGCGCCTGAGGCGCTTCCTTCACAGTTTCCGCGTCCACGCCGCGGTGGGTGATCCCGCCCTGCAGCAGGGTGCGGATCTCGCCGGCGTTGCCGCGGATGACGTCCGGGCGTACCCGCGTCAGAAGCTCCTGCGCCGCGTTTCTCCGGAAATCGGAGCAGCCCGCGCCGACGGGGTCGAGGATCACGGGCCTGCCCAGGCCGCGGGCCGTCTCTCCCGCGCGCAGCAGCGCCTGAATCTTCCTCGGGCTGGGCGTGCCCATGTTGAGCACCAGCGCGTCGCAGGACGCGGCAACCTGGCCGGCTTCCTCCAAATCCTCCGCCATAATCGGTGACGCGCCGGCAGCCAGCACCATGTTCGCACAGTCGTTGGCCGTCACCAGATTCACCATGCAGTGAACCAGCGGTTTCCTCATTCTCGTCCGATTCAGAATGTCTCCCAGCATCTGCTGTCCTCCTGTATAAAAGCGTGACCTGCATACAACGGTTTGCGCCGTGCCCGGCAAAGAAAAATGGACGCTTCCCTCAGGAAACGTCCATATCCAATCCACACACGCTCCCTACGGCGGCATTATCCGCATCAGGTAAAAAGGTCGAAGGTGTATCCTTCCTCTCAGCCTGTCCATACAAGCTCCCTTGCCGATTCAGTTGTTGTCTGTATTCTACACCCGCATGGGTCAAAAATCAAGCGCCAGTTTTCGCATGCGCCAACCCGCCCGGCATGAACCATCACCTGCGGCGGCGCACATTCCTGATGATCTGGATAGGCATTGGCGTCCCTCCTTCCGGCAGAAATGTGATGACGGATTGTGAATCAGATACGATGAATGATCTCATTTTCGTAAAGCTTCATCAAGCGCGGGCAAATCGGGCAGGAAGGACCGAGTGATCATCTTGCCGAAAGATATCCTGAGCATGTATAATCACCATGCAGGACGTCTGCCGTCCACTCCCCTGTACCTTCCGCCGAATTCCATGAATGGGGTGATCTCCATGTCCACAAACGCTGCGCCCGCCCCTCCGAAGAGCGGGATCGCAACCTACCACCTCCCTGGCCTGTTCGAGTTTGTCGACCTGTACCGCGCGTTTCTGCCGCTGTATAAGGCGCACAGGGACTGGTTCTACGATTGGTGTGCAATCGGCTCCCTCTACGGCGCGCCGGCGGACTGCATCTGGGGCGGCGGTCGCGTCGGCGCGGAGGCCTGCGACCCGCAGGCGGCGCTGGCGCTGGCGCGGGAATACGGCATCTCCGCGCGGCTGACGTTCAGCAATTCCCTCCTGCGGGAGGAGCACCTCGCGGACAGGCAGTGCAACGCCCTTTGCCGGATGCTTGAGGCAGACGGGGAGCCGCAGAACGGCGTGATCGTCCATTCGGAGCTGCTGCTCCGCTACATCCGGCGCACCTATCCGGGGCTGTACCTCGTCTCCTCCACCACCAAGGTGCTGACGGACTTTTCCCAGCTTACGCACGAGCTGGAGCGCGATGCGTTCCGCTATGTCGTGCCGGATTTCCGCCTGAACAAGGCGTTTGGCAGGCTGAACGCGCTGTCCGACCCGCTCAAGGCGAAGGTGGAATTCCTCTGCAACGAATGCTGCTGGTTCGGCTGCCGGGACAGGAAGCAGTGCTACGAGGCCGTCAGCCGAAAGATTCTGGGCGAGCGCGGAGCGGAGCACCATTGCACAGCACCAAACGCCGGCGAGGGCTACCGCTTCTCGAGGGCCATGGAAAACCCCGGCTTCATCGGCATCGGCGACATCGTGAGCACCTACCTGCCCATGGGCTTTACCCAGTTCAAGATCGAGGGGCGCTCGCTGGGCAGCGCGCTGATCCTGGAATTTCTGCTCTACTACATGACCAAACCGGAGCATCAGCTGAAGGTCCGGGAGGAAATCTATCTCAGCAACGCGCTGGATCTGTTCTGAGGGCGAGCACACCATCCATCCGGGCAGCACGGAGGATATGCTCCCCCATCATATGAAATGCAGAAGGAGAAAAAATCATGAGCGAAACCTTTGCAGGAAAAGTCGCCGTCGTCACGGGCGGCGCGCACGGCATCGGAAAGGCGATCGCCGAAGCCTTCCGGGAGGAGGGCGCGGCGGTGGAGATCATCGACATCGCGCCGGGCGAGCACTACGTCGGGGACATCAGCAAAAAGGAGACGCTTCATGCCTTTGCTAAAGCCGTTCTGGCCAAGCACGGGCACATCGACTTCCTGATCAACAACGCCCTGCCGCTGATGAAGGGAATCGACGAGTGCACCTACGAGGAATTCCAGTACGCGCTGTCCGTCGGCGTCACGGCGCCCTTCTATCTGAGCAAGCTGTTTGCCCCGCACTTCGCCCCCGGCGGCGTCATCATCAACATCTCCTCGTCCAGGGACCGCATGAGCCAGCCGCAGACCGAAAGCTACACCGCCGCCAAGGGCGGGATTGCGGCGCTGACCCACGCGCTCGCCGTCAGCCTCGCCGGGCGGGTGCGGGTCAATTCGATTTCGCCCGGCTGGATCGACACGGCGTACAGGACATACGAAGGGCCGGATGCCACGCAGCAGCCGGCCGGTCGGGTGGGCAATCCCATGGACATCGCCCATATGGCTTTGTTCCTCTGCTCGGACAGGGCCGGCTTCATCACCGGCGAAAACATCTGCATCGACGGCGGCATGACCCGGCAGATGATCTATCACGGGGATCACGGCTGGAAGCTGGACGCATAGGAACCCTCTTGGCATGGATGTCATTCATCGAGAGGTTGAGACATGCTTCTTCCATTCGCACACCGCTTCCCGGGACGGAGCACGCCTTTTGACCCGGCTTTACCGCTTTTGCCCCGCCCGTTCATCCGCCTCCAGGAAATCCCGCCGGTACTGGGACGGGGTGACGCCCTCCGACTTCTTGAACACCTTCGTGAAGACCCGGTAATCCCCGTAGCCCGACTGCTCCGCCACCTCCGCGATCGAAAGGGAGGTGGTCAGCAGCAGCTTCTTCGCCTTTTCCATCCGGATGTTGGTCAGGTAGGCCAGGAAATTCACCCCGATTTCGCTTTTGAACAGTTGGCTGATGTACTGCGGGTTCAGATGGAACTGCTCGGCCAGCACGGAGAGGCTGATTTCCTCCGCCAGATGCTCCTGCAGATATCGGGTCAGGCCGGTGATGGTGCGTTCCTCCTGCTTTTCCGGCTCCGCCGCAGCCGATACCCGCTGCTCAAACAGGGAGATCTTCAGGCTGTCGATGCAGCTGCCGAATTCCTCGTAATTCACGGGCTTGAGGATATAGTCCGTGATCTGCAGCCGCAGCGCCTCCCGGCAGTAGGAGAAATCGTCGTAGCCGGACACGATCACAAAGGCGGTCTGGGGATGCTTGATGCGGCTGAGCTGGATCACCTTCAGGCCGTTCATGATGGGAATGTTGATGTCCATGATGACGATATCCGGACGCAGGGCGTCGATTCTCGTCAGCGCCTCCATGCCGTCTCCGGCCTCGCCGACCACCTCGCAGTCGTGGGCCTCCCAGTCAAAGAGCCGCTTGAAGCCCTCGCGGATCATGATCTCGTCGTCCACCAGAAGCACGCGCAGTTTCTTCATCTCGTTTCCTCCTCCAGCGGCAGCAGAATCCGTGCCGTCACGCCGCCCGCTTCATTCTCCGTATAGGACAGGCCGTATTCCCGCCCGCAGAGCAGCTTGATCCGCTTCTGCACGTTCAGAATGCCGATGCTGTTGCCGCTGAGCT
>JBJEUH010000050.1:0-31897 GCA_051883735.1 Candidatus Ventricola sp.
GTGCTGCATCTGCAGATCGGCAGCTTTACGGAAATGCGCGCAAAGCAGAATGCGCTGGAAATCAATTTCTGCGCAAATGGGCGGTTTGAAAGCCGTTTTTCTGATCGCGATTGTGTCGTACTGACCCCAGGGGATATGTCGATCAGCACCTTTGACGGGATTCATGGTACACAGTCCGAATCCATGTTTCCTCTTGGTCGCTATGATGGCCTTTGTATCCTGGTGGACTGCAATGCCGCATACCAATGGATGCGGCAGCATGCGCCTGATTTTGCAACAGATTTCGCCGGGCTACAGGAAAAACTGCTCGCAGGACGCTGGTATGTCGCCGGAAACGCCGGTCCACGCTGTGAACATGTATTCCGGGAAATCTACGAAAACGCCGCCTACTTCGACCCAAGCTACCTGCGGCTGAAAATGCTGGAGCTGTTCATGCTCCTTGACAGGATTCACTGTATGCCAGCGCCGCAGGGATACTGTTCTTCAAGGCAGCTTGAAATCATTCATCATCTGCGCGATCATCTGCTCTCCGATGGCTATGAAGCGCTGCCCCGGCTGGCACAGGAGCATCGCATGTCCATATCCCATATGCAAAAGCTATTCAGAAAGGTTTATGGCGTTCCCATCTATCATTACATTCAGGAATACCGTCTGGAGCAGGCAGCGGTGGAATTATCCGGCAGTTTACGGAGAATTACCGAAATCGCCATGGATGCGGGCTATACCAGCACCAGCAAATTCTCCGCATGCTTCAAAAAACGCTATGGCATAACGCCATCTGAATACAGAAGACAATCATGGCTCCCGCCCAAATCGGAATAATCAGGCGAAAATGGAATAGCGCATTCGCGGTACAGGGTTTATACTTCATACAGAGGTTAGAAAAATCTAACCAATCAATAAATAGGAGGTTGTTCTATGAACAAACGGTTTCTCTCGATGATTCTTTGCTGTGCTGCACTCTTTTCCTTCTGCGCTGCCAGTCAGGCTGAAACTGCCGGCGATTACCTTACACAGATTGCCGGCACCTATGTTGAGCTCTTCCAGGAAATGGCCCGTGAGGAGTATCATGACGACTGGATTACTGCGGCCACTCCTCTGGTCGGAGAAGAAAACGCCGAAGCAATCGTTGATATGATGATCGGTATGTGCAGCGCTGAGATCTATGGTGACGAGGCTGCCGCACTGTATGCACAGAATCCCGAGAGTACACGCTTCAACTGCTCTTTCCTTGGCGGCGTAGAGAAGTTTACGGTGGATGGCAACACCATTTCCGGTACTGACGCACAGGGGAATGAGGTTTTCTCTCATGCTTATATCCCTATGGATGTTGACAACGAGTCTGACTTCATCTTCTATCAGAGTGAAGATTCAGACGCAGGACAGTTTACCTACTTCGCATTTTCTCCGGACACCATGGCGACAACCTGGCACCTGGAGTTCCGATACAGCGAAAACCTTGAAGACCTGTACAGCTGGTACGAGGGTAACTATGCTTACTGGAATGCCGCTGGCATAGCTGCGGATTATACCGATGCGCAGATGCGCAGCGCAATCGAGCTTTTCGCAACCGAGAACCTTGCTGAAGCAGAATAAGCTTCCTGCACTAAATCCAACATGAGGCTCGAATCGACTTGCGCAGGAAAGCTGAGGAGGAAGCTCACGCTTCCTCCTTTCAAGTCACTAACCATGGCCGTACCCCGAAGAAATAACAGCCTCGCTAATCTTCCAGTACTATTCTGCCGCTAATCATTTCACAGCAAATCATGATCAGTTAGCGATTCTAATCGAATGCAATTATCGTGCCATACTTCGTTATTCTCCGAAATAATCACATAGCTATTCCCCTCCATATGAAAACACCTTTTCCATACTATTTGTAAAGCTTACAATTACCCAAACAAAAAAGGACGGACACTCAGAGATCTTTTCAGAGTGTCCGTCCTGTTATACACTTAACTGAATTGAAAGTCATGCTACGGCGCTTCATACTTGCGGATACCGTTGTAGCATGTTCTGGAGCGCTTGCCCCTCTGCTCCTGCGTGTAGGCAAACGTCCGGTAGTCGATAATCGGCTCATGGTGGTTCTCAAACACCAGATGCCTGGAATGGTCAATCCGCTCGTCCTTGCCGTTGATCCCTTTGCGCCTGTACTTCCCCTGCCGCAGCGTACCGATATAGAAGTCGTTGGTCAGAATCCCCTGAATCGAAACGATTGACCATTCTTCCTTTCCCTGCCGGATCACCGGTTCACCCATCGCCTCCTTTCGCATCGCCTCCAGCTTGCGCGGTGTCGGGATGCTGCGCTCCGTCAGGTAGTTGGCGATCCGCTTGTAGCCCCAGCCGTCATTGTAGAGAGCAAAGATCTTGCGCACGACCTCCGCTGCGGGCGGATCGATTTCAAAGGTCATCAGCTTGTGATTCTTCATGATATAGCCGTAGGGCACCGAGCAGATCCACCGCCCGTCCTGCTGCCGCCTTGAGATGACGCTCTTGACCTTCTGGGAGGAATCCGTGACCGGCATTTCATTGAGCAGAAAGCGCAGGCGGATGTTCGTCCAATCGTCGTGCCTCGGATAGTCAATGCTGTCGCCAATCGCCACGATGCGCACGCCCGCATCCCGCAAGTCCTCCAGCTCCACCAGGCCGCGCGAGTTGCGGCGCGAGAACCGGCTCAGGTCCTTGATGATGAGGACATCATACCGGCCCGTCATCAGAAAGGGACGCATGCGCTGGTAGTCCTCGCGCTGATCAAACGTATAGCCGGAACGGTCACGATCCACGAAAAACGTCAGTTCGCTGTCGGGGAAGTTCCGCTGCACATAGTCCGAAATGATGTCCTTCTGGTTTTCGATACTCGTATTGTCCCGGTCCGCCTCCACATCCACGGAGATGCGGCAGTAACCCGCTATGCGGTGCGGTTTTTCAAGCCTTGCTTCCATGAAGCCGCCTCCTTGCCCGAATGAATAGGTTCATTGTATCTTTGTCCCTTTCTTCAGTGCAAGGCTGCTGCCAGTGCGCATCCATGGGAATGATTTCCCGGGCAAGCTGTCCGGTTGAACCCCTTCCGGCATTCAAATTCTTGTCCTTCGTTCACCTGTTGAATTGAAGCAGCTTTGCAGTATTGCTGCACAGATCCTCCCGTCCGGATCTGAAAACAGCAACCCTGTATTTCATACCCTTGTATTGCCTGTACACCGGTTCAAGGATCGCAATATCCTTTTCATCATTCGGAAGCCAGATCGATACCAGATGCAGTTGATGATCGACATACATTTCCATCTCATCCACTCCTTGCACGGCTATTCTTCCAGAATTTGACGGTTGTATGCCCCGCACGCTGCCTTTGCTCTTTTGCATAAACCAATCGTTGCAGACCGGCGAAAAAGGAATCTGACTCCATGGAATACATCAAAAAGGCGGGCCGTGCCCGCTCCCACTTCCGAACCGATTTGCAAAACCAAGCCGTTCTGTGCTCGCTGCACGATTCTTCACGCAATTTCCTATATGGCAAAAAAGAACTGATTGAGCATCCATACGGCTGCAGCAACCGCCCTGTCCAGACAAAGCAAAAAGACTTGCTGCCTGCCATTCACAGACAACAAGTCTTTTCAGCTGCGCAGTATTTTTCGATGCTTCTATCTAACCTTTGGGGTACAGATGAGAGGTCTGCATCATGCTCTGCTCTTTTTAGGAACAGCCCGCACATCCGTCATTTGCCGCCAGAACGACAGCGCAGTGATCAGATCGTCCGGTTCTTCTTCATTTCAGCCATCTGCTCCTCGGTGTAGCCCAGCAGATCGCCATAGATCTCCTTGTTGCTGCCGCCCAGCTCCGGAGAGGTCTCGTACTCCACGGTCACAGCGCTCATGCGCGGCGCGAAGCCCGGCACCTTCACCTTGCCGTGCTGCGGATGGTCGATTTCCACCATCATCTGGCGGTCCGGCGCATAGTACTGCGGATCGTTGGTGATGTCGTCCACGCTCAGCAGCGCGCCGGCCGGCACGTCCGCCTTGCACAGGATCTCCATGGCCTCAAACTTGTCATGATCCTTCAGCCATTCCTTGATCGCGCCATCGCAGATCTCGCGGTTCTTGAAGCGCAGGCGCGGCGTCGCCATCTCGGGGCAGACGTCCTGCTTCAGGTCAGGACGGCCGATCGCCTCGCAGAGGTTGTCCCACTGCTTGCTTCCCGGCGCACGGGAGCAGTAAATGTGCACATAGTCGTTCAGGCCGAACGGCTTGCACGGATAGGTATCGGACGGGCCGACATCCTCAAGCGGCATGCCGTTGGCCACGCGGCGGTTGGGCACCTTGCCGTTGTTGTAATACGGCTCCCACTGAGAGCGGCTCAGGCCGATCATGAAGTCCTGCATGGCAACGTCCACGCGCTGGCCGATGCCCTCGCGCTCACGCTGGAGCAGCGCGGCGATGATGCTCAGCGCCAGCATCTGGCCGGTGCCGGAGTCGGCCACGGAGATGCCGCACTTGATCGGGCGCTCCGGCAGGCCGGTGGCGGAGACCATGACGCCGGTGTGGGTCGCGATCGGGTCAAACGCCGGGTAATCCTTGTAGGGGCCGACCTGGCTGAAGCCCTTCAGGCTGGCGTAGATGATCTTCGGGTTGATTTCCTTGCAGTGCTCGTAGGTCAGGCCGAGGTTGTCCATGGAGCCGGGGCCCATGTTCTCCACCACAACGTCACACTTGGCGAGCAGCTCCTCCAGGAGCTTGAGGCCCTGCGGGTCCTTCGCGTTGCAGGTGATGGACTTCTTGTTCATGTTCATGACCAGGAAGCCATAGGTGTCCACACCGGGGTTCGCCATCGAGTAGCGGCCCAGCTCGCCCCTGCCGGGGCGCTCGACCTTGAGCACCTCGGCGCCCAGCCAGGCCAGGGTCTCGGTACAAGAGGTGCCGGACTCAAACTGAGTCATGTCCAGTACGCGGAATCCGGAAAGCGGTCCTTTGCATGCCATGTTGATGGTCCTCCTTTATAATTTGTTCGGTCAGGGCTTTCAAGCCTGATTCTGCTGCTTCTTTTCTTTGTTGGGAATGACGCGCTGCTCAATGAACTCCTCCACCAGGCCGGTCATGGTTTCGGCGTTCCACTTCTTCGGGTTGACCGGATCGGCGTGGAAGGCCAGAACCGGGATGCCGGCCTCCTCCAGCGTCTTCTTGATGAAATAGCTGCCCTCAACGGCCTGAATATCATTGTCGGGGATCATGTAGACCACGCCGTCGATGTCATTCTGGCGCGCCTGCTGGAGGAACCAGCTGCTGTTCCACGGCGGCATATGCAGGAAGTCCTCCATGCCGATGAAGCGGGCAGCCAGCGCGCGGAGCGGGTCCTCCTCCACATGGTTGCGGATGTAGGCGTCGGCTGCCATGGCCAGATACATGGACCACATGAACACCGCGCCGTACTTCTGCTCAAACCTCTGATAGAAGGCGAAATCCTGCCACATGCCGCGGCCCAGCCACATCATGCGCAGCTTTTCGCCCGGAACGGCGGCCTCGCCCTTGTCGGCCAGCGCCTTCACTTCCTCATAGAGGCTGCGGGCGTGATCGGCCGCCCAGCGGGTGCCGCGCTGCCACTGCGCCTGCATGACGGCATTGATGGTGTCCACCACCGTCACCGGAACCGGATGGCACTGGGCGATCAGGTCGCGGGTCTTGCGGTACCAGCCCTCCTGCTCATTGATGAGATCCATGACCTCCTGCAGCTTGTTCATGTCGAACATCTTGCCGGTCTTCATCTCCAGCCAGCGGATCAGCTCCTTGAGCTCCTCCACCGCCAGATCGATGCGATCCTCATCGTAGAGCTCTTCCCAGCGATCCGCCGTCAGCTCATACCAGTTCAGCGGCGTGATTCTGGCCACGGTGTTTTCCATGGTGTACAGCTCCGCGCCGTAGTTCTCGGCCAGCAGGCCGAAAATCTTGTTCTGCGCATCGCCGGTGAGGCGGGTGATGCAGATGGTGGGCTGAGGCAGGCCGCCCCACGGGCCCATCGGGTTGCCGTCCGCGTCCACCTTCTTGTCGTCCGGATCAAAGGTCTCCGCCAGCGCCTGCGCGTCGTAGCTGTTCAGGTCCGCGCGATAGCCGTTCTCCTGCATCAGACCGAAGTACTTTCGGGTCATCCGCTTGGCGCCGCAGATGGCAGCCCACCACTGATTGACCACAAAGGGGATGTCCATGGCGCGGAAGATTTCCATCGGGACGTCGGCATTGAGAATGGCGAAGTCGCAGTGTTCCTTTTCCACGCGGTCCTTCATCGAGAAGAACCATTCCTTCTGATAGACGCTGACGGTCTTGGTGGCCTTCAGCTTCTTGACCACGCCGGAACGGGAGTCGGGTGCTCTCTTTTCCTCAGCCATTACTGAACGCCTCCTTTCATCTCAGCGGCAAACGCGGCCAGCTTTTCGTCCAGGCCCTCATTTTTGCACGCCGGCCACTGCATGCGGCCAAACGTCGTATGTCTGATGCCGCGGGATTCAAGACTCCTGCGCTGCTTGGGCATATCCCAGGTAGCCACTTCATCAAACTGATTGGTGTAGAAGATGACGCCCTGCGCGCCGGCAGCGTTCACCTCGCGGTCGAGCGCCTCCACGCGCTGCGCGGGCGTGGATTTCCTGGCGGAGAACTCGCGCAGCAGATAGCGGTCCACAATGGCGCGGATGACCGGATAGGTCATGTTGAAATCGCGGTCATAGCTGCGGTCGCCCCAGTCGGTATCCTCGCCCACGATCACCAGACCGCTTTCCTCGATCTTCTCATACAGCGCGGTATCCTCCTGGTTTGCGCCGGTGTAGAAGATGCGCGGCCCCGTCAGCACGGGCCAGGAGGCCGCAGCCTCGGTCACCTGCCGGACCAGCTCGGTGTGTCTGGCCTTCTCCATGAACAGGCCCGCGCCGATGATGACCAGCGCCTCGCTGCCGGAGATATGCACGGCCTCGCCGTGACGCAGCTGCGCCATGTCGCGCAATGCCTGACGGTTCTCGTTGCACAGCCGGCCGGCCGCGCGGATCTCCTCATCCGTGACGGCATGTCCGGCCCAGTCCTCCACCTGCTTTTTGAACAGCCCGATGACAAACTCGTCGCGCGTCTGATGCAGGCGGTGGCGGGAGAAGAGCCAGTCGATAAAGGCGACCGGCGGCACAGCCTTCTCCGGCTCCACGCGATGCAGCTCACGCAGATAGAGGAACACGCGAATGACCACGTCGGTGCTGTTGGAGATGGCCAGCGCGTCGATCAGCTCGGCATAGGTGCCGTCCACAAGCCGCTCAAACTGGGCGCGCACCATCGGATCAAAGGCGTATTCCAGATACTTGTTGGTCTCATCAAGCGGCTTGTCCGCGTCGGCATACACCTGTACGGGCAGCATGCCGGCAGCGATGATCAGCTCGTCGGGCACATCGCAGCCCAGCTTGCCGATGACCTTTCTGCCATCGGCCTTCCACTGGCGGGCCACGGTATCCCGATCATCATAAATTGCCTTCAGTTCGGCAAAGGCGGGGGTTTGCAGGGCGCAGTTACGAATGCCCACAAACGTCACATCCTTTCTCAGGTTCTCTGCCTCTTCAAAAAAGGCCCCACGTCCCGGTGTGCCGTCCGTCTGCATCGCAGCCACAGGACACACCGGGAGCGGAGGGACTCATATCAGATGCATACGTCAGCCCGGCTTAGAGCGGAATCGCACCGGTGAAGGTGGCGACCAGCGCCAGGACGATGCCCAGCACCCAGGTCGGGATGAAGCAGTACTTCAGGTTGTCCTTCATTTCAACACCGCACAGGCCCAGAGCCAGATACGGGGTCGGCGCAACCAGGCACAGGTTGACAGCCACGCAGGCGCCGATCGTGCAGGCGCAGGCCGCAGCCATCATGGTGCCGCCGAAGGCCGCCGCCATGTTGCCGAAGATCGGCGCCATGACCATGTACAGGGTATCGGAACCAACGGCCATGGACAGCGGCACGGACAGCATCGCGATGATGAAGCTCAGGTGGACGCCCATGGACTCCGGCATCATGCCGACCAGGGTGTTGGTCATCGCTTCCATCATGCCAGAGCCCTTCATCACGCCCACCAGCATGCCGATGGAGAAGATGATCATGACCATGTTCAGGGCATTGGCGCCGTGCTTCTTGATCTGCGCGGTCATTTCCTTCGCGCTCTTGCAGTTGACGATCAGGGCCACGGACAGGCCGATCATGAAGGCCACGTTGGTGTTGATCCAGCCCTTGAGCAGGCAGATCACAATGCAAACCAGGAAGATAATGTCAAAGTAGAGCACGCCCTTGCTCACCTTGAGCACCGGTTCCTTGGTGGTCAGCATGCCGGAGCGCATCTTCTCAAACTCATCGTCGCTCATGCCGGCGCCGCGCTTCTTGAGCATCGGGCCAACGATGAAGCAGGAGGCGAACAGCAGAACCAGGCCGAAGATCTGGGCCGGGATCAGCGCGGACCAGATGGCGCGCGCCTCAAGGCCGGTCGAGGCGGACACGCGGGCCAGCGCAGAGGTCCACGGCAGCATGTTCTCCACGCCGGAAACCAGCGCGATGTACAGCAGCAGAACGATCGGGCTGATGTTCATGGCGGTAAACAGCGGGAGCATGGTCGGCGCGGTGATGAGCCAGGTGGTAGCGCCGGAGCCGTCCAGGTGGGAAATGGCGGTCAGCAGGCAGGTCATCAGCAGAACGAGGCTGACGTTGTTGCCAATGTACTTCATGACCTTGCCGACGATAAAGTCGAACACACCGGCATCGGCCAGAACGTTGAAGAACACGACGGCGAAGGTGAAAAGCGCCGCGGTGTTCAGAACGCTACTCAGACCGCTGCTCAGGTAGCCCTGGAGGGTCTTGAAGCACTGAACGATGCCCATGGGTGCGGCGACTTCAGCCTTGGGCGGAACGAGATAGCCCGTCAGGCCCAGGAAGAGCACGGCGATGGTCGGCAGCAGGATCAGGATCGGCGGGAGCGCGATCTTGCCGCGGATAACCATGGCCACCATGACGATGACGAGAATAAAACCGACGAGTGACAGCATGAGGAACACATCCTTCCTTGAAATAGGTCTTGCGTACATTGTCCCGCTGCACGACGGGACAGACAGCCGCTCCGTTCGCCTGCGGCTCACCCAAACCAGAGACGCACGGCGCTTCTGTTCGATTGATAATACATTATCATATTCAGCAGATACAATGAAACAGGCTGCCGCCCAAAAGCCGAAGCCAGAATATGTGCAGCCGCACATACGCGCGCATTTGGGAAATCTCGTGCTGTTTTGATCGAAAGAATTCAGACTATTCAACAAATTTTGAAAGCCGGCTTTGCAGCATTGCGCCGCGACGCCCCCATGAATCCTTCATCGGACAAGGCGTTTTTCATCTGACCCGTGCGCATTTCGTGCATTTTGTGCGATAACAAAAGGGGGGCAGAGCCGCTCATCAGCGTGTCCCTGCCCCTGTGCTGCGTCCTGTCAGAAAGCTGCATGCATGCTTCGTATACGGACGCGTTATTCCGTCACCTTCACCCAGCCGTCCGGCTGCCACTCCATATGAATGCTGAGCTTCTCCTCCCGGCAGATATCATCCACATAGTCGATGACTTCCTTCGCCTTCTCATAGGTATCCAGCACCTCCGGCGCGCCCTGCTTGTTGATGTAGCACGGCACAAAGCCGAATTCGGCAATGCCCTCGCGGGTGACTGCCATTCTGGCCAGCATCGTCTTTCGGCTTTCGGGGTTGAAGGCATAGAAGGGCATCTCAGGGTCCGGCGTAAAGCCAAAGAGCTTCTTGCGCTGCCGAATCCACGCCTGGCGCTCCGGGCTGTCGTTGTCGCCCGATGGCGTGAGGGCATGGGTCACGCACACGAAGTTGCCCAGGTTGTGATAAATGGGCTTCCCTCTGTACACCTCAATGCCGCGCAGGATATGCGCGTGATGGCCGATGACCGCATCCGCCCCGGCGTCGATGGCCGCATGGGCCAGCGGGCGCTCGTACATCTGAAGCTCCGCATGGGTGTGCACCATGCCCTTGTGAAGGGCAGTCAGCAGCACATCGCACTGCGGGCGCAGCGCCCGGATGGCGTCCTGCATCTCCTCCACGGAGTCCGGCTCGGGGAACGTATAGACCCTGGCCGGCAGGCCGGGCGTCGCTCTGGGCGACGGCTCGTGGTGCGTGAGGATCTGCACATAGCTGACGCCCGCCTTGTGCGAGGTCGCCCAGCCCTCCTTGGGGCCGACGGCATTGAAGCCGATCAGCCCCACCCGGATGCCCTTCCGCTGCACGATGGCCGGCCTGCGCGCCTCGGCGAGATTCATGCCCGTGCCTGTAGCCTCGATGCCCAGCCCGCGAAGCAGCGCCAGCGTATCGACGATGCCGGGAACGCCGTTGTCATGCGCATGGTTGCCGCAGGTGGTGCACAGGTTGAAGCCGCACGCCTTCAGCGGCGCAAGGTTCTCCGGCGGCGCAGGCGGCGCGGGGATGTCCGTGCTGCTGCACTCTCCCCGGTCGGTATGCGGCACCTCGATCTGACCCACCACGAAGTCGCCGGTGCGCAGCAGGGCCTGAGACGGTGCGAAAAAGGAAAAGGGATCGGGTTCATCGATGATGATATCGCCGGTGGCAAAAATCAAAGCGCGATTCTGATCGTCCATGGCACAGACCTCCTTCCAAGCCTTTTGCTGCTCAGTCCTCCAGGTACTTGCCCATTCCGCCCCAGGTCTCGCAGAAGATCGCCGGGTCCATGGTCTTCAGGTCAGCCGCAATCTCCGGCCTGAAGCCCAGATGCGCGAGCACGTCCTTCTCAAGGTCGATGCCCGGCGCGATCTCAATCAGCGTCATCTTGTGATCAATCAGCTTGAACACCGCGCGCTCGGTGACGTAGAGCACCTCCTGTGTGTCCGGAGAATACTGGCCGGAGAACGTGATCTGGCCCACATGCTCCACGAACTTCTGGATGGTGCCTTCCTCCAGGATCTCCAGCCTGCCGTCGCCGACCTTCACCTTCGCCTTGCCCATCAGCGTGCCGGCGAAGACCACCTTCGGGGTCGCCGCGGTGATGTCGATGAAGCCGCCCGGGCCCGTCAGTCGCTTGCCCATCCGGCTGACGTTGTTGTTGCCGTCTCCGTCCACCTCGCCGATGCCCAGGCAGGTCATGCTCAGGCCGCCGCCGCTGATCAGGTCAAACATCTCGTTCGGCGTGAGGATGCACTCCGGGTTGTAGGCGCTGCCGAAGCTCGGCAGGGCGCTGGGCACGCCGCCCACCATGCCGCTCTCCGTGCTCATGAGCACGTCGTCGATATATCCCTCTTCGGCAACCACCTTCGCGATATCCGCCGGCATGCCGACGCCCAGGTTGATCATGTCGCCCTTCTTCAGCTCCATCGCGCAGCGGCGGCAGATGACCTTCCGCTCGTCAAACGGGATCGGCTTGATGGCGTCCAGCGGCACGCGGATATGGCCGGAATATGCCGGCTGCCAATAGTCGCCCTCCGCCTGCCAGCAGCTCTTGGGGTCCTTCGCCTGCACGACGTAGTCGACCAGATGGCCCGGAATCTTGACGGCCTTCGGGTTGAGCGTCTCCTTCTTCGCCAGGTATTCGACCTGAACGATCACGATGCCGCCGCAATTCTTGACGGCCGTCGCCACGGAGAAGCCCTCGTTCACCACGCTCTCGTGCTCAAAGCTGATGTTGCCGTTCTCGTCTGCGATGGTGCCGCGCAGCAGCGCCACATCACACTTGAAGGACGGGTAGAACAGGTACTCCTCGCCCTCAAAGTTCACCAGCCTGACGACCTCGGACTCCGCCGCCTTCTTGTTCATCCGTCCGCCTTCCACGCGCGGGTCCACGAACGTACCCAGGCCCGTCTTCGTCAGCAGGCCCGGACGCCCTGCGGCGATCTCGCGCCACAGGTTGATGATGACGCCCTGCGGCAGGCAGTGCGTGTCAATCAGCTCCTGGCGCGCCTGGTCGCACAGGGTGAACGCGCTGCCGATATGCGCGCTGGTCCACTTCGTCACCAGGCCCGGTCCGGCTTCGCCCAGGCGCGTGACGCCGCGCGCGCCGTGCGTCTTGTCCTCCTCCGGCAGCGGAGAGCGGTCCCAGCCGTCGAATTTGTTGCCGTAGCCCCAGTCGCCCATGGCGCTGCCCTGCTTCAGGTTCAGGCCGCAGGGATGGCCCGTCTCCGCGTAGCGGTCACGAATCGCGCATGCGATCTCCTCCGCCCAGCCGGACAGGCCCATGCCGGCAATGCCGACCGTTGCTCCATCCGGAATCAGCGCCGCCGCTTCCTTCGCCGTGATAAACTTTGCCATATCCAGTTCCTCCTTATCCATTAACGCCGTTCAGTGCTCGCCGCACGATTCTTTGCACAGTTTCCTATTGTCTAAAAAACTGCGGCAGATCTCAAAGACCTGCCGCAGAACCCGCCAATCAGACGGTGAAGAAGTTGAACAGACCCAGCTCGGCGGCAATGATGGTAATTACCGGCACGATCAGCGCCACAACGATCATCTTGTTGGACAGTTCTTCCTTCACCTGGTTGTCCGGGCAGCTGGCAATGGTCAGCGCGCCACCGGTCGAGAAGGGGGAGCAGGCGGTGGACAGGCCGCCGAAGAAGATGCAGGTGTACAGCGCAACCGGATTGACCGCGACGCCCTTGGCCGCAAAGGCGGCCACCAGACCCGGAACCATCGGGTACATCAGCGGCATCACGGTAGAGGTCGAGGAAGAGAAGAAGCTCAGGAAGCCGGCGAACAGCACGATGGCGCCCGGCAGCAGCCAGGCCGGGATGGAGCCGGCCAGCATCGCGGAAACCCAGTCGATCAGGCCGGCCTTGGCGGCAACCTTGATCAGGGTGTACACGCCCACGATCATCACGATGGTGTTGATCGGGATCTTGCGGATGATGTCCTTTTCCTTGCCGAGCTTCAGGAAGGCGCACAGCACGGCGCCGATGATCATGATGACCTGCGGCTGGCAGAAGGCGGCCAGAGCCTTGATGAACGGGGTCTTGATCCAGGCGCTCAGGATGGCCGGCACGACCATGAAGAAGAAGGCCACCAGCAGCAGGATGAAGTTGGTCTTCTGGAGCTCATTGAACTTCGGCGGCTCGGCCACGGCAACCTTCTGCGCCTTGAAGCCCTTGCGCGCAAAGTAGAACACGAGGATGACGATCACGCAGATCATGATGGTGTTCAGCCAGCAGAACATCGCGGCGCTGGAGGCGTAGGTCTCAGCCGCTTCGGCCTCCATGGCCATCAGTTCGCCGGTGGCGTTCTCCAGGATCAGCTTCTTGCCGATCAGTCCGCCGTAGCCGTTGAACGGGTTGTTGGAGCCCAGCAGGTTGCCGAAGGTGATCGCCACAGCGGTCAGCACGGGGTCACAGCCGGCGGACAGCGCCATCACGAAGCAGAACGGGCCGACGATCGCCGGGGTGGAGGCGCCGGCGCCCAGGCCGCCGACGATCGCGGACACAGCGGCGATGGCCAGCGGGATCAGCTTGGCATTGCCGCCCATGGCGTAGAGCAGCTTCTTGCCCAGGACGTCCATGGTGCCGTTTTCCGTCGCGTAGTTGAAGAACAGCGCGATGGACAGCAGGTAGAACACGATGGTGGTCGGCCAGAAGGCCACGATGTCGTTGACCTTCAGACCCATGACCAGGTTGCCGATGATGAAGGCAAAGGCCAGGGCGATGACGCCGGTGTTGAGCTTGAACTTGTAGCCGATCACGATGGAGGCTACAATCGCCAGCAGGCACAGAATCAGGGGCAGACTCACAGAGGATCACGTTCCTTTCTTTATCTGTGTGTGAGAAATGGGAATACATCTATCTGTACCGGCCGTCTTGTTTTCGCACGGCAGCCGGTATCGATACAGGGAAAACGCGCTTACAGGTCGTGGCTCATGCGCTCGATGACCTCGTCCTGGATGCCCGGGGTGAGGCGGGTAAAGTACGCGCTGTATCCGGCCACGCGCACAACCAGCTCCGGATGGTCCTCCGGATGCACCTTGGCATCCACCATCTCCTCGCGGTTGACCACGTTGAACTGGACATGCTTGCCGCCGTGGGTCAGATAGGTCTGAATCATGGAGCCGAGCTTGGTCAGGTCCTCTTCGGTCTTGAGCGCGCTGGGATGGAACTTCATGTTCATCAGCGTGCCCTGATACGGGTCCTGATCCACCTTCATGGCGCTCTGGAACACGGCGATCGGGCCGTGCGTATCGGTGCCATGCGCCGGGGACAGGGAGGCATCCGCCAGAATCGTGCCGCCCTTGCGGCCGTCCGGCGTGGCGCCGGTGACCATGCCGCCGGGCTGATGCGCGGAGATGGAGATGGCATTGGGCTGCAAGGTATTGCCGTACACGCACGGCAGGGACAGGCAGACGTCCGCGTGCAGCTTGTAGAATTCCGCGACCGTTTCGTCGACCTCGGCGATGTTGTTGCCGTACTTCGCCTGGGACTTGAAGTCCTCCTGCATCGCCTCATAGCCCACCCAGTCGGCGTCCAGCGCCTCCATGAGCTGCGCCATGGTGTACTTCTTCTCCTCAAAGATGAGCTTCTTGATGGCATACAGGCCGTTGCCCGCGTTGACCGCGCCGACAGCGCCCAGCACCGCGCCGTTTTCGAACTTGAAGCGGCGGGTGAACATGTCCTTGCCCTCCTTGACGCCGTCCTTCATCAGGGCGGAGCGGAAGACGTCCGGGAACAGCTCGCGCTCGGCGATCATTTCCACGTTGATGCGCTCGTTGGCCATGCGCATCAGGTGACGGATTTCCTCGAAGATCGCGGCCTTCACCTCTTCGTAGGTGGCCATCTCCTTCACATCGCCCACCTGCTTGCCCACCATTTCCTTGGTGAAGCGGCAGTAGCCATTGTGCAGGGCGATGTCCATCGCCTGCGGAATGATGAAGAAGCAGGCCACCTGGGTGCGGGTCAGCGCCTGAACGTTGCCGTCCACGCAGCCGGTGCAGCACCAGTCGCGGGCCTCTTCGATGGTCAGCGCATTGCCGGGCTGCTTGGTGAAGAAGTTGATGTAGCTCTCGTCGCCGACGAACGCGGGCATGCCGATGCCGGAACGCACGCACTCCAGCGCCTTGACCATCAGCTTCATCGGCGTGCCCTTGTGCACGCGGACGGTGACGGTGTGGTGCGGCAGGTGGGTGTCCTTCGCCGCCTCCAGCAGCAGGTAGCTCAGCTCGTTGGTCGCATCGGAGCCGTCGGCCTTCTGGCCGCCGATGGTCCAGTTGTACCACTTGGCCATGCCGGCGTTCTTGGCGCGGTTGGCCTTGCCGGAGACGCGGTTGATCTTCATGACCTTCACGCGCATGATCTCCAGCAGCTCGAGCACCTCCTCGTCGGTGATGCGGCCTTCGTCGATATCCTTGCGGTAGAAGGGATACATGTACTGGTCAAAGCGGCCGGCGGAGGAGGTCGGGCTCGGGCAGACCATCAGGAAGGTGAACCAGAAGCTCTGCATGGCCTCGCGGAAGGTCTCCGCCGGCTCATTGGGCACCTTGCGGCAGATGCGCGCCATCTCGCGCAGCTCGGCCGCGCGGACCGCATCCTTCTCCTCGTCAGCCAGCTTGTCGCACAGCACGGCATAGCGGTTGGCAAAGCGGACCCACGCCTCAAAGACGATGATCGTCGCTTCCCAGAAGTTGCGCTTCTCAACGGCGTCGATGCTCTCATAGCGCAGCTCGGCGAGACACTTTTTGGCCTCCTCAATGACGCTGCGCGCGCCCTCATTCAGGATGCGGGAAAAGTCCACCGCCACCAGGGAGAAGCCCGGTCCAAGGCCGTAGCCGGACATGGCGAAGCCGCCGCCGGAGCCGCCGGTGCGGTCCTTCCACGGGGGCAGGATGGTGCCGGACTTCATGAACGGCCAGAGGCGCTCGCTCTGGCCCAGGCTCTTGCCCATGGCCTCCACCAGGTTGCTGTTGGCGGTATTGCCGGCAAAGCGCTCGTTCAGGCGGTACAGCTCTTCCTCGTCCTCGGGGGTGATGGTGTAGATTTCGCTCTTGAGGCTCTCCACCTCGTCCTTCGTCCACACGCCATACTCGTACTGCATCTCCAGGCCGAACGGCTTGGAAGCGCCAGAGCCGCAAAGCAGGTCGTCCGGCTCAATGAAGATGGTGATGTTGTCCAGGATGTTGGCATGCAGCTTGGCGCGGCGCAGCAGCTGCGGCTCGCCGCCGGTCTGCTCAAGGGACTCGTTCGCCAGTCGGAACAGTTCCACGCACAGCGGATACTTGCTGATGCGCAGGCTTTCTTTCATTCGCTTGACGCGTTCATTCATCTCGGAATCCTCCCTGTTGTCGGTTCCTTCAAATATAATTGCTGGAATACATTGACAAAATCCTGCCGATGTTTTGCGTATAGGGTATCAAAAACCCCATCCGCTTTCAAGTCAAAGGGCGATTATGCCCGTTTTTTTGTCCGAAAAGCACATCTGATTGGGTGAAAAATGTACCTTTTGTTTATTTTCGGTCAAATCAGAGGAATTGCACAGAAATGCGTGGTATACTTGGGGTATATTGAAGCAATGCACCTGCATGCCTAACCGCCTGCACAGATAAGGAGGAAAAGCCTGTGACACAGTTTGACAGACTGCTTCAATTGCTGGAGGACGAGCTCCTTTATCCGCCCAACCCCTATGCGGAGATCAGCGCGAAGACCCAGGTGGAGCTTCTGGACGGGCAGACGACATTTCGCAGCGGCGTCGTGTATATCGTCACAGCCAAGCAGGCCGCCGCTCTGCTGAAAGCGCCACCCGCCGCCGATGAGGGCAGCTTCCTGTTTGTGACCAACGCCTTTGCGCCCGTCGTGCAGAATACGCCCCTGCAAAAGCAGGTCACCTGCGTGGAGCTAAGCGGCTCGCTGGGGCATGTATTCAATCTCGTCAACAGCTTTCTGCGCGATCTGGCCGCCGCAGACGAGCAGCAGATCAGCACCTTTGAACAGTTTCTGGATGCCGTGCTGGAGCGCCGCTTCAGCAGCGAATCTGCCGTGCGCGAGCATGCTGCGGGCTTTTTCCCGAGGCTGAAGGCCTTTTACCGCATTGTTCTGGTCCATTTTACGTCTGAATGCAGCGCCGAGCACGTGCAGCAGCTGAAGGATGCGCTGGAAGCGCTGCTGCCGGGGCTGTATCTGCACCCCTATCATCGCGATCTGGCAGGCTTTTGTCTGCATGAAGAAAGGCAGATCAGCCTCCCGCTCAGCCAGAGCGATCAGGAGAAGCTGCAGGCGCTCATAGAGGATTACCACGCAGAGCTCTCCATTTCCAATGCCACCCGGCACTATGACATGCTGCGCACGATGTTCCTCCTCTGCTCCAGGGTCATGACGCTGGGCCATGCCCTGCAGCTGCCGGACGTGGGCTCCGTGTACCACGTTGAGCGGTTCAGCATGTACAACGTGATTGATCTGGCCGTGCAGCGCTTCATCGAAGTGCACGGTCACACGGACGTCATCTACCTGATCCATCCCGCCGTCGTCCAGCTGACGCGCTACGACCATGAGCACAACAGCCGTCTGCGCGACACGCTCTATTATTACCTGCTCAACGACAGCCACCTGGTGCGCACGGCCAAGGCGCTGTACATGCACCGCAACACGGTGATCAACAAGATCAACAAGGTGGTGGAATTGACCGGCGTCGACCTGACGGACGGAGGCCTGTGCCAGCGGCTGGCCTTCTCCTGCCAGATGATCCAGTATTACGAACAGATCATGGGCCTGACCATGCACCTGTAAACCGAAACGCGCAAGGAGTGAAAACCATGACCACAGAGGAACTGCGCGCCGTCACCGGCGTCATCTTCAATGTTCAGCACTACTGCATTCATGACGGCCCGGGCATCCGCACGAACGTCTTTGTCAAGGGCTGTCCGCTGCGCTGCCTGTGGTGCGCCAATCCGGAGAGCCAGCAGCCCATGCCGCAGCTGCTTCTGCGCCGGGACAAGTGCGTGGGCTGCGGGGCCTGCGTCAAGGCCTGCGCGCAGCACGCGCCGGTTCTGATGCCGGAGGCGGGCAAGGTGAAGACCGACCGGACGCTCTGCCGCGGAAACGGCGACTGCGTCAGCGTCTGCCCCACCAAGGCGCGCGAAATCATGGGCCGGGTGGTCACGGCCGGCGAAGTCTTTGACGAGGTGAACGGCGATGCGCTGTTCTACGGCGCCGACGGCGGCGTCACCATCACCGGCGGAGAATCGCTGGCCCATCCGCAGTTCACGCTGGCCCTGCTGAAGCTGTGCAAGGAAGCCGGGCTGAATACCGCCATGGAAACCTGCGGCTTTGCCAAATGGGACGTGATGAAGCCCATTCTTGCGCTGTGCGATACCGTTTTGTACGATCAAAAGCAGATGGACACGCACAAGCACCGCCTATACACCGGCCAGGGCAACGAGCTGATTCTTGAAAACCTGAAGCGCGCCAATGACGAGCTCGACTGCGACATCTGGGTGCGCGTGCCCACCATCCCGGGCTATAACGCCGACGCGGAGAACATGGAGGCGCTTGCCCTGTACGTCAAGGAGCTCAAGCACGTGAGCCAGGTGCACCTGCTTCCCTTCCACAACATGGGCGAGGCCAAGTTTGAGCAGCTGGAGAATCCGGCAAACGGCTTTTCCAGCCGCGTGCCCTCCACGGAGGAAATGGAAGCGCTGCGCGACATCATCCGCGCGCACGGCATCCTGTGCAAGTAACGGAGGCAGCATATGGCACAGTTTGATCTCAAGCAATTCTATCAGGAGCTGGATCGGCATTACGCCGCGCATGACAACGCCGCCACCGAACAGTTTCTGTGCGCCAGCCGGGAAAAGGCCAGGCTGGCCGGCGCGCCCCTGCCCTTCAATGACAGCTGTCCCAGCTGCGTCGCGCCCATCGAACCCAACATGGACTTCATCTGCGTCTGCAACGAGCAGGCGTGCTTCTATCGGGGGCTCAGCCGCTTTGAGGCGTGTCTGGAGGCCTTCTCCGCCGCGCAGGAGGAGCTTGAGCAGCTCTACCTGACGGACACGCGCGAATACGGCGTGGTGCTGCTGAACAAGGCCGGCGCTTATCGCTATATGGGCGATGCCGAACAGGCCATGGCGCTCTTTCAGCAGGCCCGGCGCATTCTGGAGGCCCATTCGGATACCCCGGCGGGCACGCTGGCCGGGCTGTACAACAACATCGGCCTGCTCAGCCTGGATCTTCACCGCGAAGAGGACGCCGAGCGCTGTTTTCATCAGGCGCTGGCGCTCCTTGAGCGCACGCAGGATCACCAGGTGGAGCTGGCAACCACCTACAACAACATCGCCGCTCTGTACAGCACACGCAGGCAGTACCAGGAGGCCGCCGATGCCGTTCGGTCCTCCGTGGAGATTCTCTCCCGGCTGGACGACGGACTGAACGCCCATTACCCTGCCGCACTGAATACGCGCGGTGCGCTGCTGTATCGCTTGGGTGATTTTGAGGGCGCGCTTTCTGACTTTGCGCTGGCGGCCGAAAAGACCGAAATCATCTACGGCAGGAATGTGGAGTATGCCGCCGCCTGCGCCAACTGCGCTGCGGCGTGCAGGGCGCTCGCCCGGGCGGATGAAGCCGCTGCCTGGCAGGCCCAATCCGACGCCTGCGGCAGGGAGCGTCGGACATGAACGGCATGGCGATCAGTCAGGCCTTCTGGCTGCAGGTCGGCCTTCCAGGGCTTGAGCAGTCCTTCCCTTCCCTGATGCCCCGGCTGGCCACCGGGCTCATCGGCGAGGGATCCGAGTGCTTCGGCTATGACGACTGCATCAGCCGGGATCACGACTGGGGTCCCGGCTTTTGCCTTTGGCTGAGCGCGCAGGACGAGGCGCAGTACGGCGAAACGCTGAGAAGCTGGTATGCCGACCTGCCTGCCTCCTTTCACGGGTATGCCAGACGCCCGCTCTCCGAACGGATCAACGTCTTCACGCATGAGGGCTTTTTTGCCCGCTTTATCGGGCGAATGCCCGCCTCGCCGCTTGACTGGCTCCGCATCCCGGAGGAATACCTCGCGGTCTGCACGAACGGCTCGGTGTTTTATGATCCCTCCGGGCAGTTCAGCGCGCTGCTGAACCGCCTGCGGCAGCAGCCCAATCAGGTGATGCGCAAAAAGCTCGCCGCCCGCTGCGTCACGCTGATGCAGGCCGGGCAGTACAACCTGCCCCGCTGCCTGAAACGGGGCGAAGACCTTGCCGCCATGCTGGCCGTGCAGGATTTTGCCCACGCCGCGGCGTCCTGTGTCTTCCTGCTCAACAGGCAGTACATGCCCTTCTATAAGTGGATGCCGCGCGCGCTGCGGGCGCTGCCCCTGCTGGGCGGAGAGACGGCAGCGCAGCTCCGGCGTCTTCTGGCCGATCCCCTGAGCGCCGATGCGCCGGCGCAGATCGACGCCCTGTGCGCCATGCTGGCCGACGCCCTGCGGGAAAAGGGGTACACCACGCTTGCAGGCAGCGACATGCAGGCCATCGGCCTGAACATTCAGGCGCAGCTGACCGATCCCACACTGAAGCAGCTGCCCGTGCTGGCAGGATAAGGAGAAGCCATGAGAACGGACACCATCGAGCGGATCATCGACTCGGAATGGCAGATGTTTGGCCATGTGATCAACGACGGCGGGCGCGCCGGCTGCCAGGATGACGGCGCAACCTTTCGCCTGATGCGCAAAAGTCAGTTGGACGCCTGGGCAGACGATACGCTGGAAAGCTACCTGACCGATCTGTATACCGCGGAGCAGCAGCAGCACAATCTGATCACGGAGAAATACGCGCGGATGATGGAGAGCACCGACCCCGCCGCCTATGCGGCGCTGGCCCCGTATCTGCCGCCCATCTCCGGGGAAAAGCGTGCGCTGGTTGAGGCCCTGGTATCGCGTCAGGTCGAATGCCTGTCGCGCTTTGCCGCGCGGTATCCGCATGTGGCAGAGCGGATGCGTCCGCTGCGCACAGCGATGGATACCCGGGAGGTGACCAGCTTTGAAACCTATCTGCGCGGCGAGCTGAGCACCTATTCCATGGACACCCTGCTGTGCCTGGACGCCCAGCTGGCCCGGCAGGGCGACAGCTACGGCGAACAAATCATGGCAGAAACCGCAGCGGGCTACGGCTACGCCGACGTGGACGAGCTGGAGCGCAGGCTATCGGACTAGCGCGCTGTGCGCGCTTCCTCTTCCGAAACGCCCATCAGCTGCCCCTGCATGACCGGCCCTCAGCCGGCGCGGCGGACGCCGCGCTGATCTTCTTGATCCACTTTCCGCTGCGCAGACGCGCAAGCGACAGCACCGCCTTGATGAGGTTGTCGCACTTCAGGCAGAAATTCACCCAGAATGCCGGCAGATGCCAGAGCAGGCCGGCGGCCGCCCCGAGCGGCACGCTGACCACCCACAGAAAGAGTACGTCCGCCACCATCAGGAAGCGGGTGTCTCCGCCTCCCCTGAGCACGCCCTTGGTCAGGATGGAATTGAGGCACAGGAAGAACGTCATGATCGCGACCGAGTGCATCAGCTCCAGGGCGATCGCACTGGTTTCAGGCGCGATGTTGTAGGCATTGACCACCGGGCCGGAAATCAGCCAGATCATGGCGCTGCAGACCGCGCCGATGACAGCGCCCATCGCTGCAAAGGTGTAGCCCTGTCTGCGCGCCTGCTCCACCTTGCCCTCGCCGAGCGTGTTGCCGGTGAGGATGGCCGCCGCCTGACCGATGCCGCTGGTAAAGACGGTGCTCAGCTGCTGGGTCACGCTGGTGATGCTGTTGGCCGCCACAAAGGCCGCGCCCATGTGGCCCATCACCACCGAGACCATGCTGTTGCCCAGGCCGAGCAGGGTGTCGCTGATGAGCACAGGGAGGCCGATCCGCACATACTCCGGCATCAGGTCGCGGCAGTTGTCAAAGAAGTTGCGCGGACGGTAGGCAATCTTCCTGTCTTTCACCCAGAAATAGCCGCAGATCACGACGGCCTCAAACAGGCGGCTGATCAGCGTGCCCAGCGCCGCGCCGCGGATTTCCAGCCGGGGCATGCCCAGCTTGCCGAAGATGAAGACCCAGTTGAAGAAGATATTCAGGAAAAACGCGCCGATGCTGCTAAGCATGGGAATGCGCATCTGACGGCTGCTGCGCAGCACCAGCGTGGTGGTCATGGAGAAGCCATAGAGCAGGAAGCACGGCCAGAACACCTGAAAATACGCAGTTCCCTCGCGGATAATCGCCTCATCGCCGGTAAACAGGCGCATCAGATGCGCGGGGAAGGCAAGGGCCAGGATCGTGAACACCGACGCGATGCCCAGGCAGAAGCGGTACAGGATCGTGATGCTCCTGCGCAGATTGGGAAGGTCCTTCGCGCCCCAGAAGCGCGCCGTCAGCACGCTCGCGCCCATCCCCATGCCCATGCACATAAAGTGAAACAGATTGAACACCTGCATCGCCAGCGCAGAGCCGGACAGCGGCAGCTCGCCCAGCTCGCCCAGCATGATCGTATCCATCATGTTGACGCCGACGGTGATCAGCTGCTGAAACGCCACGGGAAGCGCCACCATCAGCACCCGGCGGTAAAAGGCAGGAGACCTGACAAAGAAAGATGGACGCATGGTACAGACTCCTCTTTCCGGCAGAAGCCGGCACAGCGTGTTTTCCTCAGCGCGCACGTTCTGCTGCCGCGCCCTTCCCGCCGGCTCTTCAAGCCGTGATTGCTTCAAACACGGCGCAGTTCAGCCACTGCCTCCGATTTTATCTGTATTTTAACATTTCCATACGCCGCGCTGTATAGATACGCAGCCCCAAAACCGCCGCGCGATTTTGTGCCCGTGCACAAAACATTCCCTATCCCGTCCGAACCCGCATTTTCTGTCTTGTTGAGCAAAGAATTTATGATATGATCTTGACAAAGAGAGATGCATTTGCCCGAACCAATTGGACATATGAAGACGGTTTTCGCCGTTTGTCGACCGAACCCGCACGTCTTTTGCGACAAAAATCAGCAAAGTGCACATTCCCAACATCGTGAAAAGGAGGGAATCCGATGTTCTATACGCCGGCAATGCTGGCCGGATGGCTGAAGAGCTGCATCGTCTCTTCCAAGATCGGAAGCACATATCCGGAGTGCAGCGGCGGCATTGTCCTGCTGAACGGCTGGAAGAGCGTCCTGCCTCCGGAGTGTCTGTATATCGGTGATCTGAATGCCGTTTCAGATGCCATCGCCCGGAATCTGATTCCGGATCAGCCGTATATCTTTCTGTGCGCCGGCAGCTCGCCCGAGCTTCATGCCGTGCCGCTCCCGGAGCAGATTACCCTGATTCAGACCAACCTGGATCTGCTGGGGCTTTACAACAAGGTGCAGTTCCATGTGCACAAGTTCCTCGACTGGGACCGAACCCTCCAGCAGGCCGTGCTCTCCAACGAGGGATTTCAGAAGATCCTGGACTGCGCCTATGCCGGCATGAAGACCACGCTGGTCATGCTCAATGCCGGCTACAAGGTGCTGGCAAGCTGCTATGAGCCGGGCCTTCAGGATTCGCTGACCGCCGAGCTGCAGGAAAACGGCTATCTGTCCTTTGAATCGGTCAAGGAAATCAGCAGTCATGCCATAGAACACCAGCTCCGGCCCGATGAACCGGGCTATATCGAGTGCACCTCCACAAAAACCGGGCTGAGCACCATCCTCTGGCCCATCGAGTACGAAAACACGGTGGTCGGCCGGTTGGTTGTGGTCATGAAGGACAGCAGCCCTTCACCCAACTATCTGGATCTGTGCCGGATTCTGATTTTCTACCTGCGCCAGTACATGCTCAGCGGCCGCAGCGCCTCCTACGGAGGAAACGCCGCCTTCGGCAGCCTGGTTGCCGACCTGATCGAGCTGAAGCTCAGCGATCCGGAGGAGCTTAAGGAGCGGCTCAAGCAGGTGCCGCTGGTGATCAAGTCCTACTATCATCTCCTGGTGGTGTCCTTCCCCAACGAGATCGGGCCCGCCTTCCCGCAGCAAAGCACCGAACCGTTTTCTCCTGTCGCCGTGCCGCCCAATATTCCATGGAACTATGTGGTCAGCCAGCTGCAGCAGATTTTCCCGTTCAGCAACATCACCATCTACCACAACGAGATCCTCATTCTCGTGCGCAAGACCAGCAAGTCCTCGCGCTTTGAGTTCGACATCGATGCCGTCACGCACATCCTCAACTACTACAACGGCTATATGGCGGTCGGCAATTATTCAAAGTTTCTGACCTCGCTGGCGCCCATCTATCATCAAACCCGGTCGGCCGTCCGTCTCGGCCTGGCCATGAGCAGCAATCCCAAGCAGCGCGTCTTCTACTATGAGGACTATGCGATTTATCAGGACATTGAGCTGGCAACGATCGGCCTCAGAAACATGTATGGCATCACCAACTACGTTTATCTGTGCCATCCCGCGCTGATTCGCCTGCTCCGGCATGACCGCAAGCACAACAACAACCTGTGCCGCGTGCTCTACGTCTACCTGATCACCGACCGCAACGCGGCTGAAGCCGCGCGCAAGCTGTATCTGCACCGCAATACGATGCTCTACAAGATCTCCAAGATCGAGGAGATCCTCGGTCAAAGCCTGGAGGACTGCATGTTCCGTTCCCGCCTGCTGTACAGCTATTATGTGCTGGAGTACACCACGCAGTGCCTGAAGATAGACATTCTGAACCTGCGCAAGGGACAAAAGCCCACGCTCTCCTGGCTGGAAACGGAAAAGGCGCCTCCCGCACAGGAGGAGCCCCTCAGCCCCGCAGAGACCTGATCCCCCCGCCGCGCTTCATATGCGCGCTTACCCCGGAATCCATCGCATGATGCGATCAATATGCCACAGGAGGAACTACTATGAAATCCCAAAACCGTTGGAACCAGGCCATTGTCGGCGTCGTCCTTTTGCTTCTGGCCGGAATGGTATACGCATGGAGCGTGCTCAGCATTCCGATCGCGCAGGAATTCGCTTCCTGGACGAAGGCGCAGCTGAGCATGACCTTTACCCTCACCATGATCCTGTTCTGTGTAGGCTGCCTGATCGGCGGTCTGCTCAGCCGCAGGTTCAAGCCCGGCGTCTTCGTGCTGGTCAGTGCCGTCCTGTTCCTGGTCGGCTTCTTCGCAGCGTCCGGCATCAAGACAACCCTGGGCCTGTACCTGAGCTTCGGCGTGCTCTGCGGCCTGGCGAGCGGCCTGGTCTATAACGCTGTGATGGGCACCGTCAGCGCCTGGTTCCCGGACCGTCAGGGCCTGATCTCCGGCGTGCTGCTGATGGGCTTCGGCCTGTCCAGCTTCCTGGTGGGCAAGCTGTATCAGGCGTTCACGCCGGCGCAGATCGGCGGCTGGCGCACCAGCTTCCGCTTCATGGGCATCCTCACCTTTGTCGTATTCATCGTCTGCTCCTTCTTCCTCAAGCGCCCGGGCAGCGATTTCGTTCCGCCCGCATCTGCCTCCGTCAAGAAGAAGTGGCTCAATCCCGTTGCTGAAGAAGCACCCACGCATCTCATGATGCGCAGGCCGGCGTTCTGGATGTACTACCTGTGGGCCGTGCTGCTCTCCGCTGCCGGTCTGGCGCTGGTCAGCCAGGCCAGCGGCATCGCGCGTCAGGTCGGCCCGCAGGTTGAGGCCGGCGTCATCGCGACCGTTGTCGGCCTGATCAGCATTTTCAACGGCATCGGACGCGTCATCGCCGGCAGCCTGTTCGACCGCCTGGGCCGCAGCATGACCATGCAGCTGACCAACGTCACCTTCCTCCTTGCCGGCGCCATTCTGCTGGCGGCGCTCTCCTCCGGCAGCTTCGCGATCCTCGTGCTGGGCTTCATCGTCGGCGGTCTGGCCTACGGCGGCATCACGCCCACCAACAGCGCCTTCATCAGCAGCTACTATGGCCGCGAGCACTATCCGGTGAATTTCTCCATCATCAACACCAACCTGATCGTTGCCAGCTTCGGCAGCACCATTGCCGGCAGCCTGTACGACGCCAGCATGAGCTATATGAGCACCATCGCCATGATCGTAGTGCTGGGCGTGCTGGGCATCGCCGTCAGCTTTGGCATCAGCCTCTGCGACAAGGCCATGCTCTCCAAACGTATCGCAAAATAATTCACAGCCGCATCCCCTTCCGGCAGCCCTCTGCAGTCCCATGCAGAGGGCCGCTGTGCTTTTGGCACAGCCTCATCCTTCCGGAAATCTCTCGTTTGAAACAGGATCACGCAGCACCTCGCCTGAGCTTTTTGTGCAGCTGCACGAAGAAATTGTCGAAATCGATCTTGTTAAAAGATTTTCAAATCTTCACTTCGTCTTAAATTGTGCAAAGGCCTGAAACATAGCAAAACGCGACGAAGGTATTGCATTGATTTGGCGCAAATTGCTATAATTTGCCTGGAATCAGAGCCATGGCTGCCTGACATAGACCGGGCAGCAGACTCCTTTCAGAAAAGAGGGATCAGGATGTTGCCATTGTCTGATCAGACGGTGGGCAAGCTGTTTCGGCAGACCGCAGCCCAATACCCGCAGCGGGACGCGGTGCGGCATCGTGATGCCGTCTGGAATTACAGACAGCTGGAACAGGAAACGCAGCGGGCCGCAACGGCCCTGATTGCTATGGGCGTCCACCCTGGGGACAAGGTTGCGCTGCTGGCGGAAATTGAACCGGAAACCGTGGCCGTCTTCTATGCCATTCAGATGATCGGCGCTGTTGCCGTCATGCTGAACACCAGTCTGAGCGCGCCGGAAGTTCGCGCCCGGCTGACGCTGACCGAATCGGCCTATCTGCTTGTCGGCTGCAGCTACAAGGGCGCCGCAGCGGAGGAGATGCTGACAGCCGTTTGCAGCAGCTACCCGCTGAAGGGATGCGCCGTCATCGCATCGGCCAGAAGCACGCTTTACCCGTCGCTGCTTGGAAAGGCTGATCCGAGCCTGCTCAGCGAGGTCAGGCGGCTGGAAGAAGCGGTTGAGCCGCAGCAGACGGCTTTGATCTTGTTTACCAGCGGAAGCAGCAGCCTGCCAAAGGCTGTGAGGAGCAGCCACTACGCCCGCGTGAACAGCGGACGCCTTCAGGCAGAAGACATGCGCGCCACCTGCGAGGACAAGTTCTGCGTGGCCATGCCCATGTTCCACTGCTTCTGCATTTCCGTCAACCTGATGTCGGCGCTGTCCGTCGGCGCATGCCTGTGCATTCCGGAGGACCGCCACACGGCGAGCATTCTGCACACCATTGAGTCCTGCGGCTGCACAGTGCTTTCCAGCGTTCCCGCCATGTTCAAGGCGCTCATCAGCCGTGAGGATTTTTCCTCCGATGCGGTGCGCACGCTGCGCACCGGCTTTATCGGCGGCTCTTCCTATCCGCCGGAGCTGTTTGTGCAGATCGAACGTGCGCTCGGTTTCCGGCTGCTTTCCAGCCTGGGCCAGACGGAGTGTACCGCGGGCCTGACGGTCTGCGATTACGACACGCCGCTTGATGTGCGCAGCCGCACAGTCGGCCATTTCATGAGCCATGTGGAAGGAAAGATCGCCGATCTGAAAACCGGAAAGGCCCTGCCAACCGGACAGTTGGGCGAGATCTGCGTGCGCGGCTATCTGGTCATGCAGGGCTACTACAACTGCCCGGAAGCCAACGCCGCCGTCATGGACAGCGACGGATGGCTGCACACCGGCGACATCGGCTGCCTGAATGCAGACGGAAACATCACGCTGGCCGGCCGCCTGAAGGAGCTGATCATCCGCGGTGGCGAGAACATCAGTCCCGGAGAAATCGAAACCGCGCTGGCTGATCTGCCGCAGATCCGGCAGTGCAAGGTCGTGGGCGTGCCGGACGAGCACTTCGGCGAGGAGGTTTGTGCCTGTTTGTGCCTGCACAAGGGCCAGACGCTGACCGAGCCGGAGATCCGCAGCCACCTGAAGACACGGCTTGCCTACTACAAGATTCCGCGTTACTTCCTGTACCTGGATGAATTGCCGCAGACAGACACCGGCAAGATCCGCATCGCGGATACCGCCAGGCTGGCCGCGCAGCGCCTGGGACTGAAAATCGAGGAAAAGAAATGAACGAGTATACCGAACGAGCCAATCAGCTTCTGGAACGGAACCATTTTACGGCGGCCAAAGGGCTGGAAATTGTCTCTGCCGATCTGGATCATGTTCGCCTGCGCGTGCGCCTCACCCCGGAGTGCACCAACGGCCGCGGGATTGCGCACGGCGGATTCCTGTACACCATTGCTGATTCCACGGCCGGCGTGACGGCCTATACGGATGGCCGCAGCTATGTGACCGAAGACAGCCATATTCAGTTTATCAGCAACCTTCGCGAGGGCATGATCTATGCGGAGGGGCAGGTGCTCCATCGCGGCCGGACAGTGGTCACGGTTCTGGTTGACCTCACCGCGGAGGACGGGCATCTGCTGGCCCACGGCACATTCAACATGTACCGCATCGAACCTCAATACATCTGATTCTGCATGGCGGGGCTTTCCCGCTGAGAATATCCTAATCTATCAAGGAGGAAGCACTATGATCCTGTCGGAGAAGCATCAAATGATGCGCAAGCTGTACCGTCAGTTTGCCGAGACCGAGTTTACGCCCGAGCTGCTGGACCACTTGGAGGAGACCGGCGAATTCAACTGGGACATGCACAACAAGATGGCCAAGTACGGCTTCATGGGCGTGAAGATCCCGGTGGAGTACGGCGGTCAGGGCGGCGACAGCCTGGCCTATGTGATGATGGTTGAGGAATTCGCGCGCGTGAGCCCGGTTCTCTCGATCTACGCCAATACCTCCAACTCTCTGGGCGCGGGCCCGCTGCTGTTCTGCGGCAGCGAGGAGCAGAAGCAGAAGTACGTCGTGCCGGTTGCCAAGGGCGAAAAGATCCTCGCCTTCGCGCTGACCGAGCCGGGCGCGGGCTCTGACGCCGGCGGCACGCAGACGACCGCCGTGGAGGACGGCGATTCCTACATCCTCAACGGCCGCAAGACCTTCATTTCCGGCGCGCCGATGGCGGACTACTGCGTGGTGTACGCCAAGACCGATCCCACCCAGAAGGGCAGCCGCGGCATCTCGATGTTCATCGTGGACATGAAGCTGCCGGGCGTCTCCTGCGGCAAGCCGGAGCACAAGATGGGCATCATCGGCTATCCCACCAGCGACGTCATTCTGGAGAACGTGCGCGTGCACAAGAGCGATCTGCTGGGACCGCTGCACAAGGGCTTCGCCACCGCGATGAAGACGCTGGACGGCGGCCGTCTGGGCATGTCGGCGCAGGCGCTGGGCATTGCGCAGGGCTGTCTGGAGGAGTCGATCAAGTATGCCAAGGAGCGCAAGCAGTTCGGCCAGCCGATCGCCAAGTTCCAGGCCATCAGCTTCATGATCGCCGAGATGGCGACGGAGATCGAGGCCGCCCGTCAGCTGATCTACTCCACCGCCGTGCGCAAGGACGCCGGCGATCCGGAGGCGTCCAAGCTGTGCGCGATGTGCAAGTACTTTGCCGCCGAGATGTGCAACCGCGTGGCGTACAAGGCCGTTCAGATTCACGGCGGCTACGGCTACATCAAGGAGTACAAGGTGGAACGCTTCTACCGTGACGCCCGCATCACCTCCATCTACGAGGGTACCACGCAGGTCCAGCAGATGGTCATCTCGGGCAGTCTGCTGAAGTAAGCAAGGAGGAATAGCGCTATGAAGTATATCGTCTGCGTCAAGCAGGTGCCGGATACCTCCGGCAAGGTGGCCGTCAAGGCTGACGGCACCATGGATCGTGCCAGCATGGCGACGATCATCAATCCGGATGACCTGAACGCCGTCGAGGCGGCGCTGAGCCTGAAGGATGCCAACCCGGACGCCAAGGTGGTCGTAGTCTCCATGGGCCCGCCGCCTGCCGCCAAGATGCTGCGCGAGCTGCTGGCGATGGGTGCGGACGAGGCCGTGCTGGTCTCCGGCCGCGAGTTCGGCGGTTCCGACACCTTTGCGACCTCCCAGATCCTGGCCGGCGCCATCCATCACATGGGCATCGAGGAGGACGACGTGATCTTCTGCGGCCGTCAGGCCATCGACGGCGACACCGCGCAGGTCGGCCCGCAGATCGCCGAGAAGCTGAACATCCCGCAGGTGAGCTACGCCGCCGATATCCGCAAGGAGGGCAACACCCTGACCGTCAAGCGCATGCTCGAGGACGGCTACATGACCATCCAGGTCAACACCCCGTGCCTCGTCACCTGCATCAAGGAGCTGAACACGCCGCGCTACATGACCGTCAAGGGCATTCTGGAGTGCGACAAGAAGCCGTACACCGTCTATGACTTCAACACGCTCAAGGACGAGCCGCTCATCGAGCTGGACACCATCGGCCTGAAGGGCTCTCCCACCAACGTGTACAAGTCCTTCTCTCCGCCTGTCAAGGGCGCCGGTCAGATGGTTGCCGCCGATCAGGCGTCCATCCACGCGCTGTTTCAGGGTCTGGCTGACAAGCACATTATCTGAGGAGGTACGCTGAAATGTCTCAATTTGTAAATACTGACTTGAGCGCCTTCCATGGCGTATGGGTTTTCTGCGAGCAGCGTGAAGGCGTAATGAATCAGACCAGCTTTGAGCTGCTGAGCGAGGGCCGCAAGCTGGCCGATGATCTGGGCGTTGAGCTGTGCGGCGTGCTTCTGGGCAGCAACGTCGGCAATCTGGCCAAGACGCTGGGCGGCTACGGCGCGGACAAGGTCTATCTGTGCGACGACCCGAAGCTTGATAACTACACCACCGACGCCTACACCAAGGTGCTGTGCGACCTGGTTGTGGAGAAGAAGCCGGAGATCGTGCTCATCGGCGCCACCAACATCGGCCGCGATCTGGGCCCGCGCTGTGCGGCCCGCCTGCACACCGGCCTGACCGCCGATGCCACCCACCTGGACATCGACGTGGCCAAGTACAAGGAGTTCCTGCGCTCCACCTCCACCATGGACGTGGACAGCATGAAGTGGGACATGAACGACAAGGGCCTGAAGATGACCCGTCCGGCATTCGGCGGCCACCTGATGGCGACCATCATCTGCCCGCGCTTTCGTCCGCAGATGTCCACGGTGCGTCCGGGCGTCATGAAGTGCGCCGAGTTCGACGCCGCCCGCGCCGAGGCCTGCGTGGTGGAAAGCTGCCCGGTGCAGCTGACCGACGCGGACATCAAGACGAAGGTTCTGGAGGTCGTGAAGGAAGCCAAGGCGGCCGTGGATCTGCTGGGCGCCGAGGTGATCGTTTCGGTCGGCCACGGCATCAGCAAGGACGTGACCAAGGGCCTCGAGCTGGCACAGAAGCTGGCCGACGCGCTCGGCGGCGGCGTTCTGGGCGCTTCCCGCGCCGTTGTGGACGAGGGCTGGCTCAGCGCGGATCATCAGGTCGGCCAGACCGGCAAGACCGTCCGTCCGCACATCTACGTCGCGCTAGGCATCTCCGGCGCCATCCAGCACAAGGCCGGCATGCAGGATTCCGAGTACATCATCGCCGTGAACAACAACGCCAGCGCGCCGATCTTCGAGGTGGCGGACTATGGCATCGTCGGCGATCTGTATCAGGTTGTGCCGATGATGCTGGACGCCCTCAGCTCCCTCAAGCGGTAAGCTCCTCCCGGCGGCCCATCCGGCCGACGATCTGGGACCGGCAGCAGTCCGCCTCAGGAATAACCGGATATTCATTCAAACAAACAACGCAGTCCCTGCAGGCTGCGTTGTTTGTTTATGGATATGCGGCTTTGATCAGCCATACTTTTTCCTCTGCTCAATCACACCGGCAAGCAGAGACAGAAGATCCTCCGCGCCTTCCCCCTTGTCGTTTTCCAACACGGTCAGCTGCGGGTCCCCATCGCCAATGGTCAGAGACACATTTTTCAGGGATGGTTCCTCCGCATTTTCATGCTGAAAGCTGACTTTTTTGATTTCAATCATAACACACTCC
>JBJEUH010000051.1:0-31865 GCA_051883735.1 Candidatus Ventricola sp.
ACCCCAAGATGGCGCCGTACATCTTCACCGAGCGCAACGGCATCTACATCATCGATCTGCAGAAGACCGTCCGCAAGATCGACGAGGCCTATGCCTTCGTCCGTCAGGTTGCGATGGAGGGCAAGAGCGTCCTGTTCGTGGGCACCAAGAAGCAGGCTCAGGAGTCCATTGAGTCCGAGGCCAAGCGCTGCAACATGTTCTATGTCAACAACCGCTGGCTGGGCGGCATGATGACCAACTTCCGCACCATCAAGACCCGTATCGCGCGCCTGAATGCGATCGACGCGATGGAAGAGCGCGGCGATTTCGAGGTTCTCCCGAAGAAGGAAGTCATCAAGCTGATGGCCGAGCGCGAGAAGCTGGTCGCCAACCTGGGCGGCATCCGCGAGATGAAGAACCTGCCGGGCTGCCTGTTCGTGGTTGACCCGCGCAAGGAGCACATCGCCGTCACCGAGGCGCGCGCGCTGGGCATCCCGGTCGTCGCCATCGTGGACACCAACTGCGATCCGGACGAGATCGACTATGTCATCCCGGGCAACGACGACGCCATCCGCGCTGTCAAGCTCATCGCCGGCAAGATGGCCGACGCTGTGCTGGAGGGCAAGCAGGGCGAGCAGGCCGAGGTTCAGGCGTAAAAACCTGCCTCCGACAAACCGACAGAATCTGGAGGAATCCGTTATGGCTACCATTACTTCCGCTCTGGTTAAGGAGCTGCGCGAGCGCACCGGCGCCGGCATGATGGACTGCAAGAAGGCCCTCATGAACTGCGACGGCGACATGGACAAGGCGATCGACTTCCTGCGTGAGAAGGGCCTCGCTGCCGCTGCCAAGAAGGCCGGCCGCATCGCCGCTGAGGGCATGGTCGACTGCTATGTCGAGGGCAACGTGGGCGTCGTGGTTGAGATCAACTGCGAGACCGACTTCGTGGCCAACACCGACAACTTCAAGGCGCTGTGCCGCGACTACGCCAAGCACATCGTCGCGAAGGCGCCGGCGACCGTCGAGGAGATGCTCGCTCAGCCGTTCTATGCCGACGAGACCAAGACCGTCAACGACCTGATCGGCGAGGCCACCGCGGCCATCGGCGAGAAGATCTCCCTGCGCCGCTTCGCCCGCTTTGAGGCGAAGAACGGCATGGTCGACACCTACAGCCACATGGGCGGCCGCATCGGCGTGATGGTCGAGCTGGCTGCTGACGAGGTGACCGACGAGGTCAAGACCATGAGCCACGACCTGGTCATGCACATCGCTGCCGCGAACCCGCAGTTCGTGCGCCGCGACGAGGTGCCCAGCGACAACCTGGCCAAGGAGCGCGAGGTTCTGACCCAGCAGGCTCTCAACGAGGGCAAGCCGGCGAAGATCGTCGAGCGCATGGTCGAGGGCCGCATCGAGAAGTACTACAAGGAGGTCTGCCTCCTGGAGCAGCCGTTCGTCAAGGATCCGGACATCAGCGTCAAGAAGATGCTGAACGGCAAGTGCGACGTCGTCCGCTTCGTCCGCTTCGAGCGCGGCGAGGGCATCGAGAAGCGCGTCAACGATCTGGCCGCTGACATCGCTGCCGAGCAGGCGAAGATGAAGAAGTAATCTTCGAAAACAAAGGACATGCTCCCGTGCATGTCCTTTTTCTCGGCCTATGGGAAATTGCGGTAAGTCTTACATCGAGCAACGAATCGCTTGATGCGCTCAGGCGGTTCAAGGGGAAGCGGGCACAGCCCGCCGGAGTGGGAGCGGGCCCTGCCCGCCAGAAAGGATGGAAGGTATGGCACAGTACAAGCGCGTACTCATCAAGCTCAGCGGCGAGGCCCTGGGCGACCATGGCAGACTCTTCGATTTTGAGCAGATCGACCGCGTGGCCGGCGTGATCGGCCGCCTGCATGAGACCGGTACGGAGATCGCCATCGTCATCGGCGCGGGCAACATCTGGCGCGGCCGTCAGGGCCCTGCGGCCAAGATGACCGCGATCAACGCGGATCACATGGGCATGCTGGGCACGGCGATCAACTCCATCGCCATGCAGGATGCGATCGAGCGTCTGGATATTCCGACCCGCGTGATGTCCGCCGTGGAGATGAACCGCTTCTGCGAGCCGTACACCTATCGCCGCGCCGTGCGCCATCTGGAAAAGGGCCGCGTGGTCATCTTCGCCTGCGGCACCGGCAACCCGTTCTTCTCCACGGACACCGCCGCCGCGCTGCGCGCCGTCGAGATCGGCGCGGACGCCATCCTGCTGGCCAAAAACGTGGACGGCGTGTATGACAGCGATCCGCGCGTCAACCCGGACGCGAAGCTGCTCAAGGACCTCACCTATGGCGAGGTGCAGGAGCGCGACCTGAAGGTCATGGACGCTGCCGCGATCACCATCTGCCGCGAGAACAAGGTGCCGTCCATCCGCGTGTTCGGCCTGGACGACCCGGAGAACATCCTGCGCGTCATCGAGGGCGACCCGATGGGCACCGACGTGCATCCGTAACCCTGCCAGACATGAAGCAAAGCCGGAGAGCAAACGCTTTCCGGCTTTTTCCGTGAGAGCACACTGCGCACTTTGCAAAGATTTTGGAGGTGGGCGCGGGCACCGCCTGCTGCTTTGTGCGAAATATGCAAAAAAGCTTGCCAAAGGCATGGAATGTAGGGTAAAATAGAAGACAACAAATTCAGATTCGAGGAGGCTGCGATTATGCCCACTAAGAAGATTCAGGATAATGCGAAGATCAAGATGGAGAAGACCAAGGACGTGCTGCGCGCCGATCTGATGGCCATCCGCGCAGGCCGCGCCAATCCGCAGCTGCTGGACCGCATTACGGTCGATTACTACGGCACGCCGACCCCGCTCAAGAGCGTCGCCAACATCTCCGCGCCGGAACCGCGCGTTCTGCAGATCAACCCGTGGGACGCGAAGATGGTCAAGGACATCTCCAAGGCCATCCTTGCCAGCGATCTGGGCCTGACCCCGTCCAATGACGGCAAGGTCATCCGCCTGATGCTGCCGGAGCTCACGGAGGAGCGCCGCAAGGAGCTGACCAAGCTGGTGCGCAAGACCGCCGAGGAGAGCAAGGTCGCCATCCGCTCCATCCGCCGCGACGCCGTGGAGCAGGTGAAGAAGATGAAGAAGAACAGCGAGATCACCGAGGACGACCAGAAGCGCGCCGAGGAAGCCATCCAGAAGCTGACGGACGCGAACATCAAGGACATCGACAAGATCACCGCCGAAAAGGAAAAGGAGATCATGGACGTCAAATGAGGGACGACCTTCTGGGCCTTCCCCTGGAGCGCGCTTTGGATATGCTCCGGGCCGAGGGCGTTTCGGCGAGCGTCACCCAGACGCGCGCGCCGAAGCGGGCCGATGAAACGCGGGGCACGCTGCGCGTGGTCTATGCATCAAGCGACGGTGAGCGACTGACCGTCGCCAGATTCCTCGATCCCATCGCAGAGGGGCGGCAGGAAATCGGCTGAGGGAAAACGTATATTCAAGCGGGATTCGTCGGGGCGGCGCTCCGCGAATCCCGTTCCTTATGGCATCAGGAATTCTTGACGGACTGCCGGCAGGGGCCGGACACGACGGCGCTGCGGCGCGTGAAAGCAGGGAATAGTATGGCTATCTTTGGCAAGGATGAGATGGAGAGCGTGGAGCTTGACCGCGAGCTGCTGCCGCGCCATGTCGCCATCATCATGGACGGCAACGGTCGCTGGGCACAGAAGCGCGGCATGCCGCGCTCCTTTGGCCACAAGGCCGGCGTGGAGGCGCTGCGCGAGATCATCCGGCATTCGGACCATCTGGGCATCGAGGCCCTGACGATCTACGCGTTCTCCACCGAGAACTGGAAGCGCTCCGCCGAGGAGGTCGGCGCGCTGATGGGGCTGCTGCTGGAGTATTTCACCCGGGAGCTGGACGAGCTGCACCGCGAGCATGTGCGCATCCGCATCCTGGGCGATATCGGCGATATGCCCAAGGGGCTGGAGCGCCAGCAGCAGGCGCTGTACGCCGCGATGGAGAAGACGAAGGACAACACGGGCCTCAAGCTGAACATCGCGCTCAACTACGGTGGCCGTCAGGAGATCGTGCACGCGGCGCGCGTGCTGGCCAGGAAGGCGAAGGACGGGGAGATCGATCCGGAGGACATCGACATGGACATGTTCGCCTCCGAGCTCTACACCGCCGGGCTGCCCGAGGTGGACTTCCTCATCCGCACCAGCGGCGAGATCCGCCTGAGCAACTTCCTGCTCTATCAGCTGGCCTACGCGGAGTTCTATCAGACGGACGTGCTCTGGCCGGACTTTGACCGGCATGCTTATGATGAAGCGCTGCTCGCCTATACCCGGCGGAACCGCCGGTTTGGCGGCGTATAAACCAGAAAAGAGGGTTATGTATGAAGACACGCATCCTGACGGCGCTGGTGGGCGTGCCGCTGCTGATTTTTGCGCTGGTTGTGCGCGGCTGGTTTGCCGAGCTGCTGATCCTGGCGCTGACGCTGATTGCGCTTGACGAGTGCTACAAGGCGCTGCGGGCGGCTGGCTATCAGGTCTGCACATGGGGCGGCTATGCGGCGGCGGCAGCGATGTGGCCGCTCAGCCGCTTTATGGGCGTGCTCGATCCGCTGCTGCTGGTGGTGGCCGCGATGGGCATTTCGATGCTCGGCGTGCTGCTGAACAGGAAACCGACGTTCCCGGATGCGGCTGCGTCCGTCTATCCGCTGTTCACCTGCCTGCTGCCGTTCTCGATGTTCATGATGATGCTGAACACGACCTACGGCCGCGTACCGGGGATTGCGCTGATTACGATGGCTTTCGGCATCGCCTACGGCTGTGACGCGCTGGCCTATCTGGGCGGCAGAACCTTCGGCAGGCACAAGCTGTGCCCGGCTGTCAGCCCGAAAAAGACCGTGGAGGGCGCGGTGGCCGGCCTGATCGGCGGCGTTCTGTTTGCGCTGCTCGTGCGCGCGTTCTTCGTGTATGCGCTGAACATGCCGATGCCGGGCGTCCCGGCGGCCATCCTGCTGGGCGTGATCGGCTCGGTGGCCGGACAGGTCGGCGATCTGACGGCCTCGCTGCTCAAGCGCCACAGCGGCATCAAGGACTACGGCAAGCTGTTCCCGGGTCATGGCGGCGTGATGGATCGGTTTGACAGCGTGATCTTCACCCTGATTGTGATGTACTGCTACACGCTTGTATTGTAAAGAGGGATCATATGCGTAAATTGGCTATTCTGGGCTCGACGGGCTCCATCGGCACGCAGGCGCTGGACGTCGCCGCGCGCCACAGCGACCGCTTTGCGGTCACGGCGATCGTCGCCCATTCCTCTGCGGAGAAGCTGTTTGAACAGGTTCGCACGTTCCGCCCGCAGATTGCGGCGCTGACGGTGGAGCCCAGGGAGATACCGGACGACATCAGGGACGCCTGCCAGTGGATGTTCGGCGAGAACGTGCTGCTGGACGTGGTGCGCGCGTGCGATGCGGACGACGTGCTGGTGTCCGTGGTGGGCATCGCGGGCCTGGCGGCGGTGATGGAGAGCCTGCGGTGCGGCAAGCGCGTGCTGCTGGCGAACAAGGAGCCGCTGGTGGCCGGCGGCGAGCTGGTGACCGAGGCGGCCAAAAAGGCCGGCCATCCGCTGCTGCCCGTGGACAGCGAGCACAGCGCGATCTTCCAGTGCCTGCAGGGCGCCGGGCCGAACAAGCCCGAGCGGCTGATCCTCACGGCCAGCGGCGGCCCGTTCCGCACCTGGAAAAAGGAGGATATCCTGCTGGCGACGAAGGAGCAGGCGCTCAAACATCCCAACTGGAACATGGGCCGCAAGATCACCATCGACTCCGCGTCGATGATGAACAAGGCGCTGGAGGTCATCGAGGCGCGATGGCTGTTTGACATGCCGGCGGAGAAGATCGACGTGCTGATCCATCCGCAGAGCGTCATACACTCTATGGTCGAGTTTGAGGACGGCGCGGTGATGGCCCAGCTGGGCACGCCGGATATGCGCCTGCCGATCCTTTACGCGATGAGCTGGCCGGAGCGGCTTCAAACCGGCGGCGCGCGGCTTGACTTTGCGCAGATGAAGGCGCTGACCTTTGAGCAGCCGGACCTTGTGCGCTTCCCGGGCCTGGGCCTGGCGTACGAGGCGCTCAAGGCGGGCGGCACGATGAGCGCGATTCTCAATGGCGCCAACGAGATCGCCGTGGACGCGTTCCTGCACGACCGCATCCGTTTCGGACAGATCGCGCAGCTCGTCGAGGAGACGATGCACGCCGTGCCGGTGATCCATCATGCGACGCTGGAGCAGGTGTTTGAGAGCGACCGTATGGCGCGCGAAAAGGCGCAGGCGCTGCTTGGAACGAGCCGGTTCGCGGTTTGACGGTTGAAGGAGAGATTGTTTCCGTGTATGTTGTACTGGCGATCCTGCTGCTGGGCGTGCTGATCATCGCGCATGAGGCCGGCCACTTCTGGGCGGCGCGCGCATGCGGCATCGAGGTGCAGGAGTTTGCCATGGGCATGGGCCCGCTGCTTGCCAAATGGAAGAGCAGGCGCGGCACGCAGTTTTCCGTTCGTCTGCTGCCCATCGGCGGCTTCTGCCAGTTCTACGGCGAGGACGAGGATGTCAATGATCCGCGCGCGTTCAACAACCAGGCCGTCTGGAAGCGGATGCTGACGGTGGCCAGCGGCCCGCTGATGAACTTCGCGGTTGCGCTGCTGGTGGTCGTGCTCTATCTGAGCGCGCTGGGCGTCGAAACGACGGTGCCGCGCGTAGCCGAGGTGGAGAGCCATGCGGCCGAGGCGGGCCTCATGGCCGGCGATACGCTGCTGGCGGTCAACGGTGTGGAGGTGGAGGACGTCAGCACCGTGCTGACGGAGGTTTCGGGAAGCGCGGGCAGGGACGTGACGCTGCATGTGCGCCGCAGCGGCGAGGAGCTGGACGTGGTCATCGCGCCGTTTTACGACGATGAGGTCGAGCGCTATCGCGTGGGCTTCACGTTCGCACAGGAGCGCGTGCGCATCTCGCCGCTTCAGAGCATCCCGTTTTCGGTGAGCTACAACGTGGAGAGCGTGCGCCTGATCGTGCAGACGCTCAAGAATCTGGTGTTCAAGGGCGAGGGCGTCAGCGACGTCACCGGCCCGGTGGGCACGGTGTACGTGATCCAGGAGGTCACGCAGCAGGGCGGCATCGACATCTATCTCGAGCTGCTGGCGCTCATCAGCGTCAACCTGGGCGTGATGAACCTGCTGCCGATTCCGGGCCTGGACGGCAGCCGCCTGCTGTTTCTGCTGGTGGAGGCCGTGCGCAGAAAGCCCGTCAAGCGTGAGCTGGAGGGCGCGATTCACGGCGCGGGCTTCATCCTGCTGATGGCGCTGATGGTCGCGCTGACGTATAAGGACATCATGCAGATTTTCATGAGATAGGCTATCCTGTTTTTCGCCTCATGCGCTTGATGCGGCGCGAAGCGGGGAAGGGCTTTGGGGATGAAATCCCCAGGCAGGCTTTGGGGCGGCAGCCCTGACGTGCCTGCGATGCCAGGGGATGACCAAGAGTTTTCAGCGTAAATCGCTTGATAATCAACGGAGGATGAATTATGGCAAAGCTGACCAGACAGGTGAAGGCGGGCAATGTAGCCATTGGCGGCGGCGCGCCTGTTTCCGTGCAGTCGATGACCAATACCGATACGGCGGACGTGGAGGCGACGCTCTCCCAGATCCGGGCGCTGGCGATCGCGGGCGCGGACATCGTGCGCGTCTCCGTGTACAACGAGGACTGCGCCAGGGCCGTGCGCGCGCTGGTGGACGGCAGCCCGGTGCCGCTGGTGGCGGACATTCACTTTGACCACAAGCTCGCGCTGGCCGCCGTGGAGAACGGCATTCACAAGCTGCGCATCAACCCCGGCAACATCGGCGGGGAAAAGAACGTGCGCATCCTGGCGGACTGCGTGAAGGCGCACCATATCCCGGTGCGCATCGGCGTGAACTCCGGCTCGGTGGAGAAGGACATCCTGGCCAAATACGGCGGGCCGACTCCGCAGGGCATGGTGGAGAGCGCGCTGAATCACGCGAAGATGCTGGAGGACTGCGGCTTTTACGACATGGTGCTCTCCATGAAGGCGAGCAACGTGCCGGATACCGTCGCGGCGTACCGCTTGGCCAGCGCGCAGTGCGACTATCCGCTGCACCTGGGCGTGACGGAGGCGGGCCTGCCGGAGCAGGGAAAAATCAAGAGCGCGATCGGCATCGGCGCGCTGCTGCTTGACGGCATCGGCGACACCATCCGCGTCTCGCTGACGGGCGACCCGTGTCTGGAGCCGCCGGCGGGCATCGAGATCCTGCAGGACTGCGGACTGCGCAAGGATTGCGTGCAGTACGTCTCCTGCCCGACCTGCGGGCGCACCTGCATCGACGTGGGCGGGATCATGGCCCGCGTGCAGCGGGAGCTTGCGGGCGTGAAGGTGCCCTTCAAGGTGGCGGTCATGGGCTGCGTGGTCAACGGCCCGGGCGAGGCGCGCGAGGCCGATATCGGCATCTGCGGCGGCGGAAACGGCGCGGGCCTGCTGATCAAGAAGGGCGAAGCGCCGCGCAAGGTCACGGGAGACCTGGCCGAAATCCTCGTTTCCGAGATCAGGGCCATGCTCGGCTGAACCGCGCGAAGCGAAGAAGGGAGTCTGAGGGGACCGAAGCCTGCCGCCCGCCGTGCGGGAAACAGGCAGGCGGAGTGTCGGGAATCGCAAGGAGCGGCAGCATGCCGCGACTATGCGAGTTCCCCGGATCGTTGTCCCTCAGGCAGGTCCGGGCGGCAGCCCGGCGTACCCTGTCGTACCTCAACAACGTATCTCAGCGGCGGACGGTTTTTGGCCGTCCGCTTTTTAAGGCACAGGAGAGAGATCATGTCTGAACAATGGGAAGGCTTGCTGGAGGGCGCGGCGACCGATCTCAAGGGCCACCTGACGCTGGACCGCGTGACGGCCAGCCGCAGCGGCGAGGAGATCACCGTCTATTTTTCCAGCGATATCCTCGTGGAGGAGCGGCCGTTTCTGGCCCTGCAGCGGGCGCTGAGGCGCAACTTTGCCCCGATGCACGTGTCGCTGATCGTCAAGTCCCCGCAGCTGGCGGAGGACTTTCTTTCCGATCCCATGAAATACTCGGCGTTCATCCTGCGCTGCGTCCGGCGCCGCCATCCCTCCGGCGCGCCGCTTTTGCAGGACGCAAAATTCGAGTGCAAGGGCAACGTGCTCTCCATCCTCGTGCCGCAGGACATCGCGCCGAAATTCCTCATGCAGTCCGGCGTGGATGCGTACATCTGCCAGCTGGTCAAGAACGTGTTCGTCGCGGACGTGCACGTCGTCTTCCAGGCGATCAAGCTGCGCGAGGAGCAGCTCGAGGAGATCCGCCGCAGGAGAAAGCAGGAGGACGAGCAGGCCGTCGCCGAGATGATCAAGGAGCAGAAGGAGCAGGTCGTCGCCCGCGAGCAGCAGGCCGCCAGGGAAAAGCCCAAGGCCGTCTTGGGCCGCCCGATCACGGCGGAGCCCATGGAGATCGCGGAGCTGACCGAGGAGGCCAGCAAGGTCGTCATCTGCGGCGAGGTGCTCACAGCGGAGACGCGCGAGCTCAAGGGCGGCGAGATGCAGCTGCTGATCTTCGCGCTCACCGACTACACCAACACCATCAAATGCAAGGCGTTTCTGCGCTATAAGCCGCGCAAGGGGCGCTTCGGCGCGGTCGCCGAGGACGACGAGCGCCCGCCGACGGAGGAGGAGAAGAAGGCGGTAAACGACATCATCGCCGCCGTGAAGCCGGGCAAGTGGTTTGCCGTGCGCGGCGATGTGAAGATGGACAGCTTTGAAAAGGGCCTCGTCATGATGGTCCTGGACATCGACGCGCGCGAAAAGCCCGAGCGCAAGGACACCGCCGAGCGCAAGCGCATCGAGCTGCACATGCACACCAACATGAGCGAGAAGGACGGCGTTTCCTCCGCGTCCGACCTCATCAAGCGCGCGGCGCAGTGGGGCCATCCGGCGGTGGCCATCACCGATCACGGCGTGGTGCAGGCGTTCCCGGAGGCGTTTGCCGCGGCGAAGAAGAACAAGATCAAGCTGATTCCGGGCGTGGAGGCCTACCTGACCGACGTGACGACCGTCGTCAAGGACGGCGACGAGCGCAGGCTGCACGAGGACATCGTCGTGGTGGACTTCGAGACGACGGGCCTCAACCCGCGCAAGAACCGCATCATGGAGATCGGCGCAGTGCGCATCCGCAACGGACAGATCGTGGAGGAGTATTCAAAGTTTGTCAACCCGCAGGAGCCGATCCCGCAGGAAGTTGTCGAGCTGACGGGCATCAGCGATGCGATGGTCGCAGGCGCCGGCACGGCAGAAACAGAGATTCCGGCGCTGCTTGAGTTCATCGGCGACGCGGCGTTCGCGGCGCACAACGCCAAGTTCGACTATTCGTTCCTGACGGAGGAATGCGCCCGCCTGGGCATCGAGATTCACATGCCGGTGATCGACACGCTCGAGTTCTCCCGGCGCATGTATCCCAGCCTCAAGAGCCACCGCCTCGGCGCGGTCTGCAAGTCGCTGGGCATCAGCCTCAAAAACGCGCACCGCGCGGTGCACGATGCGCGCGCCACGGCGCAGATGCTCAACCGCATGCTGGACACCGCGCTGGAAAAGGGCGTGGAGCGCATCTGCGACATCAACGGCGCGCTGACCGGCGGCGCGATCGGCGATTCGTACCACATCATTCTGCTGGCCTGCGAGCAGGACGGCATCACCAACATCAACAAGATCGTCTCTGAGGGCCACCTCAACTACTTCAGCCGAAAGCCGCACACGCCGCGCGAGATCCTGCAGAAATACCGCAAGGGCATCATCGTCGGCTCCGCGTGCGAGGCGGGCGAGCTGTTCCGTGCGGTGGTGGACGGACGAAACGACACGGAGCTCAAGCGCATCGCGCGGTTCTACGACTACCTGGAGATCCAGCCCATCGGCAACAACGAGTTCATGCTACGCGAGGGCATGGCCGAGGACGAGGAGCAGCTGCGCGACTTCAACCGCAAGATCGTGTGGCTGGGCGAGGAGCTGGGCATCCCCGTCGTGGCGACGGGCGACGTGCACTTCCTGGACCCGAAGGACGCGAAGTTCCGCGCGATCATCCAGGCGGCTTACGGCTTCAAGGACGCGGACAACCAGCCGCCGCTGTACTTCAAGACCACGCAGGAGATGCTCGACGAATTCGCCTATCTGGGCAAGGCGAAGGCGGAGGAGGTCGTGATCGACAACCCGGCCAAGATCGCCGCGCGCATCGGCGAGGTGGGCCTGTATCCCAAGCATCCGGAGGGCAAGGAGACGTTCCAGCCGTACTGGCCGGACGCGGCGGACAACATCCGCAACCTCTGCGAGGAGAAGATCCGCGAGCACTTCGGCGACAACCCGCCGGAGATCGTCGTCAAGCGCAAGGAGAAGGAGCTGAACTCCATCCTGGGCTACGGCTACGGCACGCTGTACAACATCGCCGAAAAGCTGGTGAAAAAGTCCAACGCGGACGGATATCTGGTCGGCTCGCGCGGCAGCGTCGGCTCCTCGTACGTCGCGCACCTGGTCGGCATCTCCGAGGTCAACGCGCTGCCGCCGCACTACCGCTGCGAAAAGTGCAAGTGGTACACGTTTGACGTGGACAAGCAGAAGTACAAGACCGGTCCGGACCTGCCGCCGATGAACTGCCCGAACTGCGGCGAGCCGCTCTTCCGCGACGGCTTTGAGATCCCGTTCGAGGTCTTCCTGGGCTTCAAGGGCGACAAGGTGCCGGATATCGACCTGAACTTCTCGGGCGTGTATCAGCCGCGCGCGCACGCGTACATCGAGGAGCTGTTCGGCAAGCAGTACTGCTACCGCGCCGGCACGATCGGCACGCTGGCGGACAAGACGGCCTACGGCTATGTGAAGAAATACTGCGAGGAGCGGAACCTGACGCTTTCCGAGGCGGAGATGAACCGTTTGGCGCTGGGGTGCGTGGGCGTCAAGCGCACGACGGGCCAGCACCCGGCCGGCATGGTCGTGCTGCCCAAGGAATACGAGATACAGCAGTTCGTCGCGATCCAGCACCCGGCCAACGACATGAGCAACCCCGTCATCACGACGCACTACGACTTCGGCTCCATGCACGACGTGCTGGTGAAGCTGGACGTCCTGGGCCACGACGACCCGACGATGATCCGCATGCTGATGGACCTGACGGGCGTGGACGCGCAGCGGATTCCGCTGACGGACCCGAAGGTCATCTCGCTCTTTTCCTCCACCGAGGCGCTGGGCGTCACGCCGGAGCAGATCGGCTCCAACACGGGCACCTACGGCGTGCCGGAATTCGGCACCAAGTTCGTGCGCCAGATGCTGGAGGAGACCAAGCCGACGACGATGGACGAGCTGATCCGTATCTCCGGCCTGTCCCACGGCACGGACGTGTGGATCGGCAACGCGCAGGAGATCGTCAAAAACGGCATCGCGCCGTTCTCCTCGTGCATCTGCACCCGAGACGACATCATGAACGCGCTGATGGACTACGGCGTGGAGCCGAAGATGGCGTTTGACACGATGGAGTTCGTGCGCAAGGGCAAGGGCCTCAAGCCGGAGATGGAGCAGGCGATGATCGACCACAACGTGCCGCAGTGGTTCATCGACTCGTGCAAGAAGATCAAGTACATGTTCCCCAAGGGGCACGCCGTGGCCTACGTCACCATGTCCCTGCGCGTGGCCTGGTACAAGGTGTACAGGCCGGCGGCCTACTACTGCGCGTACTATACCGTGCGCGCGGACGGCTTTGACGCGAGCATCCTGTGCGGATCGCTGGAGTCCATCCGCGCCCGGTACAGGGAGATGGAGGAGAACAGCAAGGACCTGAGCCAGAAGGACAAGGACCTGATGATCATCATGGAGCTGGTCATCGAGATGCTCTGCCGCGGGATTCACCTCGCGCCGGTGGATCTTGAGAAGAGCGACGCGACGCAGTTCCAGGTGCTCTCCGATACCCTCATCCGCGTGCCGTTCAACGCGCTGCCGGGCCTGGGCGAGGCCGCGGCGCATGCGATCGTGGAGGCGAGGGAGCAGTCCCCGTTCATCTCCGTGGAGGATCTGCGCAACCGCGGCAAGGTCTCCCAGGCGATCATCGACATGCTGCGCGAGATGGGATGCCTCAATCACCTGCCGGAAACCAACCAGACGACGCTGTTTTCCTTCTGATTTTTTCGCCGAACCGGCCGGTTTCTGAACGGAATTTGACTGAATTTTGCCGGAATAGCTGACAAAACGCGTATAGAGGGTTGTATTTTTGAAAAAGCGGTGATATAATAGCCGCATAGGATTTGTTTTTGCGGCGCAGAGCGCCTGCAGTTTGGATGGAAAGAGTGGGAGAGATGCCCACTCTTTCTGTTGACTGGCCTTATTGAAGTCTATTTGGGAGTGTGTGAATGGCACAAAGCGATCTGACCCACGTCGTCGAGCCCGCCTGCCGGCAGCTGGCTGAGCAGCAGCAGGTGGAGCTGGTTGACGTCGAGCTTGTGCGCGAGGGCGCAAGCCGGTATCTGCGGATCTATATTGACAAACCCGACGGAATTACCTTGAGCGACTGCGAGACGTACCACCGCGCCGTGATGCCCCTGGTTGAGCGCGTGGACTACGATTTCCTTGAGGTATGTTCGCCGGGTATTGATCGTCCTCTGAAAAAGCAGAAGGACTACGACGCGCACGTCGGCGATCTGGTGGAGGTGCATCTGTACCGCCCCATCGACAGGTGCCGCCGCTTTGAGGGCGAGTTGCTGGGCCTTTTCGGGGACCAGGTGAAATTGAGAATCGGCGATGAGGAGAGGAGCTTAGCGCTCAAGGAAATCTCGCTGTGCAAACCAGTGATCGTCATCACCGAGGAGGATCTCGATGATGAAGCGGCGCTCGAGATGGGCGACGAGGAAGGAGAAGCGTCAGATGATGGACAAGAATGAAAACAAAGAGATGATTGAGGCCGTTGCGCTGCTGGCCAAGGAAAAGAACATCAGCAAGGAAGTGCTCTTCTCCGCCATCGAGGAAGCGCTCAGGAGCGCCTATAAGAACAATTTCAACAAGCAGTACGGCGTCGCGCCCTCCAATGCGAACGTGCGCGTGGAGCTGGACCGCGTGACCGGCGCGGTGCGCCTGTACGCGCGCAAGCAGGTGGAGGAGTGGGTCATCGACGAGGCGGCCGAAATCTCCATCGAGGACGCGCGCAAGATCCAGCCCAGCTATGAAGAGGGCGACATCGTCGAGGTCGAGGTGACGCCGAACAACTTCCGCCGCGTCGCTGCGCAGACCGCCAAGCAGGTGATCGTGCAGAAGATCCGCGAGGCGGAGCGCGGCAAGATCTACGACGACTTCATCGAGAAGGAGAACGAGATCCTCACCGCGATCGTGCACAGCGTCGATCCGGAGAGCAAGACCGTGTACGTCGAGCTGGGCAAGACCGAGGGCGCGCTGGAGGCGAGCCAGCAGATGGCTGCCGACGTCTACACGCCGGGCGAGCGCTTCAAGGTGTATCTGCTGGAGGTCGTTGCCGACCGCCGTCTGGCCCGTCCGGGCGCGAAGTACGGCCCGCAGGTGAGCGTCAGCCGCATCCATCCGGGTCTGGTCAAGCGCCTGTTCGAGCTGGAGGTGCCGGAGATTCAGAGCGGCATCGTGCAGATCAAGTCCATCGCGCGCGAGGCCGGCTCCCGCACGAAGATGGCCGTGTACTCCAGCGATCCGATGATCGATCCGGTCGGCTCCTGCGTCGGCCCGCGCGGCCAGCGCGTGGATCGCGTGGTCACCGAGCTGCGCGGCGAGAAGATCGACATCATCAAGTGGTCGGCCGATCCGGCGGAGTTCGTGGCCAACGCGCTCAATCCGGCGCACGTCGTGAGCGTGTTCGTCAACGAGAAGGAGAAGGCCTGCCGCGTCGTCGTGCCGGACAATCAGCTCTCCTTGGCCATCGGCAAGGAAGGTCAGAATGCGCGCCTGGCGGCCCGCCTGACCGGCTGGAAGATCGACATCAAGAGCCAGAGCCAGGTCGACGAGCTGATGCTAGAGCAGGAAGAAGCTGCCGCTGAGGACAGCCTGGACGTCTGATACGGGGTGAGCGCGGATGAAAACACGCAAGATTCCCATGCGCATGTGCGTGGGCTGCCGCGAGATGAAGGAAAAGCGCAGCCTGCTGCGCGTCGTCAAGTCCCCCGAGGGAGCGATCAGCTTCGACCGGGTGGGCAAGGCGCCGGGCCGAGGCGCATATGTTTGCAAATCAAAGGCATGCTTTGAAAGGGCGGTCAAGGCGCGTCAGCTCGAGCGGGCGCTGGAAACCCGCATTGACGAGGCGGTCTTCACCCAGCTGATGGAGGAAATCGATGCCGATTGAGCGCGATGCGTTTTACTCGATGCTGGGCATCGCCAGACGGGCCGGCGCGCTGACGCTGGGCGCGGACGGCGTGCTGGGCGCGATTTCGTCCGGCGGTGCAGCACTGGTGCTGGTGGATGCGGCGGCTTCGGAAAACACGAGGAAGAAATTCCGAGATTCCTGCGCGTTTTACGGCACGCCGCTGTTTGAAACCGCGCCGGACAGACTGGGGCTGGCCATCGGCAAGCCGGGGCGCATGTGCGCTGCGGTGACGAAGGGAAGCCTGGGCGACAAGCTGTACGCCCTGGCACAGCAGGGCTGAGCCGAACATGGGAAGGGCAACAACAATACTTTACAGATATGAAGCGTAATGACGCGATTTGCGGGGGTGCAAGGGCAGAATGTCCAAGATGAAGGTTCAAGATGCAACAAAAGAACTGAGCCGCAGGGCGGCGAAGCTGCTTGGCGACGTGGGAAGCGTTCGCGCTCAGGCGGAGAAGACGCTTGCCGAGCTGCGCAAGATCGAGAGCGGTTTTGTGCAGCGCGAGGAAGCGGAGCGCGAGGAGAAGCGTCGCGAGGAGCAGCAGAAGGCGCTGAGCGCACAGAGCAAGGCCTGGACGATGCCCGACGACGTGCCGCCGGCAGAGGAAAAGAAGGAAGAGAAGAAGGAAGCCCCCAAGCCCGCTGAAAAGCCGGCCCAGGAGGAGCGCGCCGCGCAGGCCGCTCCGGCTGCCTCGGCTGCGCCTGCCCAGCAGGGTCAGCGCCCGGCGGGCAACGGCCCGCGTCCGATGCGCGAGGGCAATTTCCAGCCGCGCCCGCAGGGTCAGAACGGCCCGCGCCCGCAGGGACAGGGCAATTTCCAGCCGCGCACGCCCGGCCAGAACGGCCCGCGTCCGCAGGGACAGGGCAATTTCCAGCCGCGTCCGCAGGGCGCCGCACAGGGCGGCCGTCCGTTCAATCCGAATGGCCCGCGTCCGCAGGGTCAGGGCGCGCCGCGCCCGATGGGCGGCGCGCAGGGCGGCGCAGGCCGTCCGATGGGCGCTGGCCGCCCCGCCGGCAACCGCGGCCCGAAGGGCCCGGAGCTCATGCCGACCGTGGAGAAGGAGCGCGTTTCCAACTACGATCCCAACAAGAAGCTCCGCCAGCGCCAGCATGATCCGGAGCATCAGAATGTGAAGAACCGCAAGCAGCTTGCCCGCGAGACCGGCTACGGTGTGGACGACGACGTGATGCGCGGCGGCCGCAGGAAGAAGGGCAAGCAGCTCTCTGCGCAGCAGATGATGGCCCCGATCAAGATCGAGACCGCCTACATGACGGCCGAGACCATCACCGTCCGCGACCTGACCGAGCGCATCGGCAAGCCGGCCGGCGAGATCATCAAGAAGCTGCTGCTGCTGGGCATCATGGCGACGATCAACCAGGAGCTCGACTACGACACCGCGTCGCTGGTCGCCTCCGAGTTCGGCGTCACGCTGGAAATGAAGCTCGACAAGACCGCCGAGGACGCGCTCTCCGCCGAGAACGTGGAGGACGCCGAGGAGGACCTCATCACCCGTCCGCCGGTCGTCACCATCATGGGCCACGTCGATCACGGCAAGACCTCGCTGCTGGACTACATCCGCAAGACCAAGGTGACCGCGGGCGAGGCGGGCGGCATCACGCAGCACATCGGCGCGTATACCGCGCACGTCGACAACCGCCAGATCACCTTCCTGGACACCCCGGGTCACGAGGCGTTCACCGCCATGCGCGCCCGCGGCACCCAGGCGACCGATATCGCGATCCTGGTCGTCGCGGCGGACGACGGCGTCATGCCGCAGACCGTCGAGTCCATCAACCACGCGAAGGCGGCGAAGTGCCCGGTCATCGTGGCGATCAACAAGATCGACAAGCCGGCTGCCGATCCCGATGCGGTGAAGCAGGAGCTGACCCGCTACGATCTGGTGCCGGAGGAGTGGGGCGGCGACACCATCATGGTGCCGGTGTCCGCGAAGACCGGCGAAGGCGTCGACGAGCTGCTGGAGAACGTCCTGCTGCTGGCCGACATGCTGGAGCTGAAGGCGAACCCGGACCGCAAGGCACGCGGCGTCATCATCGAGGCGAAGCTGGATCACTCCCGCGGCGCCGTCGCGACCGCGCTCGTGCAGACCGGTACGCTCCATGTGGGCGACATGGTCGTGGCGGGCAACGCCTATGGCCGCGTCCGCGCGATGATCTCTTCCCGCGGCGACCGCGTGAAGACCGCGCTGCCGTCCACCCCGGTGGAGATCATCGGCTTTGGCGGCGTGCCGGAGGCCGGCGACGAGTTCATGGCGGTGGCCGACGAGAAGCTGGCGCGCCAGGTCGTCGAGGAGCGCGCGGCGAAGGCCCGTGCCTCCATGGTCAAGAACAGCTCCGCCTCTACGCTCGAGGAGCTTTACAGCAAGCTCGAGGAGGGCGAGGTCAAGGACCTGAACATCATCATCAAGGCCGACGTGCAGGGCTCCGTCGAGGCGGTCAAGCAGTCGCTTGAAAAGCTCTCCAACAAGGAGGTCCGCGTCCGCACGATCCACAGCGGCGTCGGCGCGGTCACCGAGAACGACGTCATGCTCGCCGGCATCGACGGCGCGATCATCATCGGCTTCAACGTCCGTCCGGACGCAAAGGCCCGCGAGGCCGCGAACCGCGACGGCATCGATATCCGCTACTATCGCGTCATCTATCAGGCGATCGAGGACATCGAGAAGGCCATGAAGGGCCTGCTCGCGCCCGAGTTCCGCGAGAACGTGCTCGGCCATGCCGAGGTGCGCAATGTCTTCAAGATCACGAACGTGGGCATCGTCGCCGGCTCCTATGTCACCGACGGCCTCATTCAGCGCAATGCGCAGGTTCGCCTGCTGCGCGACAACATCGTCGTCTACGAGGGCAAGCTCACGTCCCTGCAGCGCTTCAAGGACGCCGTCAAGGAAGTCAAGGACGGCTACGAGTGCGGCGTGTGCCTGGAGAACTACACTGATATCAAGGAAGGCGACGTCATCGAGTGCTTCGTCATGGAAGAGATTCCGCGCTGAGCACAGGGCTAAACATCGTTTTGAGGTAATCGACTGTGGCAAAACAGCAGCAGTATGAGCGCACGGACCGCATCGCGTCGGAGATCATGCGCGAGACGGAGAGGATCATCCGGGAGGATGTGTCCGATCCGCGCACGGAGTGCATGTTTTCCATCACGCATGTGGACGTGACGCGCGACCTTCGCTATGCGAAGGTGTATGTCAGCGTTCTGGAAGAGGAAAAGCGCGAGCCGATGATGAAGGCGCTGAAGAGCGCGGCGGGCTTTATCCGCCACAACATCGGCCGCAGGGTGCAGCTTCGCTATACGCCGGAGCTCCTCTTCGAGCTCGATACGACGATTGAGTACGGCGTGCACATCGCAAGCCTGATCAATCAGGTGAGAAAGACGGAGGGCAGTCAGTCCGATGAGGAATGATCTTCAGGATTGGCTTTGTCAGGCGCGCAAGGCGAAGCGTATGGCGCTCATTGCTCACGTGTCCCCGGATGGGGACACCGTGGGCGCGACGCTGGCGCTGCGCCTTGCTTTTTTGTCGCTGGGCAAAGCGGTGGACGTCATCTGCGACGGCGAGGTGGACGCGAGCTTTTCCTATCTGGCGGGGCACGATGCGTTTCTGAAGCCGGAACAAACGGACGGTCTGTATGACACGGCGATCGCGGTGGACGTGAGCGACCGCAGGCTGCTGGGCAGCGCGGAGACGATCTTCGACAACGCGTCGGTTCGCCTGGTGATCGACCATCATGCGACGAACCCGGCATATGGCGATTGCAACTACATCCGGGGGGATGAATGCGCCTGCTGCGTGCTGGCCTACGAGGCGATCACGGGCATGGGCGTGGACGTGACGCTCGATATGGGCACCTGCCTGATGACGGGCATGTCCACGGATACGGGCCACTTCATGTACCCGTATACCACGCCGCTGGCGTTTGAGGTCGCGGGTAGGCTGCGCGCGCTGGGCGTGGACGTCTCCTATATCACGCGCGTGCTCTACCGCACGCAGTCGAGGGCCAGCGTGAATCTGACGCGCGTCGCGTATCAGAAGCTGCGCTTTGAGCTGGACGGTCAGGTCGGCGTGATCGAGCTGACGCGGCAGGACATCGAGGACGCCGGCGCGACGATCCATCAGACCGGCGGTCTGGTCAACCGTGCGCTCGAGGTCGAGGGCGTGCGGATGGCGATCCTGACGACGGAGCGCGAGGACGGCGTGAAGCTGAGCCTGCGCGCGGTGGAGCCTGACACGGTGAACGACATCGCCCGGCAGTTTGGCGGCGGCGGCCATGCGCAGGCGGCGGGCGTCACGATGCAGCTGCCGATGAAGGACGCGGTTTCCGCCGTCCTGGCGGCCATGGCTGCAAAGCTCAGTTAAGCAGCCGCGAAGCGAAGAAGGGGTTCGGGGACGACGTCCCCGAGCGGGTCCGGGCGGCAGCCCGGCGTACTTCCGTTGATGGGAGGGACAGCATGAACGGATTCCTCTGCGTGCTCAAGCCGCCGGGCATGACCTCGAGCGACGTCGTCGTCCGCGTGCGCCGCAGGCTGCCCAAGGGGACAAAGGTCGGCCATGCCGGCACGCTCGATCCCGAGGCGGCGGGCGTGCTGCCGCTGATGATCGGCAAGGCCTCCAGGCTGTTTGACTATCTGGTGGAGAAGGAAAAGGTCTATATCGCGGAGCTGAAGCCCGGCTATGCGACCGATACGCAGGACGCGCACGGAAGGATCGTCGCGGGCAGCGGCGAGGCGGCGAGCCTTGAGCGGCTGCAGGCCGTTCTGCCGCAGTTTCTCGGCGAGATCATGCAGACGCCGCCGATGTTCTCCGCGCTCAAGCGCGACGGGCAGAAGCTGTGCGACCTCGCGCGCAAGGGCGTGGAGATCGAGCTTGAGGCGAGGCCCACGCAGGTGTACGCCATCGACGTGCTGCACGCGCTCTCTGGCGGCGGCTTCATGCTGCGCGTGCGCTGCGGCAAGGGCACCTATATCCGCACGCTGTGCCACGACATCGGCAGGGCGCTGGGGACGCAGGCGCACATGGGCCTGCTGCTGCGCACGCAGACCGGCATGTTCAGCCTCGATGACGCGCATACATTGGAAGAGATTGAGGAAAGCGACGACCTGTCCGGCATGCTGGTGGCGATGGACCGCCCGCTTGGCCATGTGCCGCGCGTGGACGTCGCGCCGCGGGCAGAGCGCTTTGTGCGCAACGGCAATGCACTGACGACAAAGGAGCTGCGCGGCGAGGCGCCCGAGAACCGGCCGGTTCGCCTGTACCTGAACGACCGGTTCGCCGGCATCGGCAGGATGCGCGGCGGACAGATGAAATTTGACGCAATGCTTCTGGAGTAAGAAGAGATGAAACTGCTAACACATGAGCGGCAATGGCGCGGCGGGGAGACCGTCGTCGCGTTCGGCATGTTCGACGGCGTGCACGAGGGCCACGCGAGGCTGATGCGCACGGCGAACGAGCTGGCCGCGCTGCACGATCTGACGAGCGTGGTGTACACGTTCTCCTCGCATCCGATGGCGACGTTTGCGCCGGACCGCGTGCCGCCGCAGCTGGAGACGCGCTCGGAGAAGGTGCGCACGATCGCGCAGCTGGGCGTGGACGTGGCGGTGCTGCGGCCGTTTGACCGGGCGTATGCGTCGCTGCCGCCGGAGGAATTCGTGCGCTCGTTTGCCGAGGCGCTCCATCCCCGGCACGTCGTCATCGGGTTCAATTACTCGTTTGGATGCAAGGGTGCGGGCAGGGCGGAGGACATGATCCGCCTGGGCAAGGCGTTCGGCTTTGAAACGCACGTCGTGCCCGAGGTGCAGATCGGCGGCCTGCCGGTGTCCTCCACGCGCATCCGCGCCGCCGTGCAGGAGGGCGACATGGAGGAGGCGGAAAGGCTGCTGGGACGGCCCTACGCGCTGTGCGGCGTGGTGGAGCATGGCAAGCAGCTGGGCCGCAAACTCGACTTCCCCACGGCCAACCTCAACTGGGACAGGAGCAAGGCGCTGCCGCCCAAGGGCGTGTACGCCGCGCTGGCGTTTGTGCGCGAAAGATGGTACATGGCGGCGGTGAACATCGGCGAGCACCCGACCGCGCCGGGCGGCAAGATGACCGTGGAGGCCAACCTCATCGACTACGAGGGCGGGGAGTTCTACGGCTGCCACATGCGGCTGCTGCTGTGCAGGCGTCTGCGCGCAGAGAAGCGGTTTGACAGCCTCGAGCAGCTGCGCGAGGAGGTCATGCGCAACCGGTCGCAGACGATCGCGTACTTCAGCGACCGGCGGGCGAACGCATAAAACCGCGGAATAGCTCAAAAAATTTGAAAAAAAACGCGGAAGCTCTGTTTACAAAGCAGGGCTTCCGTGTTACAATATCCTCTGGTCTGAACCGTCGGCGCAGTTTGGCGATTCTCCGAACGCTCTACTATGCCGGCGGCGATTGGCAAAATATTTTCAGGAGGTCTTTATCCATGGATAAGGCAACGAAGGAAGCTATCATCAAGGAATATGCCCGTCATGAGGGCGACACCGGCTCCCCTGAGGTGCAGATCGCGCTGCTGACTGCCCGCATCAATCACCTCAACGCGCACTTGAAGGACCATGCGAAGGATCACCACTCTCATCGTGGTCTGCTGCTGATGGTCGGTCAGCGCCGCAGCATGCTGGAGTACCTCAAGCGCATCGACATCGAGCGCTATCGTACGCTGGTTGCGAAGCTGGGTCTGCGTAAGTAATTGCGCAATACGTTCCGGGCTTTGTTCAAAAAGGGCTTTGTCCCAGATGACCGTCGTTTGGGAGATTGGTCTTCCAGACGACGGTTTTTTTGAGCGCGAGGGTTCGCGTCTCAAGGTGTGTTGGTAGGTGTAGGGTAATTGAAAGGAGATTCCAAAGTGTACAAGGTGTATACCACTGAGCTGGCCGGCCGCAAGCTGTCCCTGGAGTTTGGCAAGTACTGCGGTCAGGCGAACGGCTCCGTGATCGTTCGCCTTGGCGACACGGTCGTCATGGTCAATGCGACCGCCGCCGAGAAGCCGCGCGAGGGCCAGGATTTCTTCCCGCTGAGCGTGGATTTTGAAGAGAAGATGTATGCCGTGGGCAAGCTGCCGGGCGGCTTCATCAAGCGCGAGGGCCGTCCGTCCGAAAAGGCGACGCTGACCTCCCGCCTGATCGACCGTCCGCTGCGCCCGCTGTTCAACAAGGGCATCCGCAACGACGTGCAGGTCGTGGCGACCGTGCTGTCCGTCGAGCAGGACGTGACGCCGGACATCCCGGCGATGATCGGCGCCTCCGCGGCGCTGGCCGTTTCCGATATCCCGTGGGCCGGCCCGATCGCCGGTGTGAACGTCGGCCTGGTCGATGGCGAGGTCGTCATCAACCCGACCGTCGCGCAGCGTGAGGTCTCCAGGCTCAACCTGACCGTCGCCGGCACCGACGAGGCCGTCCTGATGGTGGAGGCCGGCGCGAAGGAGATCAGCGAGGAGGACATGCTCCGCGCGATCCTGACCGGCCACGAGGAGATCAAGAAGATCGTCGCCTTCCAGAAGGAGATCGTCGCCGAGATCGGCAAGGAGAAGCGCGAGTTCCCGGTCTTTGAGACCGGCAGCGACGTCAAGGAAGCCGTCCGCGCGGACTTCCTCGGCCGCGTCGAGTGGGCGTTTGAGGCGTTTGACCGCCACGAGCGCAGCGACCGCGAGAAGGTCGTGGAGACCGAGGCGCACGAGAAGTACGCCGAGCAGTTCGAGGGCCGCATGGGCGAGGTCGACGACGCGCTGTACTACCTCAAGAAGGAAGTCATGCGCAGGAAGATCATCGAGCAGGGCGTGCGCCCGGACGGCCGCAGCCTGACCCAGATCCGCCCGATCTGGTGCGAGGCCGGCGTGCTGCCGCGCACCCATGGCTCCGGCGTCTTCACCCGCGGCGAGACCCAGGTCATGTCCGTCGCGACCCTGGCGCCGGTCTCTGAGGCGCAGGTCATCGAGGGCCTGGGCGTGGAGACCAGCGAGCGCTACATGCACAACTACAACTTCCCGCCGTACTCCACCGGCGAGGCTGGCCGCCTCAAGAGCCCGGGCCGCCGCGAGATCGGCCACGGTGCGCTGGCCAAGCGCGCGCTGGAGCCGGTGATCCCGCCGGTTGACGAGTTCCCGTATGCGATACGCGTCGTGTCCGAGGTGCTCTCCTCCAACGGCTCCACCTCCCAGGCCTCCGTCTGCGGCTCCACGCTGGCGCTGATGGACGCGGGTGTGCCGATCAAGGCGCCGGTCGCCGGCGTGGCGATGGGCCTCATCAAGGATGTGGAGAGCAGCAAGGTCGCCGTGCTGACCGATATCCAGGGCCTGGAGGACTTCCTGGGCGACATGGACTTCAAGGTCGCGGGCACCATGAACGGCATCACCGCTATCCAGATGGACATCAAGATCAAGGGCATCGACGAGGCGATTCTGCGCCAGGCGCTGTCTCAGGCGCTCGACGGCCGCCTGTTCATCCTGGGCAAGATGCTGGAGACCCTGCCGCAGCCGCGCGCTGAGCTGTCTCCGTATGCCCCGAAGATCGTCAGCTTCATGATCAACCCGGAGAAGATCGCCGAGGTCATCGGCCCGCGCGGCAAGATGATCAACAAGATCATCGAGGAGACCGGCGTGAAGATCGACATCGAGGACGACGGCAGCGTGTTCATCGCCACCAACGATGCGCAGGCCGCCGCGAAGGCGCGCCGCCTGATCGAGGGCATCGCCAAGGACGTCGAGGTCGGCGAGGTGTACATGGGCAAGGTTGTGCGCATGATGAACTTCGGCGTGTTCGTTGAGCTGCTGCCGGGCAAGGACGGCATGATCCACATCTCCAAGCTGGCCAAGGGACGCGTGGAGAAGTGCGAGGACGTCGTCAAGATCGGCGACGAGATCGAGGTCAAGGTCGTGGAGATCGACTCCCAGGGCCGCGTGAACCTGATCCGCAACGACATCGAGTACGACAACACGGAGATGCCGCGCCGCAGCGCGCCGGGTCAGCGTCCGCCGCGCCGTGACGCCAACCGCCGCTAAGCAGGCTGCAAGCAAAAGCTGTAAGGCCATATGATCCGGGCTGGCTGTGAGCTGAAAGGCTCGCGGTCGGCCCGGTTTTCTGTTGTACGCCCGCTTGCAAACGGTATCGTATTGGTCTGTAAGCGCGAAGCGAACGAGGGGTTTGGGGATGAAATCCCCAAGCAGGTTTGGGCGGCAGCCCAACGTTCCCCGAAAGTGAAACATGAAAAGGCAAGAAGCGCAGCGGAGCCGAAGGCGACTATTGCGATTCCGTCAACGAAGCTTTCAAAAGGCCCGAATTGAATTGAGAATCGCATGAGGGCGGCAGCCATAGCGCATCCGGATTCACGTATATTCCAATCCAATCAGCAAAGAATAGGAGAAATCATGAACGGAGGGTATCAGCGCATGTGCGAGGAGTTCGTCTTGTCCAATGGCGTTCGCGTGGTGGCAGAGTACATTCCGTATTTCCCGTCGGTGAGCGTGGGCCTGTGGATCGGCGCGGGCTCCATGTATGAGACGAAGGAGGAAAACGGCCTGTCCCACTTTGTGGAGCACATGCTTTTCAAGAGCACGCAGAACCGCACGACGAAGGAGATCGCCGTGGAGATGGACGCCATCGGCGGGCAGGTGAACGCGTTCACGGCGAAGGAGTGCACCTGCTATTACGCGAAGGTCATCGCGGAGCATTTGGACCGCGCGATGAGCCTGCTGTCCGATCTGCTGCTCAACGCGAAGATGGACGAGGAGGAGTTTGAGAAGGAGCGCGGCGTGATCCTGGAGGAGATCGCCATGTGCGAGGATACGCCGGAGGATCTGGTGTACGATCTGCTCGCCGAGGCGTACTTCGGCGACCATCCGCTGGCGCGCCCGATCCTCGGCACGCAGCAGCAGATCGCGTCCGTCTCGCGCGAGGCGCTCATCGCATTCCGGAAGAAGCATTACCGCCCGGACAACACCGTGCTCGCGATCGCCGGTCAGTTCGATCTGGATGCGTTCAAGGCCATGGCCGAGCGCTACCTGGGCAGCTGGCAGGCGGCGGGCGACACCCACGGGCCTGAGGCGGCGGGCGCCTGCGACGGCAGGCTCCTGTGCAGGAAGAAGGACATCGAGCAGGTGCACATCTGCCTGGCGTATCCGGGTGTGGCGCAGGACGACGACGACCTGTACCCGCTGACGGTGATGAACAACCTCTTCGGCGGCGGCATGTCCTCGCGCCTGTTCCAGCACATCCGCGAGGAGATGGGCGCGGCGTATTCCGTGTACAGCTATCCGTCGTCCTATGCCGACTGCGGCACGCTGACCATCTATGCCGGCACGTCGCCGGAGCTGGCGCAGCCGGTGATCGACGCGCTGCATGGCGAAATCAAAAAGCTGCTGGACGGCGGCATCACCGACGAGGAATTTGCCATGGCGAAGGATCAGCTCAAGGTCTCCTATGTGCTGGGGCTGGAGAGCAGCTCCTCGCGCATGTCCTCCATCGGCCGCAGCAAGCTGCTGCGCGGCAGGGCGATCGACCCGCAGGACGTGGTCAAAAAGATCGAGGCCGTGACCCGCGCGGACGTGGAGCGTGTGATCGGGCGCGTCTTCACCAGGACCTGTGCGGGCTCCGTCGTCGGAAGGGACGTCGAAAAGCTGAAGGTGCTGTAAACTGGCACAATTTTCCTTCGGTCAGACTGTACAATTTGACATGATTCGGCAAATCGTGTACAATAAAGGCAGCAAGACCGAAAGGAGGACCCTGCATATGCAGGAGAGTAAAGAGGTTACATTTGCTCCGTGGCTGAACCTGGAGATCATCGAGGAGTTCAAGGATCACGCGAACGATTTCGCGCGGCTGATGAGCTACTATACGGCGGCCATGATGGAGATTGAGACGAAGTTCAAGGTGCTCAATATCGAGCTCAACAGAGGATATGACAGAAACCCCATCGAGAACATCAAGACCCGCCTCAAATCTCCGCGGAGCATCGTGGAGAAGATGCAGCGCATTGGAAAGCCGGTGACGGTCGAGTCCATTGAGAGGGAGCTGTCCGACGTCGCGGGCGTCAGGGTCATCTGTTCGTTTGTGGATGACATCTACAAGCTGGCCGACATGCTGGCGCTGCAGGATGACATCTGCGTGCTGCGGGTCAAGGACTACATCAAGAATCCAAAGCCCAGCGGGTACCGGAGCCTGCACATGATCGTGGAGGTGCCGATCTTCCTGTCCAAGGAGAAGCGCTATATGCGCGTGGAGGTGCAGCTTCGCACGATTGCAATGGATTTCTGGGCGAGCCTGGAGCACAAGCTGCATTACAAGAAGGACATCCCCCAGGAGCACGCCAAGCAGATTGCCGATCAGCTGGTGCAATGCGCGCAGACTGTCAGCGAGACGGATCAGAAGATGCTCTCCATCCGCCGGCAGATCGAGGGGCACTATCCCAAGGTGCATTGAGCCCCGAAGAGGCGCTCAGCGCATGCGCATTCCCGCCGCCTGCCCTTGCAGGCGGCTTTTTCTTGCCCATTTCCCGTCCGTATGCTATAATCGGGAGCAGCAAAGCAATGGGAGAGAGCGTATGAGCAGATTACCGAAGGTTGTCGCCGTCGTGGGCACGAACGCGTCCGGCAAGAGCGCGCTGGGCATCGAGCTGGCGAAGAAATACAATGCGGAGATCATCTCGGCGGATTCGCGCCAGGTGTTCCGCGGCCTTGATCTGGGCAGCGGCAAGGTCACGCCCGAGGAGACGCAGGGTGTGCCGCACCATCTGATCGACGTGCGCGAGCCAAACGAGTTTTTCTCCATGGCCGATTTCCAACGGCTTGCCTATCAGGCGATCGACGAGATCCGCGGCAGGGGAAGGCTGCCGATGATCGTGGGCGGCACGGGCCTGTACGTCGATTCGGTGCTCGACGGATACCTGCTCTCCGACAAGGAGCCGGATCTCGCCTACCGCGCAGAGCTGGAAAAGCTGACCACGCCGCAGCTGTATGACATGCTGCTGGCGCTGAAGCCCGACGCACAGGTGGAGAAGAACAACCGCAACCGCGTCATGCGCATGATTGAGCGCATTCATGACGGCGACGACGCGACGCCGGGCAAGCAGGCGAGGTTTGAAAGCCTGCGGCTGGGCGTGAGCTGGCCGCGCGAGGTGGTGAACCGGCGCATCGACGAGCGCCTTAAGCGCCGCCTTGAGCAGGGCATGATCGAGGAGGTGCAGCGCCTGATGGACGAGGGCGCGACCACCGAGTTCCTGCTGGGCCTGGGCCTGGAATACAAGTTCATCACGCAGTACCTCATCGGCGAAATCCCCGACAAGCAGGCGATGCTCGACAAGCTGGCCATCGCCATCAAGCAGTTTGCCAAGCGCCAGATGACCTGGTTCCGCCGCAACCCGGAGATCGTGTGGCTGGACATGTCCGGCGATTTCTTTGACCAGGCGTGCACGGCGATCGACGCCTTCCTCAGGGATGAATGAAGCCGGGATGAAGCCCCGCCCCGGAGCTTCTTCGGGTTGTATGGCCGGGCAAACGATACAAAATGCATAGAGAATACTGAATAAAACCGATCCGCTTGACAAGGTGAATGAATTCTGCTAAAATATGCAGGTCAAAGGCGATGAAGCTGCGAATTTGACGCTTCATCGCTTTTTGCGTATCCGCGTATCCAGGCGGTGCGCGGCGCATATACTTGTGGAGACGTCTTCGGGATGGATCGGAACGGAGGATGCATTTTGTGTGGAATTGTCGGGTATGCCGGCTGCTGTCAGGCCGCGCCCATTTTGCTTGAGGGACTCACCCGTCTGGAATACCGCGGCTACGACAGCGCGGGCATTGCGGTGCGCGACGAAGGCGCGTCGCGCATCGAGGTGGTCAAGGCCAAGGGAAGGCTGAAAAACCTGATGGAGATGACGGACTCCGGCCATGCGGTGCGGGGCTGCTGCGGCGTGGGCCATACGCGCTGGGCTACGCATGGCGAGCCGAGCACGATCAACGCGCATCCGCACGACTCGAAGGACAAGCGCGTCGTGCTGGTGCACAACGGCATCATCGAAAACCATCAGGAAATCCGCACGGCGCTGCAGCGCAAGGGCTACGTCTTCAAGACGCAGACCGACACGGAGGCCGCCTGCCTGCTGCTGGACAGCTACTATGCGGAGAGCATGGGCGGCGGACTGTCGCCGCGGGAGCGCGCGCTCGACGCGATCCATCGCCTGATGATCCGCGTGCGCGGCAGCTATGCGCTGGGCATTCTCTTTGGCGATCAGCCGGGCGTGCTGTATGCCGCCCGCAAGGACAGCCCGCTGATCGTGGGCTGCTGCACGGAGGACATGCACGGCCACATGATCGCGTCCGACGTGCCTGCGGTGCTCGGCTTCACGCGCAATGTGGTGTACATCGGCAACGATGAGATCGCCTGTCTCACGAAGGACGAGCGGCATGTCTACAACATCGACTGCGAGGAGATCGAAAAGCCGGTCACGGAGATCAAGTGGGACGCCGCTGCCGCCGAAAAGGACGGCTACGAGCACTTCATGATGAAGGAGATCCACGAGCAGCCGCGCGCCGTCCGCGACACGCTGTCCCCGCGCATCAAGGAAGAGGAGGGAAAGCGCTGGATCGACCTGAGCGAGACCGGGCTGACCGACGAGGATCTCTCCGGGATTTCGCGCGTCTACATGGTCGGCTGCGGCTCGGCGTATCACGCGGCCTGCGTGGGCCGGGTCGTCATCGAGCAGCTGGCGCATATGCCCTGCGAGGTCGATCTGGCGAGCGAATTCCGCTACCGCGATCCGATTCTGGAGGAGCGCGGCCTGGTGATCCTCATCAGCCAGAGCGGCGAGACGGCGGACAGCCTGGCGGCGCTGCGCCTGTGCAAGGCGCGGGGCGTGCGCACGCTGGCGGTGGTGAACGTCGTGGGCTCGTCGATTGCGCGCGAGGCGGATGCGGTCATGTACACCTGGGCCGGGCCGGAGATCTCTGTGGCGACGACCAAGGCCTATTCGACGCAGCTGTGCGCGCTGTATCTGATCGCGGTCAAGCTCGCCGCTGCGCGCGGGCAGATCGACGAGGCGCGCCAGGCGCAGCTCATCGACGACATGCTGGCCCTGCCGGACAAGATTGAGCGCGTGCTCTCCGACAAGGAGCGCGTGCAGTGGTTCGCCAACAAGATGGCGGCCTGCAAGGACGTGTTTTTCATCGGCAGGGGGCTGGACTACGCCATCAGCCTGGAGGGCAGCCTCAAGCTCAAGGAGATCAGCTATATCCATTCGGAGGCCTATGCGGCGGGCGAGCTCAAGCACGGCACCATCAGCCTGATTGAGGACGGCGTGCTGGTCGTCGGCGTGGCGACGCAGCCGGAGCTTTTTGAAAAGGTGGTCTCCAACATGACCGAGGCGCGCAGCCGCGGCGCGTATCTCTTTGGCCTGACCACCTACGGGCAGTACGCCATCGAGGACACGGTCAACTTCACCGTCTATGTGCCCAGAACGGATGCGCTCTTCGCCACGTCGCTGGCCGTCGTGCCGCTGCAGCTGCTGGCGTATTACATCAGCTGCGCCAAGGGCCTGGACGTGGACAAGCCGCGCAACCTGGCCAAGAGCGTGACCGTGGAGTGACCCCGCATGTCCCTTTCATCCGCGCGAAGCGAAGAAGGGGTGAAATCCCCAAGCGGGTTTGGGCGGCAGCCCAATGTATCCATAACATGAGACAGGCAGCCTTCGGAGAAAACATCCGTCGGCTGCCTGTTGGCTTGCTGCGCATAAATCCGGCGAACATGCGCCATCCTACGGGCAAAACGCGGATGGGTGGGATGGCTGTGAGCAAGAGAATGGGCGCACGCACCGTGTGCCTCAAAAACAGGCCGGGCGTGATTGCCTGGGCGAGCGTCGTCGGACAGAAGGAGCACGACGGCCCGTATGGCGGGCAATTTGACGTGGTGATCCCCAATGAGCTCAACGGCGAGCAGTCGTTCGAGGCGGCGGAGAGAAGCATCCTGGAGACGGCGGTGAAGCTCTGCGCGCAGCACGCGGGCTGTGCGCTGGGCGACGTGCAGATGCTGCTGGCAGGCGACCTGCTCAACCAGATCATCTCGGCGGGCTTTGCCGCGAGAAACCTGGAAATCCCGTTCTATGGGCTCTACGGCGCATGCTCGACGATGTCCGAGTCGCTCTCCATCGGCAGCATGATCGCCGACGGCGGCTTTGCGGACCGGCTCATCTGCTCGACGTGCAGCCATTTCTGTACGGCGGAGCGCCAGTACCGCGCGCCGCTGGAGCTGGGCAACCAGCGCACGCCGACGGCGCAATGGACGGTGACCGGGGCGGGCGCGGTCATGCTCTCTGGCGGGCCGGCGGCGCAGCAGGCGAAGATCGTGGTGACGCATGCGACCTGCGGCAAGGTGCTCGATCTGGGCATCGCCGACCAGAACAACATGGGCGCGGCGATGGCGCCCGCGGCGGCGGACACCATTTTGGCGCATTTCAAGGATACGCAGCGCAGCTTTGACGACTTTGATCTGGTCGTCACGGGCGATCTGGGGCATCTGGGCCGCGACCTGCTCATCGAGCTGCTGGAGCAGAAGGGCGTCGATGTGCAGGAGGACAAGCTCTTTGACTGCGGCTGCCAGATCTTTTCGCCGTCGCAGGATACGCATTGCGGCGGCAGCGGCTGCGGCTGCGCGGCCAGCATGCTCTGCGCGCACATCCTGCCGCAGCTGGCCAGCGGGCAGCTGCACCGGGTGTACTTCATGGCGACGGGCGCGCTGCTCAGCCCGACGTCGACCATGCAGGGGGAGAGCATACCGGGCGTGGCGCATGCGATTGTGCTTGAACACAAGGAGGCGTGATCAAGTGGAGATTTCCGAAATTCTGCTGATGTATGTCAAGGCGTTTTTCGTCGGCGGGCTCATCTGTGCGTTTGGCCAGATTCTGATCATGAAGACGCAGCTGACCAGCGCGCGCATCCTCGTGGGCTATGTGACGGCGGGCGTCATCCTGGGCGCGCTGGGGCTGTACAAGCCGGTGATCGACTTCGCCGGCGCCGGAGCCACCGTCCCCCTGACGGGCTTTGGCTATGTCCTGGCGAACGGCGCGATGGAGGGAGCAAAAAGCGACGGCCTCCTCGGCGCGTTCACCGGCGGCGTGATCGCAGGCGCGGGCGGCATTGCTGCGGCGGTGTTCTTCGGCTATTTCGCCGCGCTGATCTTCAAGCCGAAGATGAAGACCTGAGCACCCTCTGAACGGATCATGCAGGCCGGACCCCGGTCAGGGAATCCGGCGGAAGACACGCGCTGCTGAAGTGGATCGAAAAATCCGCTTCGGCGGCGCTTTTCATATGCAGGGTTATTTGCCCGATTTTGAATTTTATGGTTGACAAAACGGAATTCTTCGCTTATAATATTCCATGTTCCGCACGGAACGACAAATTCATATGGGTAGGTTCCCGAGTGGCCAAAGGGAGCAGACTGTAAATCTGCCGTC
>JBJEUH010000052.1:0-31824 GCA_051883735.1 Candidatus Ventricola sp.
TCGCGCTTTCTTTTCATTCTTCGTCGTGCACTTCTGTGCATGGAGTTTGTTATGTCATTCTTTCCGTGCAGTGCCGTTCTCGGGCACAGAGCTTCATCATTTACGGAGCTTTGTCGGTGATGCCGCCGGCAGCATGCCGGTTTTGTATGCGGGAAACCGCATCAAGCCCGGCCTGCGCTCATATCCTGTGACCGACGGCAAATCGCCAATTCCTGATGGGAGGGATGCTTTTGAGTACGGTCAGGGCTTTGTTTCCGGGCGCGATGGGCCCCGAGGGCTTTGTTTCCTGCTTCGACCACCTGATGCCCGAGGCGCAGCTGCGCCGCATGCTGATCCTCAAGGGCGGGCCGGGCGTGGGCAAATCCACGTTCATGCGGCGCATCCACGCGCTGCTGAGCAGCCAGGGGGAGGAAACGACGCTGTATTTCTGCTCCGGCGACCCGGACAGCCTAGACGCGGTCGCCGCGCCGGCGGCGGGCGTCCTGATCCTGGACGGCACGGCCCCGCACGTCGTCGATCCGATCATCCCCGGCGCGCGCGACAGCCTCATCAACCTCGGCGTATGCCTGGACGAGGCCGCCATGCGCCCGCGCCTTGAGCACATCCGGGCCTGCATGGCGGATCACGCCGCCTGCTCGCGGCGCGCCCGCGCGTACATGCGCTCAGCCTGGGCGCTGCGCAGGGACAGCGCCGCCGCGCTCTCCGCCTGCATGGACGAGGCGCACGCGGCTCGCATGCAGGGCGCGCTGATCGCCGCCGTGCTGCAGTCCGAGGGCGAAAAGAGCGACACGCCCTCGGTCCGCCCGGTCATCACCGACGCGGTCACGCCCAAGGGCGAGCTCTGCCTGCTGACAGACGGCGTGCAGCGCCGCGTCATCCGCCTTGGCCGGCACTTTGCCATGGACCTCACGCCCGTGCTGCGCGCGCTCAGCTGCGCCGCGCAGGCCGCAGGCTACGACGTGGAGGAACACCTCTCGCCCATGTCGCCGGGCAGCCTGCTGCATCTGACGATCCCCGCGCTGCACACGCTCGTCACCACCCAGGAGACGCTCGCCTGCGAGCAGACGTTTGACTTCGCCGCCTGCGTGCCCGCCGCGCGGCTGCTGCGCCGCGAATGCGCGCTGGAGCAATGCCGCGCCGACATCGCCCGGCACATGCAGCACGCCGTCGCCGCCATGGCGCAGGCCAAGCAGCTGCACGACGAGCTGGAGACGTTCTACGTGCCGAACATGGACTTTGCCAGGTGGCAGACCCTGCTCGAGGAGACGATCGCCTCGCTGAAGGACTGAGCCTTCTTATATAAGCTCCTTTTGGGCGCGCGAAGCGAAGAAGGGAGTCTGAGGGATCAAATCCCTCAGGCAGGTCTTAGGGCAGCAGCCCTAACGTATTCACATATCATGAAGAAAAAAGCCGTTTCAGAGCAGGCTGCAAAGCAGCCTACGATTGAAACGGGGCTGTCTGCACAGCCGCTGCGTTCATGAAAAACCAAGTCACAGCAAAGGCCGGGCTCACGATGGAGTCCGGCCTTCCGTATCATGCGATGTTCAATTCAATTCGTTCCAGTTTCAAGCATCGTCTGCGGAATCGCAATAGTCGCCTTCGGCTCCGCTGCGATTCTTGATGGCAACGCTTCGCGGCTGGAGAACGTTGGGGGATTTCATCCCCCAAACCCCTAGCCTGGGGACCAGTCCCCAGACCCCTTCTCCGCTTCGCGCGGCTGAAAGCGAATCAGGCGTGCAACATGGTCACTTGTCAAACAGGGGCTTGATGATGTTCTTGTACACCCTTCTGAAGAAGGCGCTGCTCAGCGCGAGCGAGAACGCCTCCGCAATCACAAACGCAAACCACACATCGGTCACGTCGCCCGTGACCCTGCCGATCACATACGCGCACGGGATGAGCACGAAGAGCTGGCGCACCAGCGAGACGATCATCGAATAGACGCTGTACCCTAGCGCCTGGAAGACCGTGCCCGCGCCGATGCAGAAGCCCGCGACCGGGAAGCTGAGCGAGATGATCCGCAGCGCCGGCACGCCGATGCGCAGCATTTCCTCCGACGCGTCGAAGATGCCCAGCAGCTGCCTGGTCGCCGTGTGGAAGATGACCGTGCCGCAGAGCATGATCACAATCGCTGCGGTGATCGAGTAGCGGATCGCCTTGGTCATGCGCTCCGGACGGCGCGCGCCGTAGTTGTAGGCGACGATGGGCACGGTGCCGTTGTTCAGGCCGAAGACCGGCATGAACACGAAGCTCTGGAGCTTGAAGTACACGCCGAAGACCGCGACCGCCGTCGAGGAGAACGCGATGAGGATCTGGTTCATCAGGAAGGTCATCACCGAGCCGATGGACTGCATGATGACCGAGGGCACGCCGATGGAAAGAATCCGCCGGAGCATCGCGCCCTCCGGCCTGAAGCCCTTCATCGAGAGGCTGACCTCCGGGTTTTTGCGCAGGCACATCGTCAGGCCCACGCCCGCGCTGATCCACTGGCCCAGGATCGTCGCCAGCGCCGCGCCGGCCACGCCCATGCGCGGCATGCCCAGCAGGCCGAAGATCAGGATCGGGTCGAGCACGATGTTGATGACCGTGCCCACGAGCTGGCTGTACATGGTCAGCACGGTGCGGCCCGTGCTCTGCAGCAGGCGCTCAAAGAGGATCTGCATGAACAGGCCCAGGCAGCCGACGGTGACGATGCTGGTGTACATCACGCCGCCCTCGACGATCTCCGCGATGTCCGTCTGCGTCTCAAAGTAGAAGCGGCTGAACGCCGCGCCCAGCAGCATAAACGCCGCCGCGCAGATGAGCATGAGGAACAGGCCGTTGCTCGCCGCGCGGGCGACACTCTTTTCGTCCCTTGCGCCCAGCGCGCGGGAGAGCACCGCGTTGAGGCCCACGCCCAGGCCGGCGGCCACGGCGACCATCAGGTTCTGCACCGGGAAGGCCATGCTCAGGGCGGTCAGCGCATTCTCGCTCACGCGCGCGACGAACATGGAATCGACGATGTTGTACAGCGCCATGACCAGCATCGAGGCCATCATCGGGACGCTCATGTTCACCAGCAGCCTGCCCACCGGCATGACGCCCATCTTGTTTTCCTGCGTTTGATTCTTGTCCATCTTTCTCTCCAATGGGCTGCCGCCCAAACCCGCTTGGGGCGCCGCCCCAAACCCCGCAAGGGACGAAGTCCCTTGATCCTTCTTCGCTTCGCGCTGCTCCCATGCTGCTGAACATCAAAACAGCCGTGCAAGACTGCACAGCTGTATATTGTATCGCGTATTGCATGCGCTGTCAACGCCTCTGCACGCTTTATATGGATCGGCTGACCAGATCCTGCATCGAGACAATCTCGCGCTGAAAGCCGAAATCGGGCCGCTGCGACAGCACGTCCAGCGCAAACGCGCAGGCCGCCGCCGCGCCGGGCAGCAGCGCCGCCTCGTCCACGTCAAACTGCGGCGTGTGGTGGTTCGCGCCGCAACCCTGCTGCTCATTGCGCACGCCGGTGAACGTGAGCACGCCCGGCCAGAGCCTCAGGTACGCGCTCATCGATTCCGAGGCCATCCACGGCGCGCACGCCGTCAGCGAGCGCATGCCCAGATTCTTGGCGATCGCCTGTCTGGCGCGCAATGCCGCGCCGGGATGATTGCGCACCTCGTACAGCGGCTTGCTGAAGTGCGTGTATTCCGCCTCGCAGCCGTGCGATGCGCAGGTGGCGTCGATGATCCGCCGCATCTCCTGCGCGAAGCGCTCGCCCGAGGCCGCCGTGTCGTAGGTGCGCACGGTACCCGCAAAGCGCAGCGCGTCCGGGATGACGTTCGCCTGCTCGCCCGCCTGCACGAGGCCCAGCGAGAACGTGAGCACCTTCTCCGGCTCCACCGCGCGCATGCGCAGCGCCAGCAGCTGCTGATGGATCGCGCAGAAGCAGTCGATCGGGCTGACCGCCAGATCGGGCCTTGAGCCGTGGCCGCCCCTGCCGCGGATCGTCACGTCGAAGCCGAACGCACCCGCCATCGCCGCGCCGTCCAGCACCGCGATCTTCCCCGCGGGGATGTCCCATCGCACGTGCGTCGCATAGCACGCGTCCACGGCAAAGTGCTCGTCGATATACGGCAGCAGGTGCTCCAGGAAGCCCTTGCCGCCCTTCTCCTCGCCGCGCTCAAAGACGAACAGCACGCTGCCGGGCACGTCCTGCGCCTGCGCGGCCAGCGCCCTTGCCGCGCCCAGCAGCATCGCCATGTGCGCGTCGTGGCCGCAGGCGTGCATCACGCCCGGATTCTTCGAGACGCAGCAGCGCGGGAGCTTGAGGTTCGTCGGGCTCTCCTGCACGGGCAGCGCATCGCAGTCCGCGCGCAGCAGCACGCAGGGGCCCTCCCGCCGCTCCCCCAGCACGCCGATCACGCCGCCGCCCGGGACGATGTGGATGCCCAGCCCCAGCGCCTCCAGCGCCGACACGATGTAGCCCATCGTCTGCGTCTCCTGCCCGGAGAGCTCCGGGTGCTCGTGCAGCCATCGCCTGTCCGCAATCATCTGCTGCTCGAACGGGCGGAGCATGTCAAAGGTATTCATGTTTGCTTCACTCCCTCAAGAGCACTCCCTCAGCCACGGCTTCGCCGTGCCAGCTCCCTCAGGAGGGAGCCCTGCCCATCGCCTCCCTCTTGAGGGAGGGGGACCATCCGCAGGATGGTGGAAGGAGTAAAATGCCGGGCAGAGCGCCCGGCATCGGTTCAGTACATCAGCAGGTACACGAGCATCACGCACAGGCCCAGGCCAAAGAGCAGCAGGCCATAGCTCATCGTGTGCGTCATCCTGCGCACAGTCGCCAGCATGCCGTTCCACCAGCCCGCCAGCGTGCCCGTGTAGTGGTGCGCCTTGGGATGGTTGCGCAGCAGCGTGCGGTTGACGATCTCCGCCGCCTTGTCCGCAGCGCCGCCGACCGTATCGGTGACGGCGTTGCCCACGCGGATGGTCTCGGTGTAGTGCTTCATCGCCAGGAACGTCTGGTTGATCTTCGCCGCGATCATGTCCAGCACGTCGCCCAACAGCTTGCTGACCACCGCGCCCGCAAAGGACAGCGCACGCAGCGCAGGCCAGTACACCCGGTTCTCGAGCTTCTCCTCGTTGCCGATCTGCGCAAGCCATCCGCCGGCGTTCAGCAGGCCGTAGATGAACGGACGGTAGATGCGCTCCTCGATGTCCAGCTTCCCGGGCCAGAGATCGACGTACACGCGCTCGCCGTTCACCTTCGGCATCAGCTTCGTGCGGATGAAGCCGAGGTAGACGATCACGCCGATGGCCAGCGAGATGCACGCGCCCTTGAGGTTGGTCAGGGAGAAGTAGTGCACCGCGTGCGCCGGCGTGCCCGCATGCAGGAAGCCGCCGGCAAAGTCCGCAATCGCGTCCATGGTCAGGTTCGGCTGCAGGCCGAGCACCGGCACCAGGACGGCGCTCGCGAGCAGCGCGATGCGCGTCAGCCAGGTCATGTACGGCTTTTTCGCGTCGTAGAAGATCTGCTCGCTGGGGTGCTTCTGCCAGAACAGGCAGATGTAGAGCTTGATCATGTACGCGCCGGTCAGGCCGCCGGAGAACAGGTAAATCCACTCGGCCAGCGTGTAGAGCAGCGCCAGGCCGGTCTGTCCGCCGGCGTGCAGCAGCTCCGCGTACTCGACGATGCCCTCGTGGATCAGCGTCTTGGAGACGTAGCCCGAGAAGCCCGGCACGCCCATCAGGCCGAACGCGCCCATCAGGAACGCGAAGTGCAGCACGGGCTTTTTGCGGCCAAAACCGCGCACGTCGTTCAGGTTCAGCTTGTGCAGGTGCATGTACACCACGCCCGCCGCCATGAACAGGATGAGCTTGAAGAGCGAGTGGTTGACCATGTACAGCAGCGCGCCGCGGGCCGCCAGGGCGTTGTGATGGCCCAGCAGGCAGCTCATGGCGATGCCCGTGAGGATGAAGCCGATCTGGGACATCGAGGAGCAGGCCAGCGTGCGCTTGAGGTTCACGGAGAACACGGCCAGCACCGCGCCGCCGAGCATCGTGATGAGCGCCAGCACCAGCAGCATGTTGCCCCACGCCTTGCTCTCGCGGAAGATATTCGCGGAGACGACGATGATGCCGAAGATGCCGGACTTGGTCAGGATGCCGGAGAGCAGCGCGGAGGCCGGCGCCGGGGCGACCGGGTGCGCCTTGGGCAGCCAGATATGCATCGGGAACATGCCCGCCTTCGCGCCGAAGCCGAAGAGGATACACAGGCCCGCAGCCCAGAGCGCGCCGCGGCTTTCGCAGGCCTCCGCCGCCGCGTACAGCTCGGAGATGGCGAGCGTGCCCAGGTTCATCCAGAGGATAAACAGGCCGATGAGCATCACCATGCCGCCGATGATGGCGACGGCCAGGTACGTCTCCGCCGCGCGCAGCGCACCCGGGGTCTCGTCGTGGGCCACCCAGGTGTAGGACGTGAACGACATGATCTCAAAGAAGATGAACGTCGTAAACAGGTCGCTGGAGAGGAACACGCCCAGCGTCGCGCCCAGGGTCATCAGGTAGAAGAAGTAGTAGCGGTTGCGATTGTGATAGTGATGCGCAAAGTACTGCCGGCTCAGCATGGCGGTGCACAGCCACATCACGCCGCCCACCAGCGCATACAGCGCGCGGAAGCCGTCCAGCTCGAAATTGAGCGCCATCCCGCAGAAGCCGGGGATGGTCAGCTGATACTCTGCGCCGCGCGCCACGCCGACAAGCGCGGCAAGCGCCGCGGCAAACGTCACCAGGCAGGAGACGATCACAAAGGCGTCGCGCGCATCCTTGCTCCTGCGGCCGATCAGATAGGAGCAAACCGCCGCGATCATCGGGAAAAAGACCAGAAATGCAAGCGTCATGTTCTTCCTCCCTTTCTCAGATCACGCCGGCAGCCACGGCCGCCAGTCTGGCGATGATGGTGTTGGAGAAGATGCCGCAGGCCACGATCGCGACCGTCAGGATCGCCAGCGGCAGCTTCATCTTCCAGGTCGGGTCATAGCAGCGGCCGGCCTCCAGGCCCTGCGTGTCCTCCAGCGGACGGAAGAACGCGAAGAACGCCACGCTCATCAGGTAAATGGCCGTAAGCACTGCGGAAACGAGGATCGCCGCCACGCCGAGATAGCCCAGGACCGTGCCGCTCTCCACCGCCGCGGAGCCGATCATCCACTTGCTCACGAAGCCCGGGAGCAGCGGCGTGCCCATCAGCGCCAGCGCCGCCACCGTGTACACCGCGAAGGTGAACGGCATGATGCTGCCGAAGCCGCGCAGGCTCTCAATCTGGGTCCTGTGGGTCTTCACCAGCACCGCGCCCGCGCAGTAGAACAGCGTGATCTTCATCAGCGCGTGGAACACCATGTGCGCCAGCGCCGCGGTCAGGCCCTCCGCCGTCATCAGGCAGGCGGCCAGCACGATGTAGGACAGGTTGGAAATCGTAGAATACGCGAGGCGGCGCTTGAAGTGATGCTCGCGCACGGCCATCGTGGAGCCGTACACGATCGTCAGCACCGCCATGAGCATCGCGATGTGCTGCGCCCAGGTGCCGCGAAGCAGATGCGCGCCGAAGCTGAAGTACGTCAGGCGCATGATCGCGAACACGCCGGACTTGACGACCGCGACCGCGTGCAGCAGCGCGGTGACCGGCGTCGGCGCGACGGAGGCCTTGGGCAGCCAGGCATGCATCGGGAAGACCGCCGCCTTCACGCCAAAGCCCGCGAACGCGCACAGGTAGCCGATGCGCAGCAGCAGCGGATGCTCGCCGGCAAACGCCTCGGAGAGCACACCGCCCATCACGAATGCGCCGCCGTTGCCGAACGCGACGATGATCATCACGCCCACGAACGCGACAGCCGCGCCGAAAAAGGAATAGATCATGTACATCCGGCCGGCCGCGACGCTCTCGCGGCCCGTGCCGTGCATGACCAGCGGCAGCGTCGCCAGCGTCAGGAACTCGTAGAAGATGTACATCGTCATGATGTTCGCCGCCGTGGAGATGCCCAGCGTCACGCCATAGGTGATCGTATAGAGCGCGAAGAAGTGGTTTTCGCCGCCCTCATGCTCCATGTATTCAAAGCCATAGAGCACGGCCAGCGGCCACAGGAACGCCACCAGCGCCGTGAAGACGCTGCCCAGCCCGTCGATGGCGAAGGCGATGGGCATGTCCTGCATGAGCATGAACGCGACCGACGGGGTTTCGCTGCGATGGGTCAGGCAGAAGAGCACGATCAGGGACGTGACCAGCGTCACGCCCTCCACCGCCCACTCGCGCTGCGCGCGCGTTTTGGGCGGGACGATCAGCATCGCAAGGCCCGCGACGATCGGAAGAAATACCGCAAGGCAAAGCATAGACATTCTCTCCTTACAGGATCGCCGCCGCAGCGGTCGCAATCACGTCGGTCAGGGGCTTGGCCAGCACGCCGCACAGCACGACGCCCACGGCCAGCACGATCATCGGAACGGTCATCAGCTTGCCCGGCTCACGGCTCTCCAGGGAGGCGTAGTCGTAGTCGCTGCCCGGGAAGAAGCCGTTGATCGTCACCTGAAGCAGATAGGCCGCGGTCAGCAGCGCGGAGATGATCAGCACGATCGGGCCGACGACGCCGAAGCCGCCGATGCCCGCGCCCATCGCGCCGGTCGCCAGCTGCCACTTGCTCACGAAGCCGCCCGTCGGCGGGATGCCGATCAGGCCGAGGGAGGCGATGGTCCAGCACCAGACGGTGATGGGCATCTGCTTGCCGATGCCGCGCAGATCGCGGACGTAGGTCTTGCCGGTCTGGTGGATGATCGCGCCGGCGCACAGGAACAGGCAGTTCTTGATGGTGGAGTGCGCGACGACGTGCAGGATCGCGCCGCAGAACGCCACCGGGTTCAGGCACGCCAGGCCGAAGAGCACATAGGACACCTGGGAGACGGTGGAGTACGCCAGGCGCTTCTTGAGCAGCGGCTCGCGGTACGCCAGCATGGAGCCCATGAACACGGTGATCAGCGTCAGCGTGAGGAAGGCGCTTTGCACCCAGGTGCCGCGCAGCGTATCCGCGCCGACCAGGAAGTAGATCACGCGGATGACGGCGAGCACGCCCGCCTTGGTGATCACGCCGGAGAGGACGGCGGACGCCGGGGCCGGGGCCACCGGGTGCGCGGTCGGCAGCCAGCCGTGCATCGGGAACATGCCGGCCTTGGTGCCAAAGCCCAGGATGACCAGGAAGGTGATGACCAGCAGACCGGTATGGGAGGCGCCCGCCACCGGCGTGAGGCCGCCGGCGGTGAAGTTCACGCCGCCCAGGTAATAGTTGAAGAAGAAGATGCCCAGCAGGCCCAGCATCGCGCCGAAGATCGAGTAGATCAGGTACTTGACGCCCGCGGCGACAGCCTGCGGCGTGCGCTCATGCACGACCATCGGCACGGAGAGCAGGGTCATCAGCTCGTAGAAGACGTACAGCGTCACCATGGAGCCGGCGTAGCACTGGCCCACCAGCGCGGAGAGCACGGTCATGTAGAACAGCTGATAGCTGCGCTCGTTGTGGTCGTGGTTCATGTACTCCAGCGCGAAGACGGAGCCGATCAGCCACATCGCCGCCATCAGCACGGCGAAGACGGAGCCCAGGATATCCACGCGCAGGATCAGGGACAGGGTGGGCGTCATGTTCAGCAGAAGCGTCTGGGTGCCCTGCGCCGTGCACAGGAAAAGCACCATCGCCAGCTCCAGCGCCAGCGCGCCGCAGTTCAGCTTCGCGCGCAGGGCGCGGTCCTCCTTCGCGGCGGGCAGGCACCACACGATAAGGCCGGCCAGCGCCGGGAAGAAGACGGCCAGAATCATCAAAGCAGTCACGGTTGTATCCTCCTAGAATGCCAGGTTGTTACAGTCTTACATCATGCAGACGCCGGTCAGGCAAACCGCGCAAGCCCCTGAGCCAGCGCAGACAGGAACGGCTGGGAGAACAGGCCCATCGCCAGGTTGAGCGCCATCAGACCGATGAGGCCCACCGTGGTAAACGGATTCTTGCGCACCGTCGGCGGCAGCACCTCGTCGCCCTCCTTGGTCGGGATAAACAGGGTCATTGCCGTGCCCAGGAAGTACACCGCGTTGAGCAGCGTGGAGATCGCCACCGCGCCCAGCACGATGCCCATGTGACGGCCGCCGACCTCGATGGCCGCCTGCGTCAGCGTGACCTTGGTCATGAAGACGCTCAGCAGCGGCACGCCGGTCAGGTTGATCGCGCCCAGCGTGAACGCCAGCGCCAGCAGCGGGGAGTGATAGAAGGCGCCGCGCAGATGCTTGCGCAGGTGCGTGCCGCCGCAGGCGTCGTCCATCTCCGCGCAGGAGACGAACAGCATGGACTTGGTCGCCGCGTGCGCCGCGCTGTGCCAGAGCGCGCAGACGATGCCGATCTCGCTGCGCAGGCCCAGCGCCGTGAAGATGTAGCCGATCTGCGCGACGGAGGAGTAGGCGATCATCAGGCGGGTCGTCTTCGCGCGCACCGCGCTGACAGAGCCCATGATCATGCCTGCCACGCCGAAGACGAACAGCACGTCCAGCACGCCCATCGAGCAGATGATGTCAAAGCCGATGACGCGGACGTAGAACTTGATCAGCAGGAAGATGTAGCCCTTGGAGACGAGGCTGGAGAGCATCGCCGCGACGGTCGGAGTCGCATTGGAGTACGCGCCCGGCAGCCACTTTTCAAACGGATACAGCGCGCTCTTGAGCGCGAGGCCCACCGTCACCATCGCCACGACGATCGTCAGCGGAATCTGGTATTCGCCGGTCGCCGCCAGCGCCGCCACGCTCTCGCGGATGTTGACCATGAGCAGGTGGCCGGTGATGGTGTAGAGGATCGAGATGCCGAACAGGAACAGGCTCGAGCCGACGAGGTTCATCATCATGTAGCGCACGCCGGCCACCAGGTTGCGGCCCTTCTGGCGCATCATGACCAGGCCCGCCGCCGCCAGCGTGTTGATCTCGATGAACACATAGGCGGTGAACAGGTCGTTGGTGTACACCAGCGCCTGCAGCGCCAGGAACGTCAGATCGACCAGGATGCAGTAGATGTTGTACTTGGTCTTCTCGATCTCGCGGATGGAGGGCACCATGCCGCCGATGAAGGAGAAGAGCGTCACGAAGCAGAAGACCATCATCATCAGCGATTCAATCACGCCGATGCGGATCTCGTTGCCCCACGGGGCCGGGAAGTGGCCCATCATGTACACATAGCTCTCGCCGGTGGTCAGCGTGTAGACCAGCACCGATGCGGTCATCGCCGTCACCGCCGCGATCAGGCCCATCGTCAGCCATCTGGCCTGGCGTCCCTTGAGGGCGGAGGTGACGACCGCGCAGATGAGCGTCAGCAGAATGCAGAAGAACGGAAAGTTCTGTACGAAGTGCATCAGACCTCCTCCTTTCCGGCCAGCGCGATCATCTCATCCAGATTGAGGGTGTGATAGCGGTAATACAGGCGCACGGTCAGCGCGAGCATCAGCGCCGTCACGGAGACGGAGACGACGATGCCCGTGAGCACCAGGCCCGCTGGAACCGGGTTGATGTACGCCGTAACGCTCTGCACGCCGCCAACCACGATCGGCGCGACGCGGCCCTCGATGTAGCCCTGGCAGGCCAGGAACAGGAAGATGCCCGCGTCCATGATGTCCATGCCGATGATCTTCTTGAGCAGGTTCTTGTGCAGCAGCATCGTGCTGAAGCCGATGCAGAACAGGATGACCGCCGCCGTCTGCTCGTAATTGACAAGCAGGTATTGCATCTTACAGCTCTCCTTTCCTGAACACCGCGTAGAAGCAGTACATCGTGCAGGTGACGATGAAGCCGACGCAGATGTTCAGCACGAGAATCAGGCCGCTGGAGAGGATTGCGCCCGGCGTGCCCAGCGGGATGATGCTTTCGATGTGGTTCGCGCCCGTGAAGAACGAGTAGCACTTGCTGAGCGCGTAGGTGAGCAGCGCCACCAGCACGATGCGCTGATAGGTCTTGTAGGTGAAGAACCTGCGCATTTTGGCGAAGCCGAACGCCGTGACGTACAGGATCAGGCCCGCGCCCATGATCGCGCCGCCGGAGAAGCCGCCGCCCGGGGAGAGGTGGCCGTTCAGGACGATATACACGCCCAGCAGCAGCACGATGGGCACCAGGATGGTCGCCGTCTTCTGCAGGATCACGTCGTTCTTGGGCTCGTAGTAGGTATCGGAATGCGGGTTCTGCTCCATGTACTGCGCCAGCTGGCTGTAGCGGGCGGAGTCCTTGTCCTTGCGCAGCAGGAACAGCACGACCATCGCCGCCGTGAACAGCACGCTGGACTCGCCCAGCGTATCGAACGCGCGGTAATCGAGGATCATGCCGGTGACGATGTTCACCGCGCCGGTCTCCTGCAGGCCCTTTTCGATGTAGCGGGCCGCGACCTCGTTGTTGATCGGGTGATTCGGATCGCCGAAGGCCGGCAGCGTCGTGACGGTGTAGAGCAGCAGCGCGATCATCGTCAGGCACACGCCGACGCACAGCAGGTTGTACAGCGCGCGTGCAAACGGCACGACCTTTTTCTCGGTCCAGGTGTGCATGGCCGCCTCGATGCGCGCCTCTTCCTCGCGCTCCTCCTGTGCCCAGCGGATTTCCGCCGGGGAGAGCTTTTCGATGTCCGGCGCGGCGGCCTGCTCCTGCGCGGCCTCCATCTCGCGCTCCAGCGCGCCCTGCTCGTCGCTGAGCCAGCCGTTCATCCGGTCGATCCAGCGGTTCTTCTTATTCTTCGCCATGCTCTTCACCTCCGCGCTGCTTTTCAGCATGCTTCCTGCGGACCTCGTTGCGCGCGTCGATCGCGTGGATCTTCTTGAGCGCCAGGAACAAAAGCAGGCTCGTGATGCCCGCGCCGACCGCCGCCTCGGTGATCGCCAGATCCGGCGACTGCATCGTGATCCACACGATGGACATGATCATGGAATACGCCATGTAGATGACGACGCTGGTCAGCAGATCGCGCGTCACGCACACGGCAATCGCGCAGACGATCAGGAACAGCAGCATCAGCTGTACGATGATACTCATGCCTGTCCCTCCTTTGCCTCGCCGTCGGTCTCCTGTGCCATGGCTGCCTCGCGCTCCTGCTTGAGCGTGGCCATGTGGACGGTCATATACTCGTCACGCTGCTCGTCCGTTTTGATCTCCAGGCGGCACAGCATGTGGCTGGCCACCGGAGAGGACAGCCACCAGAAGACGACCACCAGCAGAATCTTGAACGCCGAGAAGAAGTCCGGCGCGCTGATGGCCAGACCGACCATGCACAGCGAGATGCCCATCGTATCCAGGATGGCCGCTGCGTGCATGCGGTTGGCCGCGTACTGGAACTTAAAGACGCCGTACACGCCGATGCAGCAGAACACGAGGCCCGCCAGCACCAGCGCCGCCGTCAGCAAAAAGCGAATCCATTCCATCAGGCGTCGGCCTCCTTTTCCTGCCTGCCGGCCTGCTCGGCCAGAAGCGATTCCTCATGCTTGTGCTCCTCATAGATGCCCGTGTACACCTTGCTGAGCAGGATGACAGCCAGGAAGCTGAGCATCGCGTACACCAGCGCGATATCCGCCAGATAGCCTTCGCCCAGCAGCAGCACCGTCACCGCCACCATGATGACGGTCAGCGTGCCGATCATGTTGATCGCCAGCACGCGGTCGGAGATGCGCGGGCCCAGGATGCAGCGAACCAGGCAGGCCAGCGCCAGCAGCGTCAGCACGCCCAGCGTCACCGCCAGAAGCACCTGATAGGCAAGATCAATGCTCATGGTTTTCCTCCTTTGCTTCGTCGGCCTGCGTCCGGGGATCAGGCGAAGGGTTATCCGTCTTCTGCGCAGCGCTGCTCTTTTCCATCTTCACCAGGGCCTGCACGAACACGCCGTCATCCAGGCCCTCGACCAGCGACGCATCCAGCGCATGCACCAGATAGTGATTGTCATGCAGGTCCACCGTGATGGTGCCCGGGGTCAGGGTGATGGAGTTCGCCAGGGCGACGCGATGACGGTTCTTCTCCAGCGGCACGTCGAACTGCACCAGCTGGGGCTTGGGTTCAAAGTCCTGCTTCAGGATCATGCCGGCCGCGGTGAGGTTGGCCTTCACAATCTCGCGCACCAGCACCACGCCATAGCGGATCGCGGACGGCAGGCGGCGAACGAGCGCAGCGTCAACCTTCGGGCTGTACCCCATGTACTTCCAGGTGAACGCATACGCAACCGCCGCGAACACCAGGCCGAACAGCGCGATTTCCGTCGTCCACCTGCCATTGAGAACGATCCAGAGCGCGAAAAAACAGATAAACATGGCAATCCTCCTATTGACCGTATATCTGTATACACAGGTGCGGCCATTATTCACCATTAACACCGTACATTTTAATCCCGGCGCTCACGAATGTCAATTCAATCGCCGGATTTTAGCGGCAGCTGAAGGCCGGTTTATCGGGAAATCTTGGTGATCATCCCATTTTGTTCCGCCCATGCAAAAGGACACGGACGATACCATCCGTGTCCTTCATGCTCTGCTTCGCGGTTACTTCCCGCATTCCTCTTTGAGCTTGCGCTGATACGCGTCGCGGATCCTTCCGAAGGTCGCCTCGTCGCGCATGCCGACGGCCTTGCCGTCGATCTCCCTGACGCGGCAGGTCAGCGCGCTGGAGCTGGAGAAGAAGACCTCGTCCGCGTCCATCAGCTCGTCCATCGTGAACGGCGCCTCGACGACCGGGATGCCCTGCTCGCGGCAGATCTCCAGGATGTGCTTGCGCGCGATGCCCGGCAGGATCAGGTTGTCGCACGGCGCGGTGTGCAGCACGCCGTCACGGAGGATGTGCACATTGGAGTGGGAGCACTCGGTCACGCGCTCGCCGCGGTGAAAGATGGTCTCGTCGCAGCCCGCCTCCGCGGCGCGCTGGTTGGCGATGACCGCCGGCAGCAGGTTGATCGTCTTGATGTTGCAGTGCAGGAAGCGCGTGTCCTCCATGGTGATGCAGCGGTACGCGCCGTAGACGTCGCGCATGCCGTTCGGGCGCACCCAGGCCCAGAGGCTCGGGCCGGTGGTCGCGCCGCTGTACGGGTGATTGCGCATGCCCACGCCGCGCGTCACCTGCCAGTACACGAACAGCGAATCGCCCTCCACCTGGTCAATCAGCCCCTGCAGGAGCTGCTTCATCTCCTCCTTGGGCATCGGGATCTCGATGTCGATCAGCCTGGCGCTGTTGTAGATGCGGTCGATGTGGTCGTCAAAGTGCATCGGCACATGGTTCACCGCCATGGTCGCATCGTACACGCCGTCGCCGAAGTAGCAGGCGCGGTCGTTCATGGGGACCATCATCTCTTCGATCGGGCCGGTCTTTCCGTTGTAATACGCGATGTTTTTCATAGTCAGACTCCTTGAAATCATGATTTGAGCGCTTCCACCTCGGCGAGTGCTTCCGCCCAGGCCGCGTCCTGAATCCTTTTGATGAGCCCGGGGGCCCTGCCGCCCACCGGCCTGCCGTCGATCTCGCGGATGCGGCAGCACAGCGCGCTGGCGCTGGTGAAGAACACCTCGTCCGCCTCCATCATCTCCTGCACGGTGAACGGCTCCTCGATCACCGCAATGCCCATCTCGCGGCACTGCAGGAGCCGGTGCGCGCGGGTGATGCCCGGCAGAATCAGGTTGTCGCACGGCGCGGTCTGCAGCGCGCCGCCTCTGAGGATGTGCACGTTGGAGTGCGCGCACTCGGTCACGCGCTCGCCGCGGTGCAGGATCGTCTCGTCGCAGCCCGCCTCCTCCGCCCGCTGCGTGTAGATGACGCTGGGCAGCAGGTTGAGCGTCTTGATGTCGCAGTGCAGATAGCGCGTGTCCTCCATGGTGATGCAGCGGTAGTCCCGGTCCATGGAATCGAGCACGTCCGGCTTCACCCACACCCAGAGGCTGGGCCTGCCGCCGGCAAAGCGGTACGCATGGCCGCGCATGCCCACGCCGCGCGTCGCCTGCACATACACCATCTGGTCCGGGCTGTCCACCCGCCGGCAGAAGTCCAGCACCATCGCGCGCAGCTCGTCAAAGCCCATCGGCACCTCGATCTCGATCCTTTGGGCCGAGCGGTAGAAGCGGCGCAGATGGTCATCCAGCTGCAGCGGGATGTGCTGCACGGTGAACATCGCGTCATACACGCCGTCGCCAAAGTAGCTGCTGCGCTCGTTCATGGGGATCATCATCTCCTCAATCGAGGCGATTTTCCCGTTGTAGTAGGCGATATTCTCCATGTTTCGTCCTCCTGGGCATTCATGGTGATTATGATACTCCCTCTCCCTGCATTTGTCAATTTCCCAAATGCGGGCCGTGCACGCCGCATGTTTTTTGGCAGGGTCTTCCAGGTGCAAAAATGCGTTCCGCCTTTCGCGCGCCGCACTTTCATGGTATAATACGGCTGACCATTTTCAATGTCCTGCATGTCTGAAGGGAGGCCCTCTCATGGAAACCCCGCTCGTCTCCGTCATCGTGCCGATCTACAATGCGGCCATCGATCTGGTGTCCTGCCTGGAAAGCATCAAGCGCCAGCGCTACACCAACCTGGAGATCCTGCTCGTCAACGACGGCTCCAACGACGCCAGCCTGGAAATCTGCCGCATGTACGCGCGCATGGACCCGCGCATCACCATCATCGACAAGGCCAACTCCGGCGTATCCGGCACGCGCAACATCGCCATCGAGCGCGCGACGGGCAAGTATCTGCAGTTCGTCGACGCGGACGACTTTCTGGATATCAACGCCACCCGCCTGATGGTGGAGGCCATGGAGGAAAGCGAAAGCGACCTGCTCATCGCCCACTACTGCTCCGTCATGCCGGGCGGCAAGACGCAGGTCTACGGCTTTCTGCCGCCGGATACCCAGATGGACAAGGCGCAGTTCGCCCGCCATCTGATGGAGGAGCCGGCCAGCTTCTACTACGGCGTCATGTGGAACAAGCTCTACCGCCGCGACATCATCATGGAGCACGACATCCGCTGCAGCGAGGAATTCACCTGGTCGGAGGACATGCTCTTCAACCTGGAGTACATCCGCTATGCCGAGCGCTTCTGCTCGCTGCGCACGCCGGTGTACTATTACGCCCGCCAGAAGAAGGGCTCGCTCTCCGCGTCCGTCTCGCCCGCGAAGGTGCTCGCCACGAAGGCTTCCCTGTTTGCCTACTACAAGCAGCTCTACATCGATCTGGGCCTGTACGAGACGTACAAGCTGCAGATTTACAAGTATCTGGTCGCCGTGGCGAAGGACATGTAATCTCGAATCCGTTAAGCCAGCGCAATACAGGGTACATTGGGCTGCCGTCCAACCTCCTTGGGGGCGCCGCCCCAAACCCCGCAAGGGATTTCATCCCTTGACCCTTCTTCGTTTCGCGCACATGAAAGCATTTGAGGCGCAAAAGGGCCTGCCCCCTTCCGGGAGCAGGCCCTTGTTCGGTTGATCTCATTCTGTGCAGACATGCACCTTGTCGCGGCACTTGAGCTGGCCGCACTTGCTGCACCAGCTGTGATCGCGGTCGCCGGAGATGCAGGTGTAGTGCTCGCCGCAGGGCGCGCGGTGCGACTTGCCGTTCTTGAGCACGCCGCCGCACTGGTTGCACACCGGCACGCACACGCCGGCGCCATGCCTGCCGGTGCACTTGCCGCCGCCGCACAGGTCGCAGCGGGGATGATCGGACGCCCGCCAGGTCTTGCCCTGCAGGGCGTACACGCACGGGCGATGATTGCGGTTGCCGCACGGGGTGTAGTGGCCGCCCAGGCTGTCGTCGCACCAGAGCAGGCCGCACATCTCGCAGGTCGTGTGCTGATTGGATGCGCTGCACAGGTAGGTCTCGCCGCAGCCGCCCTGCGCCGGATCACAGTAGTGCTCCGCATCCTTCTGGCACTTGGTGTGCTGCGGCTGCGCCATGCAGAAGGGATTCACCTCCGTGGTGTGGCCGCCCTCGCAGGCGAAGTGCCCCTCCACGCCGCACACCGCCAGGCCGTGATTGCCGCTGCAGCCGATGTGGCCCGCATGGCCGCATTCCGCCAGGCCGTGGTTCTCTCCGTCGGCGATGCAGTGACCCCACTTGCCGCACGCTGCCCGGGCATGCTCCAGCCCGTCGCAGTTCCAGTGGCCCTTCGCGTTGCACACCGCCTTGCTGTGATCCAGGCCGTCGCAGGTGTAGTGGCCCGCCGTGCCGCAGGCCGCCGCCTTGTGCCTGAGGCCGTCGCAGGCATAGTGGCCCGGCACGCCGCAGGCCGCCGGCTCATGGCACTTGCCGTCATACGCGCAGTGCCCCTCCACGCCGCAGGCCGCCACGCCATGCTTGCCCTTGCAGCTGGTGTGCCCCTCCACGCCGCACACCGCCGGGCTGTGATCCCGGCCGTCGCAGTTGAAATGATGGCGATAGCCGCAGGGCGCCCAGTCGTGATCCTGACCGTCGCAGTTGAAGTGTCCCTCAATCCAGCAGGTCTGCGGGCGGCCGTGGTTCACGCCGTCGTTCTTCTCATGTCCCTCCGCCTGGCAGGGGGGCTTCGTGGGGTCGTACGCCGCCAGCGCGCCGGCTGCCGCACTCAGCAGCAGGCACAGCGCCAGCAGCATGCAGAAAAGCTTCCTCGACATCCGTGTTTCCTCCTCATTTTCCCCTATCTTTATGCGTCAGTGCGTACACTTGCTGACGCATTGATATGCCTTGCACTCGTCGCACCAGGCGTGCTTGCCGCCCTGGCACTGCATGTGCTTGCCGCACTCGGCCTTGTGGCTCTTGCCGAATTTCTCCGGGCCGCCGCACACCGGGCAGGAATCGACGCACTTGCCGTTGCCGTGCTCCTTGCCGTTGCACCTGGCATGGCCGCAGTATTTGCAGTACTGGTGATCCTCACGGACGTACGTCTTGCCGTTCAGGCGGTAGACGCACGGGCGGTGGTTCGCGTTGTTGCACGGCGTCTCGTGGCCGCCGAGCGAGCGGTCGCACCAGAGCAGGCCGCACATGCGGCACGCCGTGTGCGCGTTGGAGTTGGAGCAGCGGTAGGTGTCGCCGCAGCCGCCCTGCGCCGGATCGCAGTAGTGCTCCGGATCGCCCTCGCAGGCCATGTGCCGCGGCACGGCGTCGCAGTACTTGCTCACAGGCTTGTTCAGGTGCGCGCGCTTTTCGCAGGCAAAGTGGCCCGCCACGCCGCAGGCCGCCGGCTCATGCGTTCTGCCGTCACACAGGAAGTGGCCGGCATAGCCGCAGGGCGCCGCCTCGTGCTCCAGCCCGTCGCTCACGCAGTGGCCGTAGCGTCCGCAGGCCGCCGCGGCATGCTCCAGGCCGTCGCAGGTCACGTGACCCTTTGCGCCGCAGACCGCCCTGCTGTGATCCAGGCCGTCGCAGGTATAGTGGCCCGCCGTGCCGCAGGCCGCCGCCCTGTGCGTCAGGCCGTCGCAGGCATAGTGGCCCTCCACGCCGCAGGCCGCCGGCTCATGGCGCTTGCCGTCATACGCGCAATGCCCCGCCACGCCGCAGGCCGCCGGAGCATGCTTGCCCTTGCAGGCCGTGTGGCCCTGCGCGCCGCACACCGCCGGGCTGTGATCCAGTCCATCGCAGTTGAAATGATGGCGGTAGCCGCAGGGCGCCCAGTCGTGATCCTGGCCGTCGCAGCTGAAGTGCCCCTCAATCCAGCAGGTCTGCGGGCGGCCGTGGTTCACGCCGTCGTTCTTTTCATGCCCCTCCGTCTGACACGGCGGCTTCGCCGGGTCGTACGCCGCCAGCGCGCACAGCGGCAGCGCCAGGCACAGCAGCAGCGCGCAGACCAGAGCCAGCGTCTTTTTCAAGGTGGTTCGCCTCCTCCATCCTTCTTCCCGCGCCGTCGTTCCGCAGGAAGAAACTTCCCTGCGTCCATTATACCGTCGGCCCTGCTGTGCTGTCAATTCAGGCGCAGCAATGCAATATAATTTAACAATTTTTCTGCCCGCATTCTCGTCCAAAATGCAAAAATCCGGCAGACCGGGCGCTCGCATGGCCCAGCCTGCCGGGGTTCAGGAGGAGGCTTATTTGATAAAGGAAACGTGCTTGCAGATCTCGGTAACGGCGGCGTCCTTGCGCTCGTTGAAGCGCACCTTGTTCTCCTCGAACATGTTGCGGCCCTTCGCGTCGATGGAGACGATGAGCGGGCCGAACTCCTTCACCTTGCAGCACCACAGGGTTTCGGGCATGCCCAGCTCATCCCAGTGGTGCTCGGCGATGCGCTCCACCTCGGTGGCCGCGACCACAGCACAGCCCGCCGGGAACACGCAGTGGATCGCGCCGAACTCTTTGCACGCGCGCTCGGTGTTCTCCTTCATGCCGCCCTTGCCGACGATGACGCGCACGCCGGTCAGCTTCGTGAACTCGTACTCGAACTTCTCCATGCGCATGGAGGTCGTCGGGCCGACGGACACCATCTCATAGGCGTCCTCCTGTCCCTCGATGGGGCGGACAATGGGGCCGGCGTGGAAGATCGCCTTGTCCCGGATGTCGTAAGGCAGCGCGCGTCCGCCCTCCACCAGGCGGCGATGTGCCACGTCGCGGCAGGTCATCAGGTCGCCGTCCAGATAGATGATGTTTCCGATGTTGATGTCGGCCAAATCCTCGGCGCTCACGGGCGTGATCAGCACCTTTTTGCCGTCTCTGATTTCAACCATACTGTTACCTCCGATGATCGTGTCGTCCGGTGCTCAGCACTGGAAGGTGGAATGGGTGTCGCAGGTGACGTTCAAGTCCCTGTCAAAGACGATGTATCCGCGGCGGTGCGACCAGCAGCCCACGTTGACGGCCACGCCGATGGCGGAGGGGTGGCGCGCGGTGTTCTCGATGTGCACGCCCATGACGGAGGCGCTGCCGCCCATGCCCTGCGGGCCCAGGCCGATGGCGTTGATGCCGTCCTCCAGCAGCCGCTCCATCTCAGCGGCGCGTTCGTTGGGATTGTGAGTGCCCAGCGGGCGCATGAGCGCCTTCTTGGAGAGCAGCGCGGCGGTCTCCACGGAGGTGGCCACGCCCACGCCCACCAGCAGCGGCGGGCAGGCGTTCAGGCCGTAGCTGGTCATCTGGTCGAGCACGAACTGGGTCACGCCCTCGTAGCCCGCGCCCGGCATGAGCACCATCGCCTTGCCCGGCAGCGTGCAGCCGCCGCCCGCCATGTAGGCGTAGATTTCGCACTGGTCGCTGTGGGGCACGATGTCCCAGAAGACAGTCGGCGTGCCTTTGCCGACGTTGCGCTTGGTGTTGACCTCGTCGAAGGTCTCCACGCTGTTGTGGCGCAGCGGCGTTTCAAAGGTGGCCTTGACGACGGCCTCCTTGAGCAGGGCCTCCACCTCGTCGATGAGCGGGAAGCCTGTGCCGCACTTGACCCAGAACTGGAGCACGCCGGTGTCCTGACAGCTGGGGCGGTCGAGGGCAACGGCCAGATTCTGGTTGCGCGTCATGGTCTCGTAGAGAGTCTTGGCCAGCGGGCTGGTTTCCTTCTGCGCCAGCTCATCCAGCTTGGCGATCACGTCGTCGGGCAGCTTCTTGCCGATGTGACCCACGAAGCTGGCCATGATATCGGTCATTTTGGTGACCATTTCCTGCTGAGACATAGTCTTCCTCCTTATGGTGCGGGCGGATCTGCCCGGGTTGACGGGTGAGATGGGCGATCAGGGATAGAACGGAAACAGGATGGGCAGCAGCACCATGCACAGCGCGAACGAGATCGCAATCAGCGGCAGTCCGGCCTTCACATAGTCCTTGAATTTGTAGCCGCCCAGGCCAACCACCATCGTATTGGCAGGCATGCCGATGGGCGTCGCGTAGGCGCAGGAGCAGGCGATGACCACGGCGATGATCATCGAGCGGGGGTCAGCACCCAGACTCTGCGCCAGCGAGGTGGCGATGGGCACCATCAGCGCGGTGGTTGCGGTGTTGCTCATGAAGTTGGTGAGCGCGCAGCCGACAATGAAGATGACCAGCAGCAGAAGGATCGGGCTGGGGCTTGCGCCCAGCGCGCCCACGATGGTGTCGGCGATCAGTGCGCCTGCGCCGGTCGTCTCCAGCGCCTTGGCCAGCGCCAGTGAGCCACCGAAGAGCAGCACGACCTTCAGGTCGATGGAGCGAAGCGCCGCCTTCTCGTCGATGACGCCCAGCAGCACCAGCACGCACGCGCCGATGCAGGCGCTGACCTGCAGCTTGATGCCGAGCTGCTTTTCAAAGATCATCGCCAGGATGCAGACAACCAGCACCACCAGAGAGGTCATCTGCTTCCATGCCGGGACATCGGAGAAGTCACGCTGCGCCTGCGCCTTTTCAAGCTGCGCGCTGCTGCCGTCCGGCAGCAGCTTGTAGCCGATGAGCGCGTAGAAGACGATGCCTGCCAGGAGCATCGGCACGCCGACCGGCGCGTACATGAAGAAGCCGGTGGTTTCGCCCAGCTCCTGCAGGGCGTTGACGCCCATCAGGTTGCCCGGCGCGCCGATGATGGAGAGGTTGCCGCCCAGCGCCGCCGCGAAGACCAGCGGCATCAGCAGGCGGCTGCGGGAGTAGCCGGATTCGTCTGCGATGCCGCAGACCACGGGGATGAGCACTGCGGCGGTGCCTGTGTTGGACAGGAAGCCGGACATGACGCCGACGATGGCCATGATCGCCACAATCAGCATCCGCTCGGACTTGGCGAATCGGGTCACGAGGCCGCCGATGCGGTTGGCCATGCCCGTTTCAAACAGGGCCTGACCGACCACGAACATGCCGACGCAGAGGATGACATTGCTGTTGACGTAGCCTGCGAAGGTTTCCGAGACGCTCAGAACCCCCGTCAGGTTGAGGCCCAGCGCCACGATGGTGGCGGTCAGGCCCAGCGGGATCTTTTCGAGGATGAAGCTGATGATGGCAAACGCCAGGAACAGCAGCGTAATGGTCGTTTGTGACATGCGTTTTCTCCTCCCAGATATGAACTTGTCGATCACACCGCACCGGCCGGATGCTTTGCTTGATTTGATTATAACAGCTTGACGTGATTAAGTAAATTTAATATAATCAATATTGACATAATTTAGATTTATGGGAGGGACATGGAATGACGCTCAATCAGCTGCGCTATTTCACCTGTGCCGCGCGCTATCACAGCATCACCCGCGCCGCGCAGGAGATGTTCGTGACACAGCCCGCCATTTCGACCGCCATCCGGGAGCTGGAGAAGGAGTTCTCCGTGACGCTGTTTGCCAACACCCGCGGCCGGATCTCCCTCACCGAGGAAGGGGATGCCTTCTATCACCGCGCGATGGAGATTCTCGATTCCTGCGACGCCCTCCACGCAGACTATCAGAACCGGAGCGCGATCAAGTCGAAGGTCAACATCGGCATCCCGCCGATGCTCTCCATGGTTTTCTTTCCGGAGCTGCTGGAAGCCTTTCACGCGGAGCACCCGGACGTGTGGCTCGTCCTGAAGGAATACAGCTCCATGCGCGCCTGCACGCTGGTGACGGACGAGCTGCTTGACGCCGGCATCATCAACATGGAGGACCCCTGCACGGACAAGTTCCACGCCCATGTGCTCTCCCACGACGAGCTGGTGTTCTGCGTCTGCCGCAATCACCCGCTGGCCGCGCTTAAGCAGCTGGACATGCAGCAGCTGGATCAGCAGAACATCCTGCTCTTTCATCAGGACTCCGTGCAGAACCGGATTCTGATGCAGCGCTTTGAGCACCTGCACATCCAGCCCCGCATCATCATGCACTCCAGCCAGCTGATGACGGTGCTCAAGTTCCTGCGCCGGGGCAACTGCGGCTGCTTCCTGTTCAAAAGCATGCTGCCGATGGTACCGGAGCTCGTCTCGGTGCCGCTGACCACGCCCATCCCCGTGCGGGCAGGGCTCATCTGGAAGCAGGGCCGCCACCTCAACAAGGGCATGCAGTGCTTTGTGGACTTCTGCCGGGAGAATTTCCCTGTCAGCCGGGCATAGGGCTGAAATCCGGCCTGCAGCCGGATATGCAAAAGCGAACGCGCTGCGGCGTGATGCTCCGTGCAGCGTGTTCGCTTTCTTCGATGCAGTTTTTCAGGCAGTCAAAAAGCGGGCCGTGCCCGCTCCCACTTCCGAACAGCTTTGCAAAGTCAAGTCATTCGGCGCCCGCTGTACGGATTTTTGCGCAATTTCCTACAAGGTCAAAAAGCGGGCCGTGACCGCTCCCACTTCCGCGTACAATTCGGGCGCAATTTCTGATGGAAATAAAAAAACCCAGACACTGTACAATGTCTGAGCTTCCAGGTGGAGGCGCCATCCAGACTCGAACTGGAGAGTGAAGCTTTTGCAGAGCTTTGCCTTACCACTTGGCCATGGCGCCGATATGGAGCGGTAGACGAGATTCGGACTCGCGACATCCACCTTGGCAAGGTGGCACTCTACCACTGAGCTACTACCGCATATCTGGTGCCTTGGGGCGGAATCGAACCACCGACACGTAGATTTTCAGTCTACTGCTCTACCGACTGAGCTACCAAGGCATAAAGGTGGCGACGCGGAAGGGGCTCGAACCCTCGACCTCCAGCGTGACAGGCTGGCATTCTAACCGACTGAACTACCGCGCCACTATGAAATTGGTGGGAACAACAGGGCTCGAACCTGTGACCCTCTGCTTGTAAGGCAGATGCTCTCCCAGCTGAGCTATGCTCCCGGGGTCCGCCGCATCGCTTGAATGTGTCGAGCGCGGCGACGTAATATATAATACACCACCGCTTTGCATTTGTCAATGCTTTTTTCAAAATATTTGCAGATTCCGTTCATTTTCCCACACAAATCCAGTTATTGCGGGAATCAGCAGAACAAAAACACCGGAGCTGCGTCATCGGCTCGCCTTCAGCGCCTGGCAGCTCCGGCTTGATGGTATTCGGTAATAATGCTTCCCTCTTTTCTCGCGTGCGCAATCGCGTACGTCAGGAGCCCTGCTCCTCGTGTCTTGCGAAATCTTCAGTCAACGGCGTCCTCTGCGCCGGTCGTCTCAGTTCTTGCGGCGGATTCTTCCTCGGCAAGCGCCATCTTCGCAATCTCTTCTTCGCTCAGTCCTGCAAGCGCGCCTTCATACATCACATCATTTTGCGCCACGTCATCGTTCGGCGCCTCGTTGGTCACGCCCGTCTCGCCGGCTTGTGCCTCATCAGTGGGCTTCTCTTCTGCGATCGGCTCCGCGTCTGCGTCCGCCTGCCTGTCGTCTTCGATATTCTGATTTTCCTGGGTCTTGATTCCATTATCCGTGGTGACCGCCGCGTCCATATTCGCGAAGTTGATCACACAAATCGCTCCGATGACCACGATCAGCGCAGCCGCAAGCACGGCCACCACTTTCTTTATCGCCGGATCCATCGGTACCACCCTTTCTCTCTCGCTCCTCATGGCTCACTTGAGGGGCGCCTGTTCGTTTTCGGACCGCTCAGGTTTGGATTCTTACAGATTCTCGAGCTCGATCAGGCCGCAGCCGCCGTCCTTGCGGCGATAAACCGTCGCTGCGTTGCCGGTCTCCACATTCGAGAACATGTAGAACGAATGTCCCAGCAGGTCCATTTCCAGAATCGCATCGTCCACGCTCATGGGCTTGGCCGCATAGCGCTTGACGCGCAGGACCTTCTGTTCCTGCTCCTCCATGGCTTCCTCCTCGGCTGGCACCGGGGCATCTTCCGCCACTGCAGGCTTCCTGCGAAGGTCGCGTCCCAGACGGGTACGAAGCTTCTTCATCTGTCTTTCCAGGATATCTATGCCTTTATCCAGCGCGGGAAGGGAAATCTCCCGCTCCTGGTTTTCCGTACGGAGCGTGTGCCCGAGATAGGGCATCGTCATTTCCACCTTGTAGGTGTTCTTCTGCTCGGTAACGCGAACCGTGATCACGGTCGCGTCGGGCGCTTCATCCTTGAAGTATGCGTCCATGCGCTGGTGGCAGCGCTTGTTCATGGTCTCCTGAATCGAAGCGGGGACGTGCGCGTCTTTCATCACGAAACGTACGATCATACGGTCGGCCTCCTTTACAAGGGAATTGCCTGCTACTCGGTTCATCCTGGGTTGCTGATGATGCTTGTTCTCCTTTCTGGTGGCTTTAGTATAGCCGCTTTTGTGAAGCAATTCAAGCGCTTTCGCATATTATTTGTAACTATTTAACAATCGTTCGCCCGTCTGAGCAGCCTTTCGTAGACCGGAAGCATCGGCGGTTCGCTCACCTTCTCTCGGAGCTGATCGACCCCGATCCAGCCGACGGCGCTGTTCTCGTCCTCGCGCACGCGCAGCGGCAGACGGTCGTCCGCCTCAAAGAGATAGGACACGTTCAGATGCAGGTGGCTGCCCACCGGCCTGCCGCGTTTGACGTGCGCCCAGACCGGCAGGATCTCGATCGACGCCATGCCGCCGCCCAGCCGCGTGAGGCCCGAAATGCCCGTCTCCTCCTGCGCCTCGCGCCGCGCGATCGCCTCGAAATCGCTTTCGCCGTCGGCGTGCCCGCCCGTCCAGGCCCAGCTGTTGTAGATCCTGTGGAACGCCATCAGCGTGCGCCTGCGGTCCGGGCTGACGATGATCGAGGAGGCCGTCATGTGCGCGATTTCGCACTCCCTCGACAGGATGGCGTCGCCAAATCGCGCGATCATCTCCAGGATCATCCGCTGCTCCTGGGCCTCGCGCTCGTCTCCCGCCCGAAAGCGAACGATCGGTTCGGCCCATGCGGGCAGAATGTTCGGTTTTTGGCCGTTCATGCGTCCGCCTCCCGGCCAAAGCGCGCCGCATGGACGATCGGATTCAGATCCGCCTCGTCCGAGAAGTCGAGCGCGCCGCCCTCCGCCTCCAGCATCAGGCGCTCCGTCTCGCTGCGCGCCGATTCCTCCTTCTTCCTGACCTGGGCAAGCAGCGCCTTCATCAGCATCCGCTCCATCAGCCCCAGGCTGTTCCAGCGGATCGCGCCGCGCAGGTGGAAGACCGACACGTTCTCCGTCTCATCGCCCAGCGCCTTGCGGATCTCCGCGTCCAAACTCTCGCGCACGTCCGCCTGCGCCGGATCGTACAGCCCGCAGGTGAAGAGCACCAGCCGCTTGCCCTTCAGCTCCGCCATGTTGTCCGCAAAAAAGTCCAGTCCCTTGAGCTTGCCGGCATATACCGGGCAGCCCAGCACGATCGCGTCATACGTCTTCGCCTGATCCAGCTTGGCGTAGGCCGCCTCCTTCACCAGCGCGTCCAGCGGCTGCGCGATGCGCTCGGCATAGCGCTGCGTCGCGCCGTGCTTGGTCGTATACAGCACGAGCGCGCCGCCCGGCTTGCGTTCCTTCTTCTTTCCAAACAGGGATTCCATCCGCCGTTCCTCCTCGTCCTCGGTTCATGCGTCGAGTATAGCACATTCAACGCGCGCAGAAAAGGCCGCAGACGCGCTGCGGCCCGGATTTATCGCCTTTCTGCGTCCTTTTCAAAGCGGATCGCATAGCGGCGCAGGAAGCCCAGCAGCACCACCACGACGCAGGCTGCGGGCGCCATCAGCGCGGCCAGCAGCACATACAGCGCCGGAAGATCGGCCGCCTTCTCGCTCGGCGAGGTGACGATCACCCGCAGGGACAGCAGCTGGGACGCCGCGCTGATCAGGTTGTTCTTGATCTGCTCAAAATCCATGTCTCCGCCCTCCTTACGCCTTCGTCACGCGGACCTTCATGCCGAAGGCCACAATCAGCACCACCGTGATGACCGCCAGGCGGATGCTCGCCAGCACGAGCAGCGCGGCCAGCCACACGGGCAGCTTGGCAAACGTGCGGCCGTTTCCCTCGACGATCAGCCTGCCGCCGAAGAAAATGCCCAGATATTCCTTGACTTTATCCATGGATTCTCTCTCCTTACAGCCTCGTGATGATCAGCTTGCCGCGCATGGTCTCCATGCGGATCGGCAGGCCGCAGGTGCCGTAGCGGTTCGGGCCGAACTCGTTGACGATCTCGCAGCCGAGCGCGCCGCTGCTCTCCGCGACAAAGCCGCGGATATCGCCCGGCAGCGCCAGGCGCACATCGCCGTGCACCGAGGAAATCTGCACCTTCTTCGTCGGCGCGACGGTGCACAGCAGCTCCACCTCGCTGGACACCGCGCTGACCTCCCACTCGTCGCACGCGCCCTCGACGTGCACCTGGCCGGAGACTACGTTCACGTCCACCTTGTGCGCGTCGCAAGAGATGAACTGGCCGCCGGAGACCGTCGTCACCGCGATCGTGTCCGCGCAGGCGCTGACCGTCGCATGGCCGGAGACCGTCGTCACCGCAAGATCCCCCGCGCGGGTCTTCGCGTCCGGCTCCAGGCGCACGTCGCCGGAGGTGGTGGTCACCTTCGCCTCGTCCAGGTCGAGCTCGCCGATGCGCACGTCGCCGCTGGTCGTGGTGATCGCATAGCTGGCGGCATAGCCGCGCGGCACGCGCACGGTGATCCTGCCGCCCGCCTTCTGGAAGACGGAGAAGAACGTCTTGAACACGTCCGGATTCTTGCGGCGGATGGTCAGCGTATGGCCGGACATCGTGATGACCGGCTCGCCGTCGGCGTTCTGCGCCTCCCAGAGCGTCTCCACCTGCGCGCCGTCCGTCGGGACGATCTCCACGTCATCCGCGTCCAGCTGGATATCGATCCTGTGCAGGCCCGCCGCCGGGAAGCTCTGCCTGCCGCTGACCGGCTCGCCCGCGTCGCGCACGACGTATTCCGCCGCGCCTTCGGCCGCGTCCTGCGCGGCCTTCGCCGCCTGATGGATCACCTCTTCCGCCTCGCGGGTCATCTCGTCGACGGCCTTGGCAAACGCGTCCTCATCGGGCTCGCCGTCCGCCGCCTGCGCGCTGTCCCCGTCCGCGTCCGGAGCGGCCCCGCCGGCCGTCGCCTCGTCCGCCTGGCGGGCGGCCTGCTCGGCCTCGCGCCGCGCGTCCTCCATGGCCTTTTCCAGGTCATCCTCCGGCGCGGCCTCCTCCTGCGGCTCCTTTGCCGCCTCCTCGGGCCTGGCCTCCTTGTTCGCGCCGAAGTCGAACACCAGCTTGCCGTCCTCGCCGGCAAACCTGTCGATGGCCTCGCCCGCCGCCTTCTGCGCGTCGCGCATGCCCTTCTTCGCCGCGCGGCCCAGCTTGCCCAGCACGCCGCCGGTCACGTCGTCCATCTGGCCGTAGAGCTTCTTCGCCTCCGGCATGATCGCCTGGCCGAAGTCGCCCAGCGCGGTGAACGCCTTGTTGAGCGCGTCGCCCAGGTCGGTCTGCGGTGCGGCCTGCTCCGGCTGCTCCGCCCCGTCATGCGGCGCGGCCTGCTCCTCTTCTTCCGTTCCGGTCTTCAGCTCCGGAATCGTCCTCTCCTCCGGCGCCGCCTTGGGCTGCTCGTCCATGCGCTTCATTTCCTCCAGCAGGCCGCACACGTCCTCCAGCGACGCGGCGACCTCCACGAAGGCCTCCTCCTCGGTCTTGCCCTGCGCCACGGTATCCTCGTAGCGCGCCTGGGCGTTGGCCATCAGCTCGTCGCGCAGCGCGAGGTTCTCGGCCGTCATCTTCATCTCGGAAAAAATCTCGTCAATCATGCTGCGAATCCGTTTGTTCATCATCGAGCGCATCCTCCATTCCAAATAATGCGGATATGATGGCGCGGTATTTGCGCCAGTCCTCCTGGTTTTCCTCATACAATGCGCGGCCCGCGTCCGTCAGGTGGTAATACCGCCTGCGCGCGCCCGCGTTTTCGTTGCCCCAATACGATTCGATCACGCCCGCGCTCTCCAGCCGGCGGAACGTCGTATACAGGGTAGCCTCCTTCAGCTGCAGCTCCCCCCGGGAGATCTCCTGCACGTTCTTGCTGATCACGTAGCCGTAGCTGTCCTCTTTCGCCAGCTGCGCAAGGATGATCGTATCCGTATAGCCGCGAAGGATATCCGATGCATTCAGCATTTCATCACCTCCGACGAGATAGAGTTTAACACAAGATACCTCGCCTGTCAATGTATCTCGCAAAGTTTTTCTGAGATTTTTTCGCGTTGACGCTCCCGCGCCCGTTGGATATAATCAGGGTGTCGGATATCCCCCTCGACCGTAAAGGAAGGAAACGCATCCATGATGAAGAAACGTCTGCTCTGCCTGATGCTCGCCGTCTCGCTGCTGGCCGGCTTCCTGACCCCGGCGCTGGCCGAGGCGCACACGCCCTATACGCCCGGCGCGCTCACCCGCTCGCTCTTCCTGGAGGCCTTCCAAAATGGCGACGCGGTCTGCGCGGATCTCGGCCAGTCCCTCACGCTGAACGCCGATGCGCTCGGCCTGACCGGGGAGGAGGCGGAGGTTCTGCGCGCCGTGACGGACGCGCTGGCCAGCACGCAGATCAGCGTCGGCGCCGTGAAGCTCGAGGACGGCATCATGGTCGAGCTGGCCGGCGCCTACTTTGCGGAAGAGGAGGCCGTGAGCATCGACGCGCAGCTTGCCGTCACCTCATCCGGCCTTGCGCTCACCAGCGACACGCTTCTGCCGGGCGAGCGCGTGAGCATCACCTGGGAGACCGTGCTCGCCCTGCTCGGCGTCGGCGAGGAAGACGCCGCCCAGCTGCTCGCCCTGCGCGGCCTGAGCCCCAGGCAGCTCCAGGAGGCTGTTGCCTCCTACGTCCGCCTGTTCACCCTCATGGCGCAGCAGGTCGCCGCGCCGTACGGGCAGATTCTCTCCGATTTCATCGTCGCGCAGCCCGTCAGCGTGCAGGAGAACGTCGCCGCCGAGGGCTACTTCCCCGCCGCTGCGAAGGAGACCGCCGTCACCATCACCAGCAAGGCGCTCGGCGAGCTGCTCGTCTCGCTCTCCAATCAACTGGAGCAGGACGCCGCGCTCGCGCCCCTGCTCGACGCGCTGCTGATTCAGGCGGAGGGCGAGCTGCCGGCGACCACCGCCGATCTGTGCGCCGCCGTCCGCGCCGAAGCGCAGACCCTGACGGACGAGGAATACCCGCTGTACCTGATCGTCGGCGCCGACGCAGCCGGCCGTCCGCTGTACGGCAGCCTCTGCGCCTCCCTGGAGGACGGCTCCACCGTCGCCCTCAACCTCATCGACTGCGCCGGCACGCCCGCGGACGGCCTCTCCTGCCTGCTGCAGGCCTTTGCCTCCGACGCGCAGGGCGCCTACACCGGCCTGACCGCCTCGCTCGACTGCGCCGTCGATCCCGCCGATCCGCAGGTCGTCTCCCTCAGCGCCGCCGCCGATTTCCAGGCCGGCAGCCAGAGCCTGTTCAGCATGACGATCGACATGGACATCGACCCCATGGTCACCGAGGAGGGCATGAGCGGATACAGCAGCGCATACAGCTACACCGTGACGCTTCCCGGCGACAGCGGCCCCGTCACCGTCTCGTGCTACGGCGAGGCGGAGCAGTCGCTGAACGCGGACGGCGGCGAGAGCACCTTCTCCTACGGCGTCAGCGAGACGTACATCGGCGACGAGCTCATCGACCAGACCGACGTGCAGGTCGGCTTTGCCGTCGTCGCGGGGGAGGACGGCCCGGAGGGCGAGTACATCCAGCAGATGACCTCGCCCCAGGCCGGCATCGACGAGGCCGTCTTCGGCCTCTGGCTCTACACGCTGCCCTACACGCCCGCCGACGCTCTGACGGAGCTCGCGCTGGACGGCGCATCCGACGAGGAGCTCGAAGCGCTCCTGACCCGCGCCGCGGCCAACATGCAGCTCCAGCTGGATGCGCTCATCGCGCTGCTGCCCGAGCCGCTCCCCGCGCTCATCGCGCAGGAGCTCGCCCCGCAGGAGGCGCCGGCCACGCCTGGCGAAGCCGAATAACTCCTTTCCACGCAAAAGGGGCTGTCAGGATAAGTCCTAAAAAGAATTGAAAAAAAGATGTGAGAAG
>JBJEUH010000053.1:0-6567 GCA_051883735.1 Candidatus Ventricola sp.
CCGCGATAGCTCTTTGCCACGGTCAGCCAGTATTGGCGGCTCGACTCCACGGTCATGCCGTCCGGCAGGCTGACGCCGGTGCAGCGGGCCTTGAGCAGCGCGCCCTTGTAGGCGGCCCGCTGCAGATCGCCGTCTGCATTTTCCAGCAGCATTTCAAGCTGTTCGTCGGACAGCGTGCGTCCGGTATCATCCGTCTCCTCCAGCATCGTTTTGAGCCGGGAGAGCTTGTCTGCGTCGGTCATAGGCTTACTGCACGTTGGCCTGCAGCAGATCCAACATGTTGTCCGGCACCCACAGGTCATGGTACTTGCGGTAGTCCGCATGCCATGCGTCAGCCTTCTGGTAGGTATCGGGGTCAAACAGCCGGATCTTGTCGGTCTTGCAGGGGGCGATGGGCGCACGCTGGCCGATGACGATCCAGTTCATCTGCTTTGCCTCAACAGCGGCCTCAAAGCCGGACTTGGCACTGCCGTTGTGGAAGGTGTAGGCCGTCTTCATCCGCGCGCTGGCAGTGGGAATCAGCACCACGTCGTCGTCGATGGCCTTCAGCTGCAGCTTCACGCCACCGGATACAAATTCCGCAGGATTGAGCTGCTTCTGAATCTCGCTGCTCTGGTTGAGCAGGTTCCACGCAGACAGTGCGATGTGCACCACCAGCTTTTCGCCGGTGCCCACGCGCTCCTTCACGGCGGTGATGTCGTCCAGCAGCTTGCCGAGAATGGTGGTCTTTGCCGGGGCATAGCCGGAGGTGATATATCCATTTCCATTGGCCTTGGCATAGAGGCTGCTCAGGCGGTATGAATCCACCTCAGGAATCACATGCACGCGCTGGAAGGTGCTCATCACCTTGCCCATCAGCGCATCGATGCCGCTCTCCTCCGCGTCCATGGCGTCGATGTCGAAGCCCTTGGCGCGATCCTGGGTCATGGTCATGGTCTCATAAGCAAGCGTGACGCTGCCCTGGGGATAGCCGTTCGCCCGGTCATAGTCGCCCAGGCCGTCCAGCGTGACCTTCGGGATCTTGATGGTCGCACCACCGGCGTACAGGGCGTTGTTGGTATTGGCGTCCATCCAGCCGGTCACGGCCTCCTGCGTCATCTGCTCGTCCAGTTCCTTCTGGTAAATTGCAGCCTTTTCAATGTTGTTTGCCATCTTTTCTCACCTCAAATCAGAATCCGCTGCGAAATTTCGCAGCAATGTCGTTTCCGGAATTTGCGCCCGTGCGCATATGCTCTCCCAGAGCTCCGCTTGCAGCAGCGCTGCGGGCCAGCTCCGGAACCTCCTTCAGCGCCGCCTTCACAGCTGCCAGCACCTGTTCATGCAGGTTCTCCGCCGCAGGATCAACGCCGGAGGTATCCGCCAGGCGCATCAGCACACCCATCCGCTTCGCGTCTACGCCGCATTCCATCGCGCAGGCGCGCAGCTCTGCGGCCATCAGCTTGCCGATCAGCGCGCTTACCTCCGCTCCGGCTTCAGCGGAGCCCTGCCCGGTCTCTGCCTCGCCGGTCTCAGCCGTGGATTCTTCTGCGGCTTCTTCCGCAGCATCGACTTCTGCTTCGGAGTCCCCGGATTCGGAGTCTCCGGCTTCGCCGTCCTCCATCTCCCGCGCATCCGCCGCAGATTCTTCTTCTGCTGCTTCTTCGGCGGCGTCGATCATAGCCGCAATGCGCTCGGCTTCCTCCGGTGCCAGGCCGCCCGCGATCAGCTTTTCCTTCGTGCTCATCTACCCATCCTCCTCTTCATTTTCTTCTCCTGCTTCGTCCGCTTCTTCCGCGCAATCCTCTGCGCAATCGCTTGCCTCTGCGCCCGACACCGTTCCTTTTCCCGTTGCCTGTGCCGCTGTACCCGCCGGAATCTGCGTCCCACCCTGCGTCTCGCTGATCCATACGTCCTCATCACCGGCCACCTCCATATTCAGATCCTTCAGGTAAGCGCAGGTATCGCTGCGCAGCTGCGTGACCGCCGCTTCGATGGCTGCCCGGTCAAAGCGATAGCCGCGCGCAGCCAGTCCCTTCTCCACGTACTCCAGCCGATCCTGGATCGTTCCGGTTCGGTAGAGCTGCTCGGCTGCGTAGACAAGCGTCTTTGCGCAGGCGGTCAGGCCCTCCTGCTGGCTCTGGGTGGTTCGCGCCCGGATCCAGGGAATCAGGCGATAGGTCACCAGCGCGCCCAGCACGGCGATCACCGCGTTGCACGGGCCGGTGAGGTCGATGGTCTGCCCCGACGCCGTGCCTTCCTCTGCAAGACATGTGCCGCCGAGGCCGACCGCCATGCAGATCAGCAGGAGGGCAAGCAGGATTGTGCGTTTCTTCAGTGCCGTTTTCTTCATGGGATCATTCCTTTCATTGATTTGGAGTATAAAAAAGCACCTCCGGAGAGACTTTTGTCCTCCGAAAGTGATTTTTCCACATTGGTTATAGAGTCGTATTTGCAGTTATTTCGCGCATCAAAAATGCCCCGGAGAGGGCACTCTATTTTTCAACCACTTCAAACATCTCAGGGAAATACAGATAATCTTCGTTGGTTTCATCCACAATACGATACAACCCACGCTCTATGGAAACCACATCGTAGATTTTATTGTGCAATAAACCGAGAGGGTCATTCTCTCCAAGATACCTTACCTTCATTCATCCAACAGCTCCTTCAGCTTAAATTTCACTGCCCCTACATTTGGCTCTTCATACCAATGGACTTCCGCTTTCGCACTTTCTCCATAGTAATCAATATACCCGATACCTTTTTTCTTCTGCCACTCAAAATAATCGCCGCCATAACGTGCAACCAGATTCTCTATTTCGTCGATCTTTCGATCCCGACCTTTTCCGGCGATCACTTTGATATTCGTTATTCGTGTGCCCTCAATAAAAGTAGTATAGCTTCCATCAGGCAAAAGAACTTCATGATTCAGATACCGTGCGCCGAGACTATGTGGTATGCTGATGCTGTCTGATTCCATTGTAGCAAATTCCCCGGATTTGTCAAGCTCCGCCTGTACAATGTCCTGCATGCTCCCGCCGCCGAGGCGGTCCGGCAGATTCAGTTGCTCCAGTTCCTCCCGGTTTTCGGCCTTCCAGCGCTCGAAGCCAGCGTCCATTTCGGGACTTGAAGCCTCGCCCCGCGCCCATTTGCCCAGCAGCTCCGCGCTCTCCTCCAACGCGGGCAGCACCTCCGTGCGGTAGCACAGGCATTGCGGATGGGGGAAGGGAATGCGATCCACGGGATACACGCCCACGCCCAGGCCCTCGTCGTGCCGGGCATATTCGTCGCATACGTCCTCGCCCGAAACGGCAACCTGCCGCTCGTAGTGGGAATCGGACAGATGCCATTTCAGGCCCCTGCACAGGGGATTCTTTTTTGCAGCGGCCTTGTCCGCAGCCCATGCCACATGGATGATGGACGTGCGCGCCAGCCGCAGTGCATTGTAGTCGATCTTCCGGTCAAAGGGAATGTCCGGATACAGCTTGTGCCAGCTCACCGGACATGCCGCGCTGGGATTCACATAGGCCTCCAGCTGGCGGGCCAGCTCCAGCGGACTCTGCTTCTGGGCAATGCCCTGTTGAATGATCTCTGCGATATTGCCCTCCAGCTTGCCGGTGGCGCTCCATATGCGGTCGGACAGCATCCGTCCATCGGTGTACAGCTTCCCCTCGTACATCGCCCGCAGCGAATCCGTGGGTACGTTGGCAAGCACCTGCGCAAAGCTGCTGTCCACCTGGGCCATGTCCGCCGCCCGGATCAGGTATTCGGTCTCTGCATCCGCGCGCGCCTGTGCGCTTGCCCGCGCCCCGTCCAGGATTGCGGTCTCGATTTCGGCGTTCATCCGGTCGATCTCCTGCTCTACGGCCTGAAGATATGCCTTGAGCCAGCGCTCGGTCAGGCTGCCCTCCTTTGCGCTGCGCAGCTCGCTGGCGAGGCTTTGGGCTGCGCGCTTGTACAGATTGCGGATCAGGCGATCCGTGCTGCTGATCTGCTGCAGCATCGCCCTGCGCGACGCACGCATCAGCTCATCATGCAGGCCCATGTCCGTTCATCCCTCCTTCGCCGCGCAAACGCCCCTGTGCCGGGCCGTGCGTTTTCTCCGGGGTTTCTTCATACCGGAGGGCCACTGCCGTCTGGCGGCTGTTTAACACTGTTAAACACCCCGTTACAAGCTTTCGTTTCGGATCGCGCCGTCAAATGCATCCTCCAGCAGCCGTTTCTCCCGCTGAATCTGCCTGAGCTCGCCGTCCGGATCGTCGTCCGGCTGCCACTTGGCGATGTAGCTGCGGCGGCTGCGCGCCTGTGCATGCACCTCGCTCAGGTCGCGTTCGCGCTCCTCCTCGTCGTCATCGATCACAGGATAGAGGTGATCGATGGTCAGGGTATAATCGATCTCCGGCAATTCCTCACCGTAGATGCGCGCCATGCGCAAGGCATGCTCCACCATCCAGCGGATGGCGCCATCCCAACCGCCCGCCCACTTTTCCTCACAGCGGCAGTTGAGATTCCAATACAGCATCCGCAGGGCTTTGCCGCTGGTGCCCAGTCCGCTGAGCAGATCGGGGGTCAGCCGTGGCACGGATATGATTTCGTGCATGTCGTCCTTGAGCCGGTCGAGGGTCTGCGCCAGATGATCGCCGTAGGCAAAGCCGGCCTCCAGCACCTGCGCCTTGGCCTGTTGCGCGCTCCCGGGTTCGGTCTGAAGGTCGATCATCGCGTTGGGTGCGATGCGCACATTCTCAATCGATTCCGGGCTGGCGTCAATAAACAGCTTTTGCCCGAACATCTGATACTTGAGGGCATCGATGTCGTCCGACTTGGTATCGTCATAGGCCTTTTGATTGCCCCGCAGCTCCATCACATCTGATTCGCCCAGCAGATCTCCGCTCAGGCCTCCGTTGATCACCACGAAGGCCGGAACGAAATCCAGCCCCGTGTCCTCTTCATTGTGAGTCAGTTCAATGCTGCGTCCATAGCCGTCGTACAAGCCTTCGCTGAGGATGCAATGTCCGTTTTCCATCCGGTACCGCTGCTTCCAGAGCCGTTGCCTGCTCCTGTCCGCCTCGGTGTCTGGAGTCGTGCTGTAAAAGAATACCGCCTTGTTTATGCGGCGGAGGTTGATCTCATCCGGTTCATATACAAATTCCAGGCTCGGGGCGAAGCGCAGGCGTACGCCCACGCCCGCTTCGTAGCTCAGCTTCAGGGCCACGCGCTTTCCGATCAGCGCGTCGCGCACGCCCTTGAGCAGCGCTTCGCCCCAGTCGTTGCGATCCAGCATGCCGTTCAGCCAATCCGTAAGCACCTCCGCCTTGTCCTGATCACCGTCGTGCAGCGCCTTGATGATGATCTCCGGAGGCCGGGCGCACATATACCGGCTCTCGTCATTGATCAGCTTTTTGATGAAGTTGGTATGCACGCAGCTGCGCTTTGCCGAATCTCCCTCATGAACCGCCGGGTGCTTGCCCTCGTACAGCTCATAGCAGTGGATGATTTCATTCATCTCATGGAGCACCGACGAGCCGAGCACCCCGCCGATTTCTGCCTTGATCAGTTCCTGATAGCTTGTCATGCTCATCGTGCGCCCCTCCCTGAGTAGAATTTTCTGCGTCTCCTGAGCCCACCCTGAACATACTCCGCCAGACCTGTGGTGGCATCCGGAGCATCGTCGTGGGCGTTCTTGCCCTTCCGCTGGAAGCGGATCATGGCTTGCGCATACTCCCGCCAGCGCTTGCGCCAGTCCTCCGGGTACTTGACATGGTGCTCAATAAAACCGGAATGGGTCAGCATGCGCGCCTGCTTGTTGTCGCGCTGGTTGCGGGGTGTGATCCGGCAGCCGCGCCAGTGGAATCTTTCCCACAGAATGCGTTCCACGTTGCGACCGAAGCCGCGCCCGCCGTTGTTGCTCTCAATGATGCATTCCTGCACCCGCAGGTCATACAGCATCTTCGCCACATCCAGCTCCGTCTTTTCCATCGGCGCATCCGTATAGATCACATCCAGTACGTAAGCCTCGCCCTCGACCACGTCGGCTGCAACGGCGCACAGATAGTCCGCGCCGGTGTCGGCGGTGTCCACGTAACATACGCGCTGCGGAATCACCGGCGCACCGCTTGCAGTTTCCCGAGGAATCGCCGCATAGGTCGCAAAGCTCTGATACAGCGCGCCCTTCAAATCCACCGGCTCCTGCTGATAGTTGGCGGCCAGGATCTCCGCCGATGTCAGGCGTGCGCGCGCGTCGTAGGTCTTGCGGGACAGCAGCTCCGGGCACAGCATCTCGCCGTTCTCCATGGGTGTCTGCATCCTGATGTACAGCCATTCTCCGGGCTCTTCGTCCATCACCCGGCCCGCTAGATCGCGCGTGGCCCATCTCGTCATGACGATCACGACCATCGCGTCCTCCTCCAGGCGGGAGAGGAAAGCGTCCGTGTACCATGCAAACTGGTTGTCCAGAAAGGCGTCGTTGTGCGCTTCCTCCGGCAGTTTGATCGGGTCGTCGATGATCCCGACGTTGAATCCGATGCCCGTCATCGTACCGCCGAAGCTGGTGGCAAGAAAGGAGAAGTATTCTCCCTCCAGCGCCCAAAT
>JBJEUH010000054.1:0-6533 GCA_051883735.1 Candidatus Ventricola sp.
AAGAATGGAGGCAAGCAGATGCTTACGATGAATCTTCAGCTCTTCGCTCATAAGAAGGGCACCGGTTCTTCCCATAACGGCCGCGACAGCGAGTCCAAGCGGCTCGGCGCCAAGCGTGCGGACGGCCAGTTCGTTCTGGCGGGCAACATCCTGTACCGTCAGCGCGGCACCCACATCCATCCCGGCACCAACTGCGGCATCGGCGGCGACGACACCCTGTTCGCCCTGGTGGACGGCGTGGTCCGCTTTGAGCGCAAGGGCAAGGACAAGACCCAGTGCAGCGTGTACCCGGTCGCGCAGTAAACTGTGGAAGGTACAGAGCATCGCTTCGGCGGTGCTCTGTTTTTGTTTTGGAAAAAGAGAAGCAGCGGACGGGAAAGCCTGTCCGCTGCTTGATGAGCATGATATTCTGCTTGAAGCTGCTTGGGCGGAATCGCAATGGTCGCCTTCGGCTCCGCTGCGATTCTTGCGTGGGGCGCTGCGCGCATGTGGGAGAAGACGTTAGGGCTGCCGCCCTAAAACCCGCTCGGGGACATTGTCCCCGAACCCCTTCTTCGCTTCGCGCCTGAATGAGCTGCCTGGGCGAGAATTACAGCACCGAGAGGGCGTCGGAGATCGTCTTCTCGAACGCCTCCTGGCCGTACTTGTCCACCTGCGTCTTGTCCTTCGGGCCGTGGGTGAGGCAGCCGGCGCCGCCGATGCAGCCGCCCTCGCAGGCCATGCCCTCGATGAAGTTGGCGGCCAGCGCGTTCTTGCTCTTCTTGAGCAGCGCCATCCTGCACGCCTCGATGCCGTCGCAGACCTCCGGCTTGATCTCAAAGTCGATGTTCTGCTCCTTGAGCGCCTGCACGGCCGCGTCGGTCACGCCGCCGCTGCGGGCGAAGAGACGACCGTAGTAGGAAGCGTTGTCCAGCACGTCCTCCTCGAGGTTCTTGATGTCGAACTCACGGCTGTCAAACAGCGCCTGCAGCTCCTCGAAGGTGAGCACGGAGTCGATATAAGGGCGAACCTCCTCGCGCTGCACCTCCATCTTCTTGGCCGTGCACGGGCCGATGAAGACGATCTTGGCCGTCGGGTCGATGCCCTTGATGTACCTGCCGATGGCGGCCATCGGGGAGGGATTGTGGGAGATGTACTTCTCCAGCGCCGGGAAGGCGGACTGAATGTAGCGCACGAAGCCCGGGCAGCAGGAGCTGGTCACAAAGCCCTTCTCCACGATCTCCTTGGATTCCCACATGGCGACCATGTCCGCGCCCAGCGCCGCCTCGACGACCGCGTGGAAGCCGATCTTCTTGAGGCCGGTGATGACCTGGCCGAGCTTGGCATAGGTGAACTGGCTGGCGATGGACGGGGCGACGACGGCGTAGACCTTGTAGTTCTTGCCGAAGTCGCTGCCCTTGAGGATGTCGATCACGTCCACGATGAAGGACTTGTCCATGATCGCGCCGAACGGGCACTGGTACACGCACGCGCCGCAGGAGATGCACTTCTCGTTGTCGATGGCGGCGGCGCCGTCCGGGTTGATGGAGATGGCCTTGACCTTGCAGGCGTTCTGGCAGGGGCGGGTGCGGTGCGCGATGGCGGCGTACGGGCAGACCTTGGCGCACTGGCCGCACTCGACGCACTTGCTCTTGTCGATGTGGGCGACGTGGTTGTGGTCAAAGGTGATCGCGCCGCGCTTGCAGACGTCCTCGCAGCGGTGCGCCAGGCAGCCGCGGCAGGAGTCGGTGACCTCGTAGCCGGCGGCGGGGCACTCGTCGCAGGCGATCTCGATGACCTCGACGACGTTGCCGTTGTGCTTGTCGCCGCCCATGGCGAGCTTCACGCGCTCGCCGAGGATGGCGCGCTCCTTGAACACGCAGCAGCGCATGGTCGGCGTCTTTCCGGGAACGATGATCTTGGGAATATTCAGTACGTTTTCAAGCAGCGTGTCGTTCCACGCGTCGCGCGCGACTTCGCGCAGCACCTTGTACTTGAGGTACTGCACCTTGGTATCGAATTTTCTCATGGGTTCCTCACTCCTTAGAAGTAGCTGACCTTGATGTGCTTGCCCATTTTCTTGAGGGATTCGCTGAGCTCCTGAACCAGATTCATCTTGATGTTGAAGTTGATCGGCAGGTCGGGGTTCTGGTGCGCCGGATTGACTGCGCGGCCCACGAAGAAGGTGATGTCCGTGGCTTCCTCAAAGAGCAGGCGGGCGATCAGCGAAGCGCCGTCCCGCTTCATGCTCCATTCGGCGTATTCGGTGTTGGCCTCCAGGTAATCCTTGGCGTACTCCACGACGCGGTTGATCGTGATGACGCCCTCGGTCACCAGGTCCACGCCCTCGATCTCGGCGATGGGCGGGATGTCGCTGCGCTCAAAGGACAGCGTCGCCTTGAGCGGCTTGCCCAGGTACTTGGCGGCGATGGAGGACGTGGTGCCGCCGCAGACGATGTGCTTGCCCTCCTTGGAGAAGAACAGGTTCATCATGCGGTCGCAGTCGTCGCGGTTGCTCGGCGGGCCGAAGAGCAGGTTCATCGGCACGCGCTTGCGGATGCGCACGATGCAGGCGGTGGCGTCATCGCCGGGCTTGCCGCCGTAGAGCTTGTTGACCTCGTCGATGAGGATGGTGGAGAGCGTCTTGGCGGTGTAGCCGGCCACGGAGATGGTCTCCATGAAGGCGGCGATGTCCTCGCGCTTCCAGCCGAAGTTGTAGCTCATGCCGATGCCCGCGTGCGGGCAGCCGTCGCTCATGGCGACGAACAGGTCGTTTTCCTGGAGCTTGATGACGGACTTGAAGATCTTCTTGCCGCCGATGTTCATCTCGGTCCGCGGGTACTCGAAGTTCTTCTCGTCGCGGATGAGGATGACCTGCGGGTTGTCGTACTGGATGAGCTCGGCGGTCTCGTTGTTCCGCAGGTGGATGATGGTGAAGGTGGAATAGGCGACGCCGCGGACGGAGCACACCGGCAGCGTGGCGGCGATGGCGGAGACGCACTCCTCGATGGGCAGGCCCGCGGCCAGCATCGTGGAGATGATCTTGGAGGTGAGCGTGGAGAGGATGCTCGCCTTTACGCCGCTGCCCAGGCCGTCCGCCAGGACGATGACCGTGGAGCCGTCGCCCTGCTCGACGATGTCAACGTGGTCGCCGCACAGCTGCTCGCCGACATGGTTGATACTCTTGTATCCGATATCCGCACAAAGATCATTCATTCGAGATGGACTCCTTCAGCTTGGACAGGGCAATCTTGGTTTCGGCGGCGGTTTCGCCCAGCAGGGACGCGATCTCCTGAACGATGCGCATCTGCTTGTCGACGACCTTGTCGGCGACCTCGATGGTCTGGTGGCTGATGCTCTCCTTCTTCTCGCGCTCGCGCTCCTCCTGCGTCACATCGCGCATGATGCAGATGAGCAGGCGGCTCTCCTTGTCATGGATGACCGTCTCCTCGACGTAGCGCTTGTACTCGACCAGGTATTCGCGCTGCTCGAGGATGCCCATGCGGGATTCGAGCGCGTTCATGAAGATCATCGGGTCGAGGATGCGCACGACCGGCTCGCCCAGCACGTCGCTGGCGTTGCGGATGTTGAGGATCTTGCGCGCGGCGGCGTTGATCTGCTGCACCTCCAGGTCCTCGTTGAGCACGATGAGGCCGTTGGGCGTATTCTTGACGATGGTGTCCGAGAAGCTCTCCGCCTTGTCCTTGAGGTAGGGCAGGCACATGGAGGCCTCCGCCTTGCCCTGGTAGATGGCGATGGCCTTCTCGCGGCAGGTGTTGTAGCCGCAGGAGCCGCAGTTGAGCTCCTGGCTCGGGCGGAACTTGCCCATCTGGCGCAGGATGGCGGAAATCTCGGTCTCGCTGGGCATTCTCGCCTCCGACTGAATCGGAGAGAAGCTCTTGCGCAGGTGCATGAGGTCCGGCTGCGGCACGTCAAAGTCCTTTTCGCCGGCGTAGCTGGCGACGGCGACGTAGTCCTTGACCGGGTTCTTGTGGTACTTCTCCATGACGGGGCCGCTGATGCAGCCGCCTGCGCAGACGTTCATCTCGATGAAGCAGTGATGGATTTTGCCGCTCTCGATGTCCTTGAGCGCCTCGATGCAGTTGTTCACGCCGTCGATGGCCAGATAGGTGAAGCCGGGCGCGTCCTGGTGCATGGTCTTGAGCACGCCGCCGGTGACGGGGAAGAAGCGCGCGCGGCTCTCCTGCTGCGCGTCCACCTCGTGCTCCAGCTCGATGCCCTCCTTGCTCAGCCAGTTGGTCAGGTCCTCGAAGGTGAGCACCGCGTCGGTCAGGCCCTTGTAGTGATCGGCCTCGTCCTTCTTCGCGACGCACGGGCCGATGAACACGGTCTTGGCGTTCGGGACGCGGCGCTTGATGTCCTGGCAGTGCGCCAGCATGGGGGAGAGCACGTCCGCCAGATAGGGCAGCGCGCCGGGGAAATACTTCTGAATCAGCAGGTTGGCGGAGTGGCAGCAGGAGGAGATGATGATGTCCTTGTGATCCTCGGCGAGCATGCGCTCGTACTCGGTCTTCACGATCGTCGCGCCGATGGCGGTCTCCTCCACGTCGGCAAAGCCGAGCTTCTTGAGCGCCTTGCGCATCGCCTCGATGCCCACGCCGTCGTAATTGGCGATGAAGGACGGCGCGAGGGAGACGATCACCGGGTCCTCGCCCTGCAGCATGACCTTCACCTTCTCGGTGTCGTCCACGATCTGCTTGGCGCCCTGCGGGCAGACGACGAAGCAATGGCCGCAGAGGATGCACTCGTTATCGATGATGTGCGCCTGATTGCCGGAGAAGCGGATGGACTTGACCGGGCAGTGGCGGATGCACTTGTAGCAGTTTTTGCAGTTGGATTTTTTCAGCGTGAGAAAGCTGGCCATGGCAATCCTCTCTTACAGTTTTTTGAGTACGTTTTCGTTCCAGAACGTCTGGAAGCCCTCGCGGGTGACGCCGGTATAGACGTCGTCGTCCACCTGGATGGTGACGCCGATGCGGTTGCACCGGCCGGTGCAGAAGCTGCCGGCCAGGGTGATCTCGTTTTCAAGGTGGCCCTCCTCCACGGCCTTCTGCATGAGCTGCACGATGTCCGCGGAGCCCTTGAGGTGGCAGGAGGAGCCGACGCAAATCTGGATGATCATCGGTCGTCACACTTTCGCGAGCACATGCTCGGCAAAGAAGGCCTCCACATTGTCCGGCGAGACGGAGTGCAGCACGTCGTCCACGGTGACGCACACGCCCTTTTGGCAGTTGCTCAGGCAGAAGGTGCCGGCGAGCTGAACCTTGTCCTCCAGGCCGTTCTGGCTGATGAGCTGCTGGAGCGCGCGCACGACCTGATGGGAGCCCTTCACATGGCAGGAGGAGCCGATACAAACGGTAATCTTCATAAAAACACTCCTTCGTTGATCCGCAGAAGCTGAGACGGCGGAAAGATAAACGATTGACAAGTTTTGAACGCGGACGGGGAAAATGGGACGGGGTGATCCAAGAACTGTATATATTATAGCATTCATGGAGATTTTTGAAAATGGGAATCGTCAATAAATATACAAGTTCGGTTTGTCCATCCGGCATAAAAACACGGCGCGCGCAAAAAACGCCGCCCGGCGCCTCCGGGCGGCTGAAAAACGATGCGTTACTTCTGATCGTACGGCTTGACCTCGACGCTCCTGTTCTCGAAGTCGATGAAGATCTGGAAGGCGTAGTTGTCCTCGCAGGTATCCCAGATTTCGACAAACCGGGGCGTGACCTCGATGATGATCTCGGTGTCCTCGTGGGAGTAGCGGTTGTAGCTGCCCCAGAGGTACTTCTCGTAGAGCTTCTCAAACCGGCGGTCCGGCTCGTCGACGACCAGGCCCTTATTGCAGGCCACGCCCTCGACCTGGATGCCGCTCCAGCACAGGGCGACGTTCGGGTTCTTGAAGAGCTGCTGCGTCTTGCGGAAGTTCTTGTCGGTCTTGAACCAGATCTTCCGGTCGTAGAACAGGCAGCTGACGTTGCGCACCATGACGTGCTGATCGACGGCGCTGGCCAACGCCATGATCTTGGAATCGCCCAGCTTGTCAAACATGATGTCAACTGCCTGGTCGAACGTGAGGTTCTTGTCTGCGCTGAATTTCATAAAATTGCCTCCTGAGAGCATCACTGGATGAGTTTCTTGAGCGGGACGCTGATCTTCTTGTATACGAGCATGGCGATCAGCGAGATGACCGTCATGGAGATCACATTGAAGGGGATGATGGAGAAGGCCACCATGGTCGGCAGGTCGTGAATCCAGGGGTTGACCGCGGTGCACATGCTGATGATGGCCGCCCAGTCCATGCCGTAGAGCTTGATGTAGAAGGGGAAGATCAGGTAGACGTTGGTGAGAATCGCCGTGCACACGCCCACGACGGTGCCGATGACCAGGCCGACGGCCGCGCCGCGGCGGGTCCTGTGGCGGCGGTAATAGATCACGGAGGGCAGCACATACGCGCAGCTGAGCAGGAACTTCTGCAGCTCGCCGGTGAGCATGCTGCTGGTGCCCTTGAACACGAGCTTGAGCAGGATCTT
>JBJEUH010000055.1:0-6524 GCA_051883735.1 Candidatus Ventricola sp.
CACATTCCCCTCTGCGTCAGAAAATGCGCCTACTGCGACTTTGCGTCCTTTGCCGGGCGCATGGCGCAGCGGGCGCGCTATGTGCAGGCCGTCTGCCGCGAAATCCGCGCGCAGGCGGCCTTCTTTGGGCGCAGGCGCGTGCACACCGTCTTTCTGGGCGGCGGCACGCCGACGCTGCTCACCGGCGGGCAGGTGCAGGCCATCCTGGATACCGTGCGCGCGTGCTTTGATCTGACTGACGACGCGGAGATCACCATGGAGGGCAACCCCGGCACGCTGACTATGGAGAACCTGCGGGCGTACAGATTGGCGGGGGTGAACCGCCTGTCGCTGGGCGTGCAGAGCTTTGACGACGCGCTGCTGGCGGCGATCGGCCGGATCCACACGAGCGGGGAGGCGGCGCAGGCGGTGCGCATGGCGCGCGCGGCGGGCTTTGAGAACCTGAATCTCGACCTGATGCTCGGCCTGCCGGGACAGACCGCCGCGCAATGGGGGGACACGCTGAGGCGCGCGATCGCGCTTGCGCCGGAGCACCTGAGCTGCTACAGCCTGATCCTCGAGGAGGGCACGCCGCTTTTTGCGAGCGTGCAGGCGGGCACCTGCGCGCCGCTGCCGGATGAGGACGCCCTGGAGGAGATGGACGCGCTGACGGACAGTCTGACGCGCGAGGCGGGCTATGCGCAGTACGAGGTCTCCAACTACGCCAGACCGGGGAGGCAGTGCCGCCACAACGTCGTCTACTGGGAATGCCTGCCGTATCTGGGCGTGGGACTGGGCGCGCACAGCGAACTGGACGGCAAAAGGTTTTATAATCCGGCGGACTGGGAAGCCTATCTGCGCATGGCCGAGGAGGGCGGCGCAGCGCGTGCGGCGGAGGGTGCAAACACGCGGGAGGACCGGATGTTCGAGCGGATGATGATGGGCCTTCGGCAGGTGCGCGGCGTGGATGCGGCGCGGTTTGCACGGGACTTCGGCACGGAGATCGCGCGCGTGTGGCCCGAAACCGTCGCGGAGATGACGCGCGGCGGTCTGATGGCCTGTAATAAGGAAAGAATCTTCCTGACGGCGCGCGGCATGCAGGTGATGAACAGCGTATTGGTCAGGCTGATGGAGGAAACGGACTCAAAACCACAAAACGGGGCCTGAAACCAGCAGGGCGGCGCTGAAGTGTCAGATTGGGCGCTCGAGCGTTTGAAACAAGGACAGGAAAAGTCAAAAAAGATGCGAAAATGCAGTTGACAAATATCTGCAGGCGTGGTATCTTTATCACGCTGATTAGCACTCAAACGCGATGAGTGCTAACAACGCCGAAAGGAGGTACGCACGATGGATCTCATCGATCGCAAGTACAGGATTTTACAGGCGATCATCGATGACTACATCCTGACCGCGCTGCCCGTCGGTTCCCGAACGATATCCCGCAAGTATGAACAGAAGCTCTCCTCGGCCACCATCCGCAACGAGATGAGCGACCTGGAGGAGCTGGGCTACCTCGACTCCCCGCACACCTCTGCCGGACGCATCCCGTCGAACAAGGCCTACCGCCTGTACGTCGATCAGATGCTGCGGCCCCTGCCGCTGAGCGTGGAGGAGACGGAGTTCATCAACCGCTGCTTTGACCGGCGGCTTCATCAGGTGGACGATCTGTCCATGCGCATTGCCAAGGCGCTCTCCAGCATGACCCATTACACCTCCGCGGTGATGACCCGCACCCCGAGAAACGAGCAGGTGCTCTCTCACTTGCAGCTGGTGCCGGTCGCGGACCGGCGGGTGCTGCTCATCCTGGTGACCCGAAGCGGCGCGGTCAAGCAGAGCGTGCTTGAGCTGGGCAGCCCGGTGGCGCCGGATGAGCTGTATACGGTCTCGCGCATCCTGAGCAGCCAGCTTGAGGGCCTGCGCCTGAGCGAGCTGCCCGGCGAGCTGATGCGCCTGTCCGGCGGCGGCGAGACGGACGTTCATGAGATCGTCCGCGCGATGGCAGAGCAGCAGCCGCCGGAGAGCCAGAGCGACATCGTGGCGCTGGCCATCGGAGGCCGCTCGAACCTGCTGAGCTTCCCGGAGTACTCCGACGTGGACAAGGCGAAGGCGCTGCTTTCCGTGCTGGAGACCCGCGAGAAGATCGTCTCGCTGCTGGATCACCGCGGCGAGATGGAGATTTCCGTGCGCATCGGCCCGGAGACGGGGCTGGAGGAGACCAAGGATTGCTCCATCGTGACGGCGAGCTACCGCCTGAGCGACGGCAGGGTGAACACCATCGGCCTGATCGGCCCGACGCGCATGCAGTACGGCAAGGTGCTTTCGGTGCTCTCGCAGGTCGGCAGATCGCTGGGCACGATTCTCGATGAGCAGGACGGGCATGAATAGAAAGAAGAAAACGAGCGGCGCAGCCGGAAACGGCAGGCTGCGCGATCAGATCCGCAAGGCTGCGGAGGGGCTCAAAGACAAGTCGGAAAGGGCGAAGAACATGAGCGAAGAAACCAGAATGGAGCAGGAAGCGGCGCAGGAGACGCAAAGCCCGGAGAATCCGGAAACGCAGTCTCCGCAGGCCGATGCGGCGGCGCTCGCAGCCGAGCTGGAAAAGGTCAAGGCGCAGTGCGACGAGTATCTGGACCTTGCGCAGCGCAAGCAGGCGGAGTTCGCCAACTACCGCCGCCGCACGGAGGGCATCCGGCAGGAGGCCTTCGACGACGGCCGCAGGGATGCGATTGACAAGCTGCTGCCGGTGATTGACAACCTCGAGCGCGCGCTGATCGCCGCGGGCGAGGAGGAGAGCGGCCTCAAGTCCGGCGTGGAGATGGTTCTGCGCCAGACGAAGGAGACCTTCGCCAAGATGGGCGTGGAGGAGATCGATCCGCTGGGCCAGCCGTTTGACGCGGAGCTGCACAACGCGGTGATGCAGGGCGGCGCGGACGAGGGCGAGCCGGGCACGGTCTGCCTGGTGCTGCAGAAGGGCTACAAGCTCGGCAGCCGCGTGATTCGCCACGCGATGGTCAAGGTAGTTGCAGGCTGAGCCTGAGGCTATATAAATTTTTGCAAACAACGCAATCTTTCAACTGTGATTGGACTGGAGGAAATAGATTATGAGCAAGATTATCGGTATTGACCTGGGCACTACGAACAGCTGCGTCGCCGTGATGGAAGGCGGCGAGCCGGTGGTTATCCCCAACGCTGAGGGCGCGCGCACCACGCCGTCCGTCGTCGCGTTCACCAAGTCCGGCGAGCGTCTGGTGGGCCAGGTGGCCAAGCGCCAGGCGGTCACCAATCCGGACCGCACCATCATCTCCATCAAGCGCGATATGGGCACCGACAGGCGCATTGCCATCGACGGCAAGCAGTACACCCCGCAGGACATCTCCGCGATGATCCTTCAGAAGCTGAAGACCGACGCCGAGGCGTACCTGGGCGAGAACGTCACCCAGGCGGTCATCACCGTGCCGGCGTACTTCTCCGACAGCCAGCGCCAGGCCACCAAGGACGCGGGCCGCATCGCCGGCCTCGAGGTGCTGCGCATCATCAACGAGCCGACCGCCGCTTCCCTGGCGTACGGCCTTGACAAGGAGGACTCCCACAAGATCCTGGTGTACGACCTGGGCGGCGGCACGTTCGACGTCTCCCTGCTGGAGATCGGCGACGGCGTGTTCGAGGTGCTGGCGACCAACGGCGACACCCATCTGGGCGGCGACGACTTCGACGACCGCATCATCAACTACCTGGCTGCCGAGTTCAAGAAGGAGAACGGCATCGACCTGAAGGCTGACCGCATGGCCATGCAGCGCCTCAAGGAGGCCGCCGAGAAGGCGAAGATCGAGCTCTCCGGCGTGATGAGCACCAACATCAACCTGCCGTTCATCACCGCGGACGCGACCGGCCCGAAGCACCTGGACATCACCATGACCCGCGCGAAGTTCGACGAGCTGACCCGCGACCTGGTGGACCGCACCATCGCCCCGATGCAGAACGCGCTGCGCGACGCCGGCATGACCGCCAATGAGGTGGACCGCGTGATCCTGGTCGGCGGCAGCACCCGCATCCCGGCCGTGCAGGAGGCCGTGCGCAAGGTGACCGGCAAGGAGCCGTACCGCAACATCAACCCGGACGAGTGCGTCGCTGTCGGCGCGGCGATCCAGGGCGGCGTGCTGGCCGGAGACGTCAAGGACGTGCTGCTGCTGGACGTCACCCCGCTGTCCCTGGGCATTGAGACCATGGGCGGCGTGTTCACCCGCCTGATCGACCGCAACACCACCATCCCGACCACCAAGAGCCAGATCTTCTCCACCGCCGCGGACGGCCAGACCTCCGTTGAGGTGCATGTCCTGCAGGGCGAGCGCGAGATGGCCGCGGGCAACAAGACCCTGGGCCGCTTCCAGCTGACCGGCATCGCGCCGGCGCCGCGCGGCGTGCCGCAGATCGAGGTGACCTTCAACATCGACCGCAACGGCATCGTGAACGTCTCCGCGAAGGACCTGGGCACCGGCAACGAGCAGAAGGTGACCATCACCTCCAGCACCAACCTCTCCGAGGAGGAGATCAACCAGCGCGTCAAGGAGGCCGAGCAGTACGCGGCCGAGGACAAGAAGCGCAAGGAGGAGGTCGAGACCCTCAACCGCGCCGACTCCATGATCTTTGAGATCGAGAAGCAGCTGCGCGAGCTGGGCGACAAGCTGAGCGCCGAGGACAAGGCGACCGTCGAAAACGAGCTGGCCGAGTTCAAGAAGACCCGCGAGAGCGGCGACGCCGAGCAGATCAAGAACGCCATGGAGAGCTTCACGCAGAAGGTGTACGCGGTGTTCGGCAAGATCTATCAGCAGCAGCAGGCGCAGGACCCGAACGCGGCGAACGCGGGCGGCTATCAGCAGGCGCAGGACGCGACCAATGACGGCGCGGCCGATGCGGACTACGACGTCCACTGAGAAGCGCGTAAACAGCGAAAGAGGAAAGCGCAAGCCGCCGTCACTTTGTGGCGGCGGCGTCGCGCGGTTTACAGCAAGTTTCAGAATAGGTGGTGACTGCTGTGGCAGACAAGAGAGATTACTACGAGGTGCTGGGCGTTGCCAAGGGCGCCTCGGATGACGAAATCAAAAAAGCATACCGCAAGGCGGCCAAGGCCAGCCACCCGGACCTGCATCCCGACGACAAGGAAGCCGAGGCGCGCTTCAAGGAGATCAACGAGGCCTACGAGGTGCTCTCCGACCCGCAAAAGCGCGCGCGCTATGACCAGTTCGGTCACGAGGACCCGCGTGCGGGCGGCGCCGGCGCGGGCTACGGCGGATTCGGCGGCTTTGAGGACATCTTTGACATGTTCACCGGCGGCGGCTTTGGCGGCGGTTTCGGCGGCGGAAGCCGCCAAAGCCGCCAGAACGCGCCCCAGCGCGGCAGCGACCTGCAGTACAACCTGACGCTCTCCTTCGAGGAGGCGGCCTTTGGCTGCAAGAAGGAATTCAAGTTCCAGCGCAACGCGACCTGCGACGCCTGCGGCGGCAGCGGCGCAAAGCCCGGCACCCAGCCGCAGACCTGCCCGACGTGCGGCGGCAGCGGCCAGCAGCGCGTGACGATGAACTCGCCGTTTGGCCAGGTGCAGACGATGCGCACCTGCCAGACCTGCGGCGGCAAGGGCAAGACGATCAAGGAGCGCTGCACGAAGTGCTCCGGCAGCGGCTTTGTCCGCGTGACGCGCACGGTGACGATGAACGTCCCGGCGGGCGTGGACGACGGACAGAACTTCAAGACTATCCCGGGCGAGGGCGAACCGGGCCGCAACGGCGGACCGTCCGGCGATCTGTACGTGACGTGCAACGTGCGTCCGCACAAGATCTTCAAGCGCGACCGCTACGACCTGTACTGCGATGTGCCCATCAGCTTCACGCAGGCGGCGCTGGGCGGCGAGATCGACGTGCCGACGCTCGAGGGGACGACGAAGTTCGACATCCCGGCCGGCACGCAGGAGGGCACGTCCTTCCGCATCCGCAGCCAGGGCATCCAGCAGCTGCGCGGCAGCGGCAAGGGCGACCTGTTCTTCACCGTGCACGTCGAGGTGCCCAAGCACCTGGGCGAAAAGCAGAAGGATCTGCTGCGCCAGTTCGAGGATTCCCTCAGCGGCAAGGAGTACGAGCGCCGCAAGAGCTTCGGCGACCAGGTCAAGAGCTATATCCGCGAAAACGCCGAGCGGTTTAAGGAAAAGTTCGACAAGAAATAAAGGATTTTGACGCCTGAGTAAGAATTATCTCTTATTCAGGCTTTTTTGTGGGCTGCCGCCCACACCCGCTTGGGGCGCTGCCCCAAACCCCGCAAGGGACATTGTCCCTTGACCCCTTTTCGCTTCGCGGCAGTTTCAAGCAGCAAGATTTCAACAAGTGAGGGAATAATATGGATTGGATGGAAGCTGTGGTGCATACCACGACCATGGGCGCGGATATCGTCAGCGAGGTGCTGATGAATGCGGGCGCGGTGGGCACGGCGATCGAGGACCGCTATGACGTGACCTCCAGCAAAAAGGAGGACGGCATGTGGGACATGATCGACGAGGA
>JBJEUH010000056.1:0-6422 GCA_051883735.1 Candidatus Ventricola sp.
GCGCGTTCCGCAAGAAGAGCGGCGACAAGATGAAGGAGATCCTCGCCCGCGGCGTAACGGGGATCCTGGTCTCCCATTCGTTGACCCAGGTGCGCGAGCTGTGCAACAAGGTGCTGTGGCTGGATCACGGCAAGCAGATCTGCTTCAGCGATGACATGGAAACCGTGTGCAATGCCTATGAGGAATTCCTGCTCACCAGGGAACTGCCGAGCAATACCGAGGAGATCCGGACGCTTTCGCAAGCGTATGTCCGCCGGATGGAGGCAGAGGAGAAGAAGCGGCGGATGAGTGAGGTTCAGCGGCTGCAAAGCATGCTGGAATCCGGAAGCTCTGACGCCGCTGTCGAGGCGGCATTGTCCGTCATCCGAAGCAGGAAGCCCGAGTTGCTGAAGTAAGAGGAGCAGGCTATGTACAACTACATCATCATCGGCGCCGGCCTCTATGGCTCCGTCTTTGCCCAGCAGGCGAAAGCCGCCGGCAAATCCGTCCTTGTGATCGATAAACGGGATCACATCGCCGGCAACGTCTACACCGAGAAGGTGGAAGGCATCGACGTCCACCGCTACGGGGCGCATATCTTCCACACCAACAACAAAGCGGTGTGGGATTACGTCAATCAATTTGTGACCTTCAACCGCTTCACCAATTCTCCGGTGGCGAACTACAAGGGAGAGCTCTACAGTTTGCCCTTTAATATGTATACCTTCAATAAGATGTGGGGCGTGGTCACCCCTGCCGAGGCTGCTGCCAAGATCGCTGAGCAGCGGGTTGCCGCGGGCATTGGCGAGCCGAAGAATCTGGAAGAGCAGGCGATCTCGCTGGTGGGCGTGGATATCTATGAGAAGCTCGTCAAGGGGTATACGCAGAAGCAGTGGGGTCGTCCCTGCGACCAGCTGCCCAGCTTCATCATCAAGCGCCTGCCTGTGCGCCTGACCTTCGACAACAACTATTTCGACGCTCTCTATCAGGGCATCCCCGTCGGCGGCTATACCCGGTTGGTGGAGAAGCTGCTGGAGGGCATTGAGGTGCGCCTGGGCGTGGACTATCTGGCGTGCAGAGATGAGCTGAACGCGCTGGCGGAGCAGGTGATCTATACCGGCCCCATCGATGCGTACTTCGGCTGCCGGTTGGGGGCGCTGGAATATCGCAGCGTGCGGTTTGAAACCGAGCTGCTGGACATGCCCAATTACCAGGGCAACGCTGTCGTGAACTATACCGATGCGCAGACGCCCTATACCCGGATCATCGAGCACAAGTGGTTCACCTTCGGCAGGGACGAGCAGGGCAGCGATCTGGCAAAAACCGTCATCAGCCGGGAGTACTCCAGCGAATGGCATCCTGGCGACGAGCCCTACTATCCGGTAAACGACGGGAAGAACAGCGCCCTCTACGCCGAGTACAAGGCGCTGGCGGACAGAGAGCACAAAGTGATCTTCGGCGGGCGTTTGGGCGAGTACAAATACTACGATATGGATGCGGTGATCGCTTCGGCGCTGGATTGCGCTGCGCGTGAATTGCACTGACATGTTTGTGATGAGAAGAATGACCGGCTCCTCTGAATGGGTTTGCCGGAACAAATCCGGAAAGCAGAGCGGGCTGACTGGCCGATCGGGGACGTGATTTCAGCAGGGAAAGCTCCGACCGTCAGAGACGGAAGGCATGAAGAGGGCGCAGGCGCGTCCGGTTTCCCCTCAACGGCGCAATCGCTCATTGTATCAAGAACAGCATAGAGTGCCAAATAACCACCCAGGTTCTGACGCGGAGCCTGGGCGATTCCTTTTTCATGTACAAACGAATGGAACGATTGATCTGCAAGCGGCTTGCCGATGGAAGGGTGGACATGCCAATAAGCGTTTCATGGGCGATCCCGGTCATGCATCACGGATGATATATATGTACTTCCTTTACATATCGTCATTTTTGTGCTATTCTATTGACCGAACGATTGGTTAATGAAAAGATGAGAGGATACGATGAGAGAACGCGACGAACAGGCGTTTCAGCGGAAAAAGGCAGAGATCATGGAGGCCTGCTTTAACTGCTATGCGGAGAACGGCCTGACCGGAACGGGCATACAGGCGCTGGCCGATGCCTGCGGCCTGTCCAAAGCCAGCCTGTATACCTATTTTGATTCGCTGGACGATTTGATTGTGGAATCCACCGCGTACTGCATGAGCAAGGTGGAGGATGAGTTCATGCAGCTTGCGCCCACGGGGATGGAGGATATTGCCAGATTCATCGACGAGGTGCCCTATTGGACGGCGGAGCGCCATGGCAAAAAATACCGGCTGATGTATCAGGTGTATACCCACCCCAAATACATCGAGCACGGCAAGGCATTCTTCGCCGGGGTGAGTGAGCGCTACCGGGCCTATGCCAGACGGCTGGAGCCCCTTCTGGGCATGCCCTGCGATATGATCACATCGCTCATCTTCGTCTTTGTCCGTGCGTCGGTGCATTATGCCCTGTTTGAGGACGAGTATTACCTGAAGAGCCAGATGAGCGTGCTGAAGCAAGGCGTTTTCCTGCTCAGCCGGCAGTACCGAAAGGAGAATCAGGAATGATGAAAAGGGCTTGGATTTCTTTGTTGTGCTGTCTGCTGATGCTCTGCTGCGCCGGCTGCGGCGCGATGGCGGAGCAGCCGGATGCCGCCGTTCGGGTTGGCAGCGTCGAATATGATCTTGAGACCGTGCAAAGCGCCCTGACGGCGAGCTGCATGCTCTACGAGTCAGCGGGCATCAGCCTGAACGACGCGCAGAAGCAGCAACTGGCAGACAGCGTGCTCGAGCACTTCGTTGGCCTGGGCGTGCTGGAAAGCCTGCTGCGCGAGGCGGGGCAGGCGGATATCGACGAGCAGACGCAGGGCCTGCTGGAGCAGCAGGCCCTGGAGACCTACGAATCCGCCTGGCAGCAGCTGGCCGGGACCATCCGCGAGGAATCTCCTGATGCGCCCGATGAGCAGATCGACGCGTTCCTGGCGGATATGGGCTGCACGCCGGAAGCCTATCGCCAGGAGCTGGAGCTGAGCCTCAAAAACCAGCGGCTGCTGAACCTGTACTGCGGCGAGGTCACCCTTGGCGACGGGGAAGCGCTCGAGTACTATGAGCGGCAGTACGTCTCCGTCTGCCGGGAGCGCTATGAGGGGAACATTCCGCTGTTTGAGCAGGAGGTTCTCATGAACGGCGGAATCTCCTATTACATTCCGGAGGGCTACCGGCGCATCAAGCACATCGTGATGGCGCTGCCCGAGGATATCGCGAACAGGCTTTCCGCCCTGCAGTCGGGCTCGTCTTCGATCAGCGAGGACGCATGGCAGGCCCTGCTTGACGCCGCCGGCGCGGTCATGAAGCCGAAGACGGACGCCATCTATCAGGCGCTTCAAGACGGAGAGAGCTTTGAAAGCCAGATGGCGCTGTATTCCTACGATACGGCTGTCGCGCCCGAGGACGCGGGCTACCTGCTCCACGCCGATTCCGTGCTGTGGGACGAGGGCTTTCTCAAGGCTGCGCTGGCGCTGGAGCATCCAGGGGATGTTTCCGAGCCCGTGGTCACGAGAGCCGGCGTCCACATCATCCTGTACGCGGGCGACGAGCCCGCGGGGGCCCTCGCGCTGACGCAGGAGCAGCAGGCGCTGCTTGAGCAGGAAGCGCTGGCAGACAAGCAGACACAGGAGCTGGAGGCGCTGGTGAGCCAGCACCGAGGCGATTACGAGATAGCAACCCACCCTGAATGGCTGACAATTTCCGAATGATTGAGAGATACAGGAGGCTCCTCCCATGAACAAACGGCTTCTTTCCCTTCTTCTGATGCTCGCGCTGTTGCTGTGCGCGGCATCCGGCCTTGGCGAGCAAACGTCCAGCCTCACCGGCGCAAAAATTGGCGCCCTGCAGAAGCTGGCCGGAGATGCCAACACACCGCTCAGCGAGAGCGCGCGGCCCACGCCGGACATGAACGCCTTTCAGGCGTGGCAGTGGACGGACAGGTTCCTGTCGGGCCAGGTGCGCAGCCTGCTGGGCACCATCCAGGACTATGATGTGCTGGATGCGAGCAACTCCCTGGACCCTGAAACGGAGGACGTCCAATGGATGCTGCTCGAAATGGAGAACACCCTCTCCTACTTTGAAGCGCAGCTGGAGGATGACCGCCTGGCGATTCTCAACGGCATCGACCTGTACCAGAGCGGAGAGGCGAGCGAGGCCGAATGCCAGAAGGCCGTCAGCCGCATCCTGGAGGCCGAAAGCGAGCTCAGACAGATCATCACGACCATCTGCGGAGATTACGAAAAGTATCTGGAAACGGTGAACGAATGCAGCAATCGATTGAACGCCCAGAACGCTGAATCGGTGCTGGATGGACGTTATACCGCTCTTGTCGATGCTGCCAAGGCTTTGGAACTCGAAGAAAATGCCGCCAATGCGGATTTCACCATCTCCGTCATCTCCAGGCATCAGTTCCGGATTCGGGTCAAGGATGTCAACGATCAAGCGATCAGCGGCGCGCAGGTCAAGGTGACCAATCAGCTGAACACGGCCAAAACAAAGACGCTGACCACCAATTCGTCCGGCGATGCGATCTTCTCGGTGAGCGACATGGGCGCGGACGAAAAGGACGAGATGCGGCTGACCCTGCGCATCACGGCCAGCGGGTACCGCACCCGGGAGGTGAAGACGGTCAAGCTGTACGGCGGCGATTCCAGCACCCTCTACATGGAGAAAAACGACGGCAAGCCGTACCTGATCATGAGCTGCTTTAACGGCGGGGACATCCTCAGCGAAAAGAATACGTTCTACTACTCGACAAAGAACGATCTTAACCACACCTTCTCCGTGAAGCTGAGCTGCTCCACGGATGGCACGCTGACGATGTGTTCTCTCAGCAACGGGAGCGAGACCGTCCTCGCGTCGAAGGCTTTCAAGAGTACCGACAGCGACAAGACGGAGTTTGAGTTCAAGGATACATGGCTGAGCAAGCTGCAGCCGGGAACGCAGGTCCGCTTCAAGATCGTCACCCAGGACAAGCAGGAATATGTGTTTGATACCCAGCTGGACATTCAGCCGGCTGTCATCGAGGAGCCCTTCCTGAGCAGCAGCAGCACACTATTCAAGTTTTTCGGCGGCGACGGCGGATTTGGCTTTGACATTCCCACGGAAGTTCCCTTCATCGGAGGCAGCCGCCTGGCCGTCAGCATTCCGGGCAACAATCCGAAGCTGATGATTCTGCCCTCGGGCCGGGCGATGTTTGCCTGGGGAACCGATTTCACGAGCGAGCAGCTCAGCTGGAAAAGCCAGGACGCTCAGGACCAGGCAAACGCGCAGAAGGAATTTGAGGCGAGGAGCAATGCTGACAAGCTGCTGGCCAAAGCCGGCGCGTATCGCAATGTCAATACCACCACGGAACCTAAAATGCTGGGCAGCTTCGGCGCGCATGTGAGTCCCTTTGTGTCCCTGCAGGGCGCGTACAACACGAGCGAACATCAACTGACCATGGAAGGCAGCGTGGGCGCGACGCTGGCCTTCAAGGCCGGCTTCACCCAAACCTTTACGATTGGCCCGGTGCCTTTCTTTGCCGGCGTGGATTTCAGCATGGGCGCCAGCTTTGGCCTGAACGCCACGATCAGCATGGACATGGAGGTCATTGGCGGCGCGGTTTCGGGCATGGGAGACCCGACGATCGAGTACATCGACGCTGACGACAGCGGATTGACCATCTCCATCAGACTGGAGCTGGGCGGCACCGTCGGTTTGGGGCTGCAGGATGTGGCGAGCGTCGCCCTGCGCGGCTACGGCTACCTCAACCCCATCGTAGACCTCGCCATCGGGGGCGTTGGCGCAAACGCGAAGTACGGCATGGGCATGGGCGTCACCGTTCGCGTGTTGTTCCTCAAATGGCAGCACACCCTGATTAGCGTAGACAATGAAGACCTTCCCCAGAGCAATTCGGTGATGACGCTGAGCGCGCCGTCGGATGGGGAATACACGCACTTTGACAGCACAGGCGCGAATATACCGATCCCTTCCGCGGAGAACAGCATAACCTTCGGCAGCAGCGGCGTGGAGCCGACCGAGAAACAGCAGGTGTTCAGTCAGATCGACAGCGCGACCGGAGATTTCCAGTACGCGGTGATTGGCGACCAGACCTATCTGTTCTGGATCCAGCCCGAAACACCGTCCGGAACGAACAAAGTCGGAGCGCGGCTGTGGTGGCACAACCTGAATGACACGTCCAAGTTTGGATCGGTCGGCTACCTGTCCAATAACTCAGTCCCGAATGGGAACGATACCGTGAACGGAAATGTAATCAACCGCAAGACGTATGCGGACTACGACTTTGCGGTGGAGGTCAGCCGTGGGGTGAACAATCAGGGGAGCAGCTTCTGCGCGCTGACGATCCTGAGCGGCCAGTTCTCCGGCACCGGCTCCGGC
>JBJEUH010000057.1:0-27445 GCA_051883735.1 Candidatus Ventricola sp.
GATCGTGCCGATGTTAACGTGCGGCTTCGTGCGCTCAAACTTTTGCTTCGCCATTGGAATAACCTCCTCGATTTTTCGGCTGACAGTTGTTCTGCGCCCGCCGAACTGTCGGTGGTCGCTCTGGAGCAGGTGATGGGAATCGAACCCACGCGATCAGCTTGGGAAGCTGAAGTTCTGCCATTAAACTACACCTGCAAGGGGCTGTCAACCGGTTTATTCATCCATTATTCTATCCAAATCTCTTTGAATTGTCAATACGCCGTGCGCATTTTTGAAGGGGGAAAAAGGGTCGCGCGCGCCGCCTCAGCGGTTGCGCTCCCGGATCAGTTTTTCCAGCTTGTGCTTCACCCGCTGCAGCGCGTTGTCGATGCTCTTGACGTGGCGCCCCAGCATCTGGGCGATCTCCTGATAGCTCTTGCCGTCCAGGTACGCCGCCAGCACCCTGCGCTCGAGCGGGGAGAGCGCCTCGTCGATCTGGCTCTCGATGGAGACGTAGCTCTCCTGGCCGATGAGCAGCTCCTCGGGGTCGGCGCTGCGGCCCTCGGTGATCACGTCCATCAGCGTGCGGTCGCTCTCCTCCTCGTAGATGGGCTTGTTGAGGGAGACATAGGAGTTGAGCGGGATGTGCTTCTGGCGCGTCGCGGTCTTGATTGCGGTGATGATCTGCCGGGTCACGCACAGCTCGGCGAACGCGTGGAACGACGCGAGCTTGTCCGGCTTGAAGTCGCGGAACGCCTTGAACAGGCCGATCATGCCCTCCTGCACGATGTCCTCGTGATCCGCGCCCACCAGGAAGTAGGACCTCGCCTTGGAGCGAACGAAGTTTTTGTACTTGTTGAGCAGGTATTCCGACGCGTCGGCGTCGCCCTGCTGGGCCAGCAGCGCGATCTCCTCGTCGGTCATGCCGTCGTAGTCGTTGTACATTCCGTCCTCCTGGGTGTGTTATCAATCCAGCCCTTTTCTCATCCGGTCGAAGATTTCCCGCTGGTGCGGCGGCAGGCGGGAGAAGATGTCCCCGCGCGAAACCTTCTCCTCCTTCATGCGCCTGCGTCCGCTCGCGCGGGTCTGCGTCAGCCGCAGGAGGAACTCGCGCGAGGAGATGCGCACGGCGCCGCGGCCCATCGCCACCGTCTGCTCGACGGCGTCGCTGGTGACCACGCGCACCTGCCGCCACCGGGGCGCCTGCTCGCACTGCGCCTCGATGAAGTTGTCCGCGCTCTCGGCGTGCTTGGTGAACACCACCTCCACGCCGTGCACCGTCTGATGCGACCGCGTCGTGCGGTCGGTGTAGTGGCCGTCGAAGACGACGACCGCCTCCTCGCCGGAGTAGCCCGCGTAGTCGGCGATCAGGTGCACCAGCCGCTCGCGCGCCTCGTCGATGGACAGGTGTTCTTCCCTGGGCACATTCCACGCGCCGATGACGTTGTAGCCGTCCACCAGCAGCAGCGGCTTCATCGCTTACGCCCTCGCCCCGGCCACGGCGTAGAGCAGGATGCCCGCCGCCACGGACGCGTTCAGGGAGTCGATATGGCCCTTCATCGGCAGGGAGACGAGCTTGTCGCAGCCCTCGGCCACCAGGCGGGAGATGCCCTCGCCCTCGGAGCCGATCACGATCGCGGCCGGGCCGGAGAAGTCCACCCTGCGGTAGTCCTCGCCCTCCATCGCCGCGCCGTAGATCCAGACGCCCTCCTTCTTCAGCCGCTCGATCACGCGGTTCAGGTTGACCTCCCGGGCCACCGGCAGGTATTCCACCGCGCCTGCGCTCGCCTTCACCGCCGCCGGGGTCAGGCCCACCGCGCGGCGCTCGGGGATGATCACGCCGTGCGCGCCCGCGCACTCCGCGCTGCGGATGATCGCGCCCAGGTTGTGCGGATCGGTCACGCCGTCCAGGATCACCAGCAGCGGCGCCTCGCCGCGCGCCTTCGCCAGCGCCAGCATGTCGTCCACGGTCTTGTAGCTGTACGCGCTCGCCACGGCGATCAGGCCCTGATGGTTGGGGGCCATCTGGTCCAGGCGGACGCGGTCCACCTCCTGCACGATGATCTTCGCCTCGCGCGCCATCGCCACGATCTCGCGCGCGGAGCCGATCAGCTCGCCCCGGGCGACCAGCAGCTTCTCGATGTCGCGCCCGGCGCGCAGCGCCTCGCGGATCGGGTTGCGGCCCACCAGCAGGTTGCTTTCCATCGGCTCCTCCACGGGTGGCGTCACGGGTGCCGGCGCCGGACGCACCGGACGCTCCGGCCGCTCCGGGCGGCTGTCCCTGCGCTCCGGGCGCGGGCCGCCAAAGACCGGCTTTTCGCCATACTCGCGGCGCTCCCCGTAGGGCTTCCTTTCGCCGTACTCCCGGCGCTCCCCGTAGGGCTTCTTCTCGCCGTACTCCCGGCGCTCCCCGTAGGGCTTCCTGTCGCCGTACTCCCGGCGCTCCCCATAGGGCTTTCTCTCGCCGTACTCCCGGCGCTCCCCATAGGGCTTTCTCTCGCCGTAGCTCTTCTTCTCGCCGTAGCGGCGCTCCGGCTCGGCGGCGCGGCCGCCGTCGCGCGCCGGGCGGCGGGTCAGCTCGTCGTCGCGCTTGTTCTGGGGTTTCTTGGTAAAGCTGTCATAGTATGCCATGATGGTATCCTTCTTTCGGTTTTCTCTCTCCGCCGTCTTCCCACAGAGGGGATCGCTTACAGGGTCTGTGACCTTTGCCTGACTTCATCCGCCCTGCCGCAGCTGGCCCTGCCCTCCGGGCATGCGCCCCGCAGGCACGCGGGACCGGCGTCCTTGAACAGTGCAGGCGCGGCCTTTCGGCACTCGGCCAGCATCTGCCAGGCCATCTCGCGGATCTCCCACTGCGCGCGGTTGCAGCAGCGCAGCTCGAAAAAGTGCATCAGCTCGCGCGCGTTCATGGTCATCACCAGCCGCGTCGCCGCCGCGTTGGGCAGCACGAAGCGCGCGTCCTGGTTTGCGGCTTCCTTCGCCCCGCCCAGTTTTTCCTGCCATTGGCAATACCATGCATGCATTGTATCCATCTGGCGGATAAACTCGGCCTCCTCCTGCGCGCCCAGCGCACTGATGGACGGGGGAATCACGTAGTCAAACCCGTCCGCCATGGAGACGTAGCGCTGGCTCTGCACGGAGAAGCTCGCGATGCGGTGCCGGGTCAGCTGCGCGAGCAGCGCGCGGGAAACACCCTCCACCGCGAACGTGAAGCTCGCGTGCTCCGTCACGGACAGATGGCCGCGCGCCATCACGCCCGCGATATACTTCTGCTGATCCGTGGTTTCCACGCGCTCGCGCAGCGCGTCAAGATCCGCCTGCGCATAGCACAGCCGCGCGCCCAGCGCCACGATCTCGTCCGGGTCGGGCGTCGCGCGCAGCAGCAGCACCTTCAGGTTTGCTTTTGCCATATGTCCTCCGTGCGCGTGAGCGCAAGCCTCATCAGTTCATCCAGCCGCGCCGTCTGGCCGGACAGGTACAGATAGCCCCACAGGGCCTCCAGCGCCGTCGCGTGCGCGTAGTCCGCCGGATCGGCGTGCCGGGGCGCGGCGTGCTTGGCCTGGCTGTTGCGGCCGCGGCGCGCGATGTCCGCCTCCTCCTGCGTCAGCTCCGGCTCGATGCGCTCCAGCATCCGCGCCTGCGCGCCCGCGCTGACCATGCGCACCGCCTGCCTGTGCATCTTGCCGACGGCCATGCCCCGGGAGAGGAGCATGCTGCGCACATACAGGTCGTGCACCGTATCGCCGACGTACGCCATCTGCAGCGGGTTGAGCCCGCGGATGTCGGCCGGGGCGAAGGCGTCGTGCGCCAGATTCAGTTCTTCCTTGAGCAAAAGGTCACTCCCTTTGGGATTCACATCGCTTCAAAACGGCGCATACCGCCATTTTGCTAGGCTACAGTATATCACCAAAGCAAAAAAAAGGGAAGTCCTTCATAATCACAAAAAGGGAGCGAATGCGAACGGACTCCCTCAGTCAGCTTCGCTGACAGCTCCCTCAAGAGGGAGCCTAAATTGCTTTCAGTAGCTTCAGCCTCCCTCCTGAGGGACGTTTCAGCAACCGGAGGGAGTATCCGCAGCGGCAGAAACCTCATCCGACCTCACTCCGCCGTCGGCTCGTCGCTCCTGTCCACCGCAGGGAGCGGCTGCGGCTTCTCCTGCGGCAGCGCGTACCAGTCAAGCAGCCCCTGCACCACGCCCCGGGCCACCAGCTGGCGGTAGTCCTCCTGCATCAGCCGCGCCTCCTCCTCCCGGTTGGAGAGAAAGCCGCATTCCACCAGCACGCTCGGCACGCCCAGCGTCAGGATGTAGTAGTCGCCGCCCAGCGCCGTCCGCTTCTGCCTGGGCTGCAGCTCCTCGATCATCGCATTTTGGATCGCGCCGGCCAGCAGCCGCCCCGCCGGACAGTCCTCGCGATAGAACACCTGCGGCCCGCTCTCGCTGCGCCCTGCGTATTCGTTCATGTGGATGGAGAGCACCACGTCCGCGTCGTTCAGCCGGATGATCGCCGCGCGCCGCTGCATGTCCTGGAGCTTCTTGCGGATCGGCGGGTGCTCGTCGCACAGCGCGTAGTCGCCCGTGCGCGTCATCACCACGTCCGCGCCCTGCTGCACGAGCAGCCTTTCCACGCGCTGCGCCACGTCGAGGTTGAGCCCCTTTTCCGGCACGCCGCTGACCCGGCCGACCGCGCCGCCGTCGTAGCCGCCGTGTCCCGCGTCCACCGCCACCGTCAGCCCCGCGAGCGGCCCCTGCACGCGCGCCGTCTGCGCAGGCGCGGCCTCCTGCGCAAACGTCTGCACAGCGCTTGAGCCCGCCGCGCAAAGCAGCGTCAGCGTGCACAGCGCCGTCACGCTCAGCAGCATCCCCGTGTACAGCCGTATCCGATCCTGTTTTGGCGCCTTGCCCACATTCCCACATCCCCGCCTCTTGATATGCGGACATATGCGCGCGGCGGGGCAATCATGTCATCCGGATGACATTCCTGTGACGCTGCCGTCACAATCCTTCTGCTCATCCAACCAAATGTTACAATTCTTTTTCACAGCTTTTCCACGTTTCCCCACAGGTTATCCCCAGTTTTCCCCCGTGTTGTCCACAAGCTTTTTGCGTAGAAGCCAAAGGATTTTTCGTCTTATCCCCTAGGTTATCCACAGTTGTCCACAGTCTCTTTCGCTCCGGCTGTGTATAATTGTGGATAATTCAAGTTTTCCACAGCCCAAAGGATATGACAAAACTGCGCCGACTTGTTACGAACATGTAATAAATCAGACGCAGTTTTGACGTATTTTCCAGAAAACATCCGGGAAAACCGGATGAATTACACCAGCCGGAGCGACGGGCAGGCGTTCAGGTCCAGCCCGGCGATCTCCCCGCGCATCAGGCGGTAGAAGCCCGCGCTTCCGATCATCGCCGCGTTGTCCGTGCACAGGATGGGCGGCGGCATCACCAGGCGGATGCCTGAGCGCTGGCACTTGTCGTTCATCGTGTTGCGCAGGCCGGAGTTGCTGGCCACGCCGCCCGCGAGCGCCATGACCCTGCTTGCGGATTCCTTCGCCGCGAGCACGGCCTTGTCGCTGAGCAGCTCCACCGCCGCATGCTGGAAGCTGGCCGCGATGTCCGCCGCCGGCACGTCCTGCCCGCTCTGGCGCAGCTTGTGCACGGTGTTGATCAGTGCGGTCTTCAGGCCCGAGAAGCTGTAATCGTAGCGGCCCGGCGTCTGCACGTGCGGGAGCTTGAGCGCATGGGGGTTGCCCTCGCGGCTCAGCTTGTCGAGCATCGGGCCGCCAGGATACGGCAGGCCCAGCACGCGCGCCGCCTTGTCAAAGGCCTCGCCCGCCGCGTCGTCCATCGTCTGGCCCAGCAGCGTGTAGACGCCGTAGTCGTCCACGCGCACGATGTGCGAATGGCCGCCGGAGGCCACCAGACAGATAAACGGCGGCTCCAGGTCCTTGTGCGCGATGTAGTTCGCGCTGACGTGGCCCTCGATGTGGTTGACCGGGATGAGCGGCTTGCCCGCCGCATAGGCCAGCGCCTTCGCCGCGGACACGCCGATGAGCAGCGCGCCCACCAGGCCCGGGCCGTAGGTCACGGCGACGGCGTCCACGTCATCAAGGCGCATGCCCGCCTTTTTGAGGCACTCGTCCACGACTGGATCGACGCTCTCCACATGCTTGCGGGAGGCGATCTCCGGCACGACGCCGCCGTACATCGCGTGCAGCGGAATCTGCGAGGAGATGATCGAGGAGACGATCTCCCGCCCGTCGCGGATGATCGCCGCCGCCGTCTCGTCGCAGCTGGATTCAATCGCCAGGATCGTCGCGTGGCCGCTCTCGCGGAGCCTCTCCGCCTGCGCCCTGGCGCTCTGCTCATAATTCATGCGTTTTCTCCCTTGAGCGGGCCATGCCCGCTCTCCCTTGCGAACAGCTTTCCAAAGTGAAGCGCTTCAGTGCCCGCTGCGCGATGCCTCACGCAGCCTCCTGCCGGCTCAGATGCCTGCGGATCATGCGCTGCACGATCTCATGCAGGGCAATCAGCATCACCCACACGAGCAGGAAGACCCGCAGCGCCTGGTTCGCGCCGCCCAGCATCCCCTGCTCAAACAGCGTCTGGGGCATCATGCGGATCAGGATGTCCGTCTGCGGGTCCATCAGCCACAGGTCGTTGTCAAAGAGCACCTCGTGCACCGCCGTGAACATCTGCGCGAAGCCGCCCGCGTTGATCTCGTTCACCGTGTTCATCACGATCAGCATGATGAGGCCGACCGCAACCAGCGCGCCGATGAGCCTGGGCAGGTTGCGCTTTCTGAGCTTCGCGCCCGTCCAGGCCGTCACGACCGCCAGCGCCGCCGCGAGCGTCAGGTACGTCCTGCTCATGTTGGCCATCGCCGTCACGATCGCGCGCACGTCGCGCATGTGCTGCCGCTCGTCCTCATTGAGGATCTCCGGCAGCGTGTCCGCCTCGCCGGTCACATAGGCCGCCAGCTCGCCGGCCACGGCCTGCTGCTGCGCCGGGTCAAGGCCGATGTACGCGCTGACCTCCTCCTCGGAGGCAAAGCCGCCCTCCTGCATGACCGCCTGCCGGGACTGCGCGGCGTAAAACGTCTCGTCCCCGGCGATGTTTTTCACCGCCACGCCCACGGCGCCCAGCGCCGCAAGCAGCACCATCAGGCCTGTCAGAATGCCGGTCATCCATGCCATCTTCTTCATCGTTTTTCCCTCTTTGCAACCAGAAAAGCCCTCCCCTGTGGGGAGGGTACCCGAAGGCAGATAACGATGGGGCTTCCGCCCCATGCCCCGACAAGGGACTTCGCCCCTTGACCCCATACACGCTTCGCGCCTTTCCTTCGTGCCCGGCAGTTTTCGAGCGCCCTCTGCGCGAAGAAAACGGGTTCAGCTATGCAGCGCCCCTTCCTCCCTGCCAGACAAGGCGTCGGAGGCCTCTATGGCCGTTCGACGCCCTTAGAAGCAAGGCGAAGCGTAGTGGGTACGGGCTCGGCCCGCCCGCTTACTGCATCTGGAGGTAGGCCGTGATGAAGCCGTCAATCTCGCCGTCCATCACCGCGTCCACATTGCTCGTCTCATAGCCGGTGCGGTGATCCTTCACCATGGAATACGGATGGAAGACGTAGGAGCGGATCTGGCTGCCCCATTCGATCTTCTTCATCTCGCCCTTGATGTCGGCCATCTTCTCCTCGCGCTCGCGCTCGCGCAGCTCCAGCAGCTTGGCCTTGAGCATGCGGATACAGTTCTCGCGGTTGTGCACCTGGTCTCGGCTGGTCTGCGAGGAGACGACGATGCCGGTCGGGAAGTGCGTCATGCGCACGGCGGAGGAGGTCTTGTTGACGTTCTGTCCGCCCGCGCCGGAGGCGTGGTACACGTCGGTGCGCACGTCCTTCATGTCGATCTCGATCTCGTTGTCGTCGTCCTCGATGATCGGGGAGACGTCCAGCGAGGAGAAGCTCGTCTGGCGGCGCGCGTTCGCGTCAAACGGGCTGATGCGCACCAGCCGGTGCACGCCCTTCTCGCCGCGCAGGAAGCCGTAGGCGTTCTCGCCGGTGATTTCCATGGTGATAGACTTGAGGCCCGCCTCATCGCCGTCCAGGAGGTCGATGACCTTCACGTCAAAGCCGTGGCGCTCGCAGTAGCGCTGGTACATGCGGCTGAGCATCTGCGTCCAGTCCTGCGCCTCGGTGCCGCCCGCGCCGGCGTGCAGGGAGATGTAGGCGTTGTTGCTGTCGTAATCGCCGCGCAGCAGCGTCTCCAGGCGCAGCTCGGCCAGGTCCTCCGTCAGCTTTTTGATCTCCTCGCCCGCCTCGGTCACGAGATCGGCGTCTCCCATCTCCTCGGCCAGCTCCATGGTCGCCTCCACGTCATCCGCGCGCGCGACGAGCTTGCTGTAATGCTCCAGCTTGTTCTCGATGATGCGCACCTTCTTGGAGACCTGCGTGGAGCGCTCCAGATCATTCCAGAAATCCGGCTCGTTCATGGTCTCATGCAGCTCCATCTGCTGCTCCTTGAGGCCCTCGATGTTCAGCGCGCCGCCCACCTCGGTGATGCTCGCGCGGATCTGACCCAGCTGCTGGCGATATGTATCCAGTTCGATCACGGTGATTCACTTCCTTATATTCAATCCATGTCTGATGTCTTGTGTATGGCCGAAACATGTTCTGCCGTCATGCGCTTTTCTCGGTTTGAAGCAGCGCTGGGGAACGTTAGGGCTGCCGCCCTAAAACCTGCTCGGGGATATTGTCCCCGAACCCCTTCCACGCTTCGCGCTTATGGCTCGCTGTTTTGCGCGTCAAGCCTCTTTGCCGCAGCAGTTCTTGTACTTCTTGCCGCTGCCGCACGGGCAGGGATCGTTGCGCCCGGGCTTCTTCTGGATCTTCTTGGTGCCCGCCGGGCCGCCCGCGGCCTTGGCCTGCTCGAGGTTGGTTTCCTTGACCTCGGCCACCTGCCTGCGCTCCTGCGGCACGTTGATGCGCGCCTGATACATCCTGCGCACGGTGTCCTCGTGAATCAGGTGCACCATCTCGTCGAACATGTCGTAGCCCTCGAGCTGGTACTCTGTGATCGGGTTGCGGTTGGCGAAGGCGCGCAGGCCGATGCCGTCGCGCAGCTGATCCATCGCGTCGATGTGGTCCATCCAGCGCTTGTCAACGCAGGTGAGCAGCACCACGCGCTCCAGCTCGCGCGTATCGATGCCGATTCTGGCGAACTCCTCCTCGCGGAGCGCGTAGAAGTCGCGCGCCTCCTGCTTGAGCATCGCGGTCAGCTCGTCCTTGGGGATGTGGCTGAGCTTGTCCTCGTGCGCGACAAAGAAGCCTACGCGCGTGCTCAGGCGCTCCAGGTAGTTCTTGAGGCCCTCCATGTCCCAGTCGAGCGTGTCGTCGCCGTTGCCGCAGTACAGGGCGACGGCCCCGTCGATCAGCTTGTCCGCCATCGTCGCGATGGTGTCGTGCATGTCGCGGCCCTCGAGCACCTGCCTGCGCTGCTCGTAGATCTCCTTGCGCTGCTCGTTCATCACGTCGTCGTACTGGAGGACGTTCTTGCGGATCTCGTAGTTGCGGCCCTCGATGCGCTTCTGCGCGTTCTCGATCTGGCCGGTGAGCATCTTCGCCTCGATCGGCTCCGTCTCGCCCACGCCCAGCTTTTCAATCACGCCGCTGACCTTGTCGCTGCCGAACAGGCGCATCAGGTCGTCCTGCATGGAGATGAAGAACTGCGAGGAGCCCGGATCGCCCTGGCGGCCGGCGCGGCCGCGCAGCTGGTTGTCGATTCGGCGGGACTCGTGGCGCTCGGTGCCGATGATGTGCAGGCCGCCCACGGCGACCACGCGGTCGTGCTCGGCGTCGGTCTGCTTCTTGAAGTCCTCGTAGAGCTGCTTGTACACCACGCGGGCGTCGAGCACCTCCTGCGGGACATCCTCGTTGAAGCCGGTGGCGTCCTCGATGACCATCTCATCGTAGCCCTTCTGCTTCATGGCGCGGCGGGCGAGGTACTCGGGGTTGCCGCCCAGCAGGATGTCCGTGCCGCGGCCTGCCATGTTCGTGGCGATGGTGACCGCGCCGTAGTGGCCGGCCTGCGCGACGATCTCCGCTTCCTTCTCGTGATACTTGGCGTTGAGCACCTCATGCGCGATGCCGCGCATTTTGAGCATCTTGGAGAGCAGCTCGCTGACCTCGACGGACACCGTGCCCACCAGGATCGGCTGGCCGGTCTTGTGGCGGTTCTCGATCTCGTCCACCACCTGCAGGAACTTGCCCTTGACGGTGGTGTACACCAGGTCGTTCATGTCCTTGCGGATCATCGGGCGGTTCGTCGGGATCTGCACCACGTCGAGGGCGTAGATGCCCTTGAACTCCTCCTCCTCGGTCTTGGCCGTGCCGGTCATGCCCGAGAGCTTCTTGTACATGCGGAAGTAGTTCTGGAAGGTGATGGTCGCCAGCGTCTTGCTCTCGCGCTCCACCTTCACGTGCTCCTTCGCCTCGATGGCCTGGTGCAGGCCGTCGGAGTATCTTCTGCCGACCATCAGGCGGCCGGTGAACTCATCGACGATGACGACCTGATCGTTCTGCACGACGTAATCCACGTCGCGCTTCATCAGCGCATGCGCGCGCAGCGCGGCGTTGATGTGGTGCACCAGCTCGTTGTTGGCGATGTCGGAGAGGTTCTCCACGCCGAACCAGCGCTCGGCCTTGGCGGCGCCGGCCTCGGAGAGGTTGCAGGTCTTCTTCTTCTCGTCCTTGACGAAGTCCTTGCGCATCGCCGCCTTCTCCTCTTCGGAGAGCGGGTTCTCCGCCCAGCGGTCCTCCTCCGGCTCCACGCCCTCCTGCAGGGTGCAGACGAAGCGGTCCGCCTTCTCGTACATGTCGGTGGACTTGTCGCCCGCGCCGGAGATGATCAGCGGGGTGCGCGCCTCGTCGATGAGGATGGAGTCCACCTCGTCCACGATGGCGAAGTGGTGCCCGCGCTGCACCATGTTCTTCTGGTAGATGACCATGTTGTCGCGCAGGTAGTCAAAGCCCATCTCGTTGTTGGTGCCGTAGGTCACGTCGCAGGCATAGGCCGCCTTGCGCTCCTCCTGCGTCATGTCGTGGACGATCACGCCCACGCTCATGCCCAGGAAGCGGAAGATGCGGCCGATGTCCTCGCCCTGGAACTTGGCCAGGTAGTCGTTGACGGTGACGACGTGCACACCCTCGCCGGTGAGCGCGTTCAGGTAGGCGGGCATGGTCGCCGTGAGCGTCTTGCCCTCGCCGGTCTTCATCTCCGCGATGCGGCCCTGATGCAGCACGATGCCGCCCATCATCTGCACGCGGAACTGGCGCTTGCCGGTCACGCGCCAGGTGGCCTCGCGCACGACGGAGTACGCCTCCGGCAGCAGCTGGTCGAGCGTCTCGCCGCCCTGATAGCGGCTTTTGAATTCCTCGGTCTTCGCGCGCAGCTCGCTGTCGCTGAGCTTCTTGTGCGCTTCCTCGTAGGAATCGATTTTATCGACAATCTTTTGCAGTCTCTTGATCTCCCCGGCGGTCGGGTCGAATAGCTTGCTGAATAAACCCATTGCTTTCCTCCAAACCGCGAAGCGGTCCTCCCTGCGTCTGATGCCAGGTTTCCACACTCCGCTAATGATATATTGTATCATCATCAGGCTTTTTTAGCAACCTTTTCGTCTGCAAATCAGTCGGCATAACCGGCAAAGCGGCGCCGGCCCTGCGGCCTGATGCCCCGCTGAAAGAATTCTCACGCAAACCCCCGCTGTCTTTCTTTACTTTCGCTTTGCGCGACTGTATAATAGACAATGAGTATATCTGTTGAAGGAGAGATCCTTTTGCCCATACGCCTTCGTCCCGACCGGCGCGTGCTCGTGCGCGTGTTTCTGCTGACAGCGCTGTTTTTCTTCGCCGCGCACATCTACCGCTTTACCTGCGCCGCCTTCTCGCATGATTCGCTGCTCCTCAATCAGAGTGATGATACCAGCTTCCAGCTCGCCCTGGGCCGTTTTCTCCAGCCCTTTTACTGGAAGCTGCGCGGCGATATTCCCGCGCCGTTTCTGATCGGCCTGCTCGCGTATCTGTATCTCGGCGCGGCCATTTACCTGATCGTGCGCCTGCTGGAGCTGAGGTCCACGCTCTCCGTCGCGCTCACCTGCGCCATGCTCACGGCCAACGCCACGCTCATCTTCTCCGGCGGCACCTATATCTCCTGGATGGACGTGTACATGCTCGCCTTCCTGCTCTCCACAGCGGGCGTCTTCCTGTGCGCGCGCTGGCGCTTTGGCTTCCTCGCCGCGCCGCTGCTGCTGTGCGCGTCGCTGGCGCTGTACCAGAGCTATATCTGCACGGCGGCGCTGCTCTTTCTGATGCTGGTGGTCAAGGCGGCGCTTGACGGCGCACAGCCGGGCGCGATTCTGCGCAGCGCGCTGAAATTCCTTTTCGTGCTGTTCGCCGGCCTGTGCCTGTACGCCGCCGCTGTTTTCCTGGTCCTTCGCGTCACGGGCACGACGCTCTCCGCCACGCAAAACAGCATCGCGCGCGTCGGGCAGTTTGAGGGCGTGTCCATCTCTCAGCTGCTGATGAATACCTACCTGTATCCCTTCCGCTACCTGCGTTCGCCGCAGACGCATCTCTCGCGCTTCGTCGCGCTGGCGGAGCTGGGCGTATTCGCGCTGGGGGCCTTCTGCTTCGTCCATCTGCTGCGCGTGCGCAGGATCTCCCTGCCCTCTGCGCTGCTGGCCATCCTCGCGGTGCTGCTGATGCCGCTGGCGGCCAACGCCGTCTACTTCATCTCCAAGGGCTATGTGCATTCCCTGATGATCTACGCGTTCTTCCTCGCGTTCATCTTCCCGGTTGATCTGGCGGAGCGGGCCGCACAAGTCTCCTCTGCAAGGCTCGTGCGCGGGGCGCGCGCCCTGATGGCGGCCGCCCTGCTGTTCATCTACGGCTGCAACCTCGTCACCGCCCATCAGCTCTACCTGCGCCGGGATCTGGAGTTCCAGTCCACCCTCTCCGCGATGACCCGCATCATCGACCGCATGGAGCAGGTCGAGGGCTACGATCCGGGCAGCACGCCCGTGGCCATCGTCGGCAATCTCTCCGACTCCCGCCTGAGCACGAAGCGCCCCGGCTTTGATCACCTCTTGTCGTACGGAGACAACCCCTACGCCGTGACCTACCTGGAGACCAACACCTGGTACCTGTGGCAGGTGCTGGGCTATCCGGTCAATCTCGTGGATTTCAAGACCCAGCACAGCCTCGCCAAGCGCGAGGATGTGCGCGCCATTCCCGCCTTCCCGTCCAAGGACTGCTGCCAGATGATCGACGGCATACTCGTCGTGCGCGTCGGTATACCGGGCATCTCGTACTGAGGAACATACAAAGGGCTGTCCCGCCTCGGGACAGCCCTTGATTTTTATCTTGCCATACAGGATTCGCGAGGGCTGCCGCCCCAAGATCCGCCTGAGGGAGCCGGAGTCAGGCGCGCCCTGTGGGCGGCGCGTCGGGCAGCATGCGCATCGGACGCAAGGGAAAACGGCTCACTCCTCGCAGGAGAGCATGACGCGTTCCACCTCGAATTCGCGGTGCGAGAGCGCGCGGTCGTCGTACTCGACCTCGCCGACCTGGTTGTCATACGGGTCGGAGCGCATGAACTCCATCGGGGGATCAAGCTCCTGCTGCATATCGCTGTTGGCCACCATGCGCCACGGCTCCAGATTGCCGAAATAGAAATTCCAGCGGTCCAGATGACCCTCGCGGTAGGCGGCGCCGCCGAAGGAGCCGTCCGCATAGAGCCAGCCGTAGGGAGCGACATAGAAGCGCGCCCAATCGTGGTTGCCCACGCAGCCCGGACGCGCATAGAGCCCGGCCTGCCACTGGGCCGGAATGCCCACGCAGCGGCACAGCGTGATGAACAGCAGCGCGTGCATGCCGCAGTCGCCGCGCAGGCCCGCGCCGAAGTACTCCGGGATGCAGGTCAGGGTGAAATACGGCGGGACGTAGCGGTAGCAGGTGTTCGTGGTCACATAGTCGTAGAACCGTCTGGCGATGATCAGGGGGTTGGTTTCATCGCCCTTGAGCTCGGCGGCCAGCGCGCGGATAAACGGCGTGAAGCGGACCTGCGGGAGGATTTCCTCCGTGTCAAAATGCGGCTGCTCCGGCAGAACCTCCTCCGGCCTGGGATCGACGTAGGGGGCGTCGATGTCGTAGACAAACTCGGAGGTGAAGGTCATCCCGGGCTGATAGATCTCCTCGAAGTATGCGGTGCGCTGCGGGTGCGTCGGCGCGGCAATGTGTTTGGCCTGCGGCACGGTGAGGATTTCGCCCGGCATGCACTGCGCGCTCTCGACCGGCAGCGTCATGTGAACGCGGATGCGCTCCCCCGGCCGCTGGGCCTCCGGCTTGATGGAGAGCGTCGTGCGGATGCGGCAGCGAAGGTGCGCATGGCCGTCGGCCTTCATCCTGGCGATGATCTTGTCGAGCTCGGCGAAATTCTCGTATTTGGCCTCAAGCGCGGCCTTGTCGAGAATCCTGGGGTTCATATGCACCTGGGTCTTGATCAGGCTTTCCAGGCAGTCGTCCTTGAAATACGGCTGGCCGTCGATGTAGATCCAGTCCAGGGTGCCGTCGTCGCGCAGGGACTCCATCTCCTCGCGCGTGAAGCCCTCGATGGCGCCGGAAAGGCGGGCGAAGGCCTCCTCCTGGGAATACGGGTAGCTGTGGGGCAGCTCATTGATGACGCTGAGCTCGAAGGCGAGCCTGTCCTTGAGAACCTGGGGCACCTTCGGGTCGGCGAGGCGGCGCGCGATGACGGACCGGGCACGGGCAAAGTCGCCGTGATCGATCAGGCGCTGGATGTCGAGCGGAAGGGGAGCGGACAGATACGAAAGATCGTTGTACATGGTGCTTCTCCTGCTTTCCTGAGTGATGGTTTATCTGGCATACCTTTCGGCAAAGTGGCAGGCGGAAAAATGTCCCGGCGCAATCTCGCGCATCTGCGGAACCTCCTGCTTGCAGCGCTCGCAGGCATAGGGGCAGCGGGTGTGGAACACGCAGCCGGACGGAGGGTCCACCGGGCTGGGCAAATCGCCCTGGATGCTGGATTGCAGGGTGTCGACCGCGTCGAAGCTGACCTTGGGAATGGCGTCCAGCAGCGCCATGGTGTACGGATGGGCCGTGTGACGGTAGATTTCCTCTCTGTCGGCCAGCTCGACCAGGTTGCCCAGGTACATCACGGCGATCCGCCTGGACATGTGATAGACGACGTTCAGGTTATGGGAGATGAAGGCATAGGCGACGCCCGTCTTCTCCTGAAGGTCCATCAGCAGGTTGATCACCTGCGACTGGACGGAGACGTCCAGCGCGGAGACCGGCTCGTCGCAGAGGATGAACTTCGGATTCAGCGCGAGCGCCCGGGCGATGCCGATGCGCTGGCGCTGGCCGCCGGAAAACTCATGCGGATAGCGGCGGATGTAGACGGGGTCCAGACCGCAGAGCACCATGAGCTCCTTGACGCGCTCGATGCGCTCGTCTGCGGAATACAGCTTCTGGAAGCGGAAGGGCTCGCTGACGATGTCGCCCACGGTCATGCGCGGATTCAGGCTGCTGTAAGGGTCCTGAAAGATGATCTGCATGTCCTTGCGCAGGGGGCGAAGCTGTTTTTCCGGCATATGGGTGATGTCCTGACCGTTGAAGATGATCTGTCCGTCCGTCACCTCGTTCAGGCGGATCATGGCGCGGCCCAGCGTCGTCTTGCCGCAGCCGGACTCGCCGACGATGCCCAGCGTCTCGCCGGGATAGATATCCAGAGAGACGTCGTTGACCGCCTTGACATAGCTGGGGGACCGCCCCATGGAGCGGACGGTGAACCATTTTTTCACATGCCTGACGGAGAGAAGCGGCTCGTTCATTGCTCGGCCTCCTTCCATGCTTCGGTGTATTTGTGGCAGCGCACCTGTCTGCCGCCCTCCAGCTGCACCAGCTCGGGGCGCTCGCTGCGGCAGACGCCGCGGCACTCGGGGCAGCGCGGGTGGAACAGGCAGCCGTCCGGGCGATGGGCCAGGCTCGGCACCATGCCCTCAATCACGTGCAGGCGCCGGACGTTCTCCTCGGTGTTGGGGATGGAGGCGAGCAGGGCCTTGGTGTACGGATGGAGCGGATCGGTGAAGACCTGCTCCACGGTGCCGTATTCCATGGCCTTTCCCGCGTACATGATCATGACGTTTTTGGACACCTGCGCGACCACGCCCAGGTCGTGCGTGATCATGATGACGGAGGTGCCGGTGCGCCTGCGCAGGTCGTTGATCAATTCCAGAATCTGCGCCTGGATGGTCACGTCCAGCGCGGTCGTCGGCTCGTCGCAGATCAGCAGCTGCGGATTGCAGCACAGGGCGATGGCGATCATCACGCGCTGGCGCATGCCGCCGGAGAGCTGGTGTGGATACTCGCGCATGCGCTTTTCGGGGAGCGGGATGCCGACCATGCGCAGCATCTCCACGGCCCGGGCCTTGGCGGTTTTCCTGTCCGTCTTCTGATGGATGAGGATGCTCTCGGTGATCTGGTGGCCGATGGTCAGCACGGGGTTGAGGCTGGTCATGGGCTCCTGGAAGATCATGGCGACCTTTTCGCCGCGGATCTTTTTCATGTCCCGCTTGCTCAGCTTGAGAATGTCCACGCCGTCCAGCTCGATGCTTCCGCCGACCGTCCTGCCCGGGGGAGACTGCACGAGGCGCATGATCGAGAGCGCCATCTGCGATTTGCCGCAGCCGGATTCGCCGACAATGCCCAGCGTCTCGCCCTTTTTGAGCGTGAAGGAGACGTCGTCCAGGGCGTAGACGGTGCCCTCGTCCGTGAAAAAGTAGGTGCAGAGGTTGGAGACCTTCAGCAACGTGTTTTCCTCACTCATGGCGGTCCCTCCTTACAGGTTTTTGAGCTTGGGATCCAGCGCGTCGCGCAGCGCATCGCCGACCAGATTGAACGCGAGCACCGTCAGCACCAGGGCGATGCCGGGGAAGATGCTGTACGTCGGGTTGGTGCGCAGATAGGAGCGGGCGGTGGAAATCATCTCTCCCCAGGAGGCCTCCGGCGGCTGAACGCCGAGGCCCAGGAAGGAGAGGCTGGCCTCATACATGATGTCGGAGGGAATCTCCATGGTGATGATGACGATGATCGTCGAGAGGCAGTTGGGGATCAGGTGACGGAAGATGATGGCCAGGTCCGTGCCGCCCTCGGCACGCGCGGCCTCGACATATTCCTTCTCCTTGAGCTGGAGCACCTGCGCGCGGATCATGCGCGCCACGCCTGTCCAGCCGACAAAGCCGATGGCGATGAAGACGTTCATGACGCCGGTTCCCAGCACAAACATGATGACGATGGCGAAGAGGATGTGCGGGAAGGAGGCGAAGATTTCGATGATTCGGGAGATGATGGTGTCCACGATGCCGCCGTAGTATCCGGCGGCGGCGCCCGCGATGACGCCGATGGTCACCGCAATGGCCTCGGCAACGAGGCCGACCGACAGGGAAATGCGGGAGCCATAGATGATGCGGGAGAGGATGTCGCGCCCGAACTCGTCCGTGCCGAGCCAGTGCTCCGCGGAGGGACCGCTGAGCACGTGCGCCGTATCCTGATAGGACTGCTCATAGGGGGCGATGAAGGGCGCAAAGATGGCGACGAACGCCAGAAGGGCGATGAAGACGATGCAGACCATGGCGACCTTGTCCTTCTTCAGGCGGACAAAGGCGTCGTGGTAAAAGCTGGTGTATTCCACCTGCTCCGGGGACTTCCTGTGCTTGGCCATCCGTAATCACTCCTTCCTGGTGTTTGCAACGCGGATGCGCGGATCGATGAGGCCATACACCAGGTCGATCAGCAGATTGCAGATGACGAAAATGGAGGCAATGTAGACGGTGCATCCCTGGATGATCGGGATATCGCGCTTCATGATCGCCTCAACCAGGAGCTTGCCCAGGCCGTTGATGGAGAAGATCGTCTCAACCAGCACGGAGCCGCCCAGAACGGACTTGATCAGCGTGCCCAGATAGGTCAGAATCGGGATGGAGGCGTTCTTGAACGCGTGCTTCATGACGACGGCGAATTCGCCGACGCCCTTGGCCCGGGCGGTGCGGATGTAGTCCTGGTTCATGGCGTCCAGGATGTTGGTGCGCGTCAGGCGCGCGATGGAGGCGGCGTAGATCAGTCCGAGGGCCACGGAGGGCATGACATAGGCGGAGGGCTGGCGAAGGCCGGAGATGGGCAGCCATTTCAGCGTCAGGCCAAAGACGAGCTGGAGGACGATCGCGATCCAGAAGCTGGGTGCGGCCATGCCGAGCGTTGAGACCAGCATGATGAGGCGGTCTGCGAGCTTACCGTGGCAGACCGCCGCGAGGGTGCCCATCAGCACCCCCAGCAGCACAGAAAAGAGCAGCACCCAGACCGCAAGCGAGCCGGTGATGGAAAACGCCTTTGCAATCAGCGTGATGACGGGTTTTTTCTGGAAGTAGGAGTTGCCGAAATCCCCTGTCACGGCGTTTTTGACAAAGCGGAGGTACTGGGCGGGCAGCGGATCGTTCAGACCCATCTGGTCGCGGATGCGCTCGATGGTCGCCTCGTCCGCCTTCTTCTGCAGCATGACGGCTACGGGATCGCCGGGAACGACGTTGACCATGATAAACGTGACCAGCGTGACGCCGAAAAGCACGATGATGGTCTGAAACAGCCTTTTCAGTGTGTATTTCAACATGGTGTATATCCTCTCGGTTCAGCTTCGCCATGATGTGAAAGGACGGACGCCGGCATGCGGCGTCCGTCTCGTGCATTGGATCAGCCGGAAATCAGTTCTTCACCGCGTCGTCCATGTGGAACATGGAGTTGTCGAAGAAGATGCCGTCCACAGCAGTGGACTTGAGGTAGAAGGTCACCGGGTTGTAAAGCGGAACCACGATGCTCTCTTCCTCAACCAGGTAGGTCTCCAGCTCCTCGTACACAGCGGTGCGCTCGTCACCGTTGCTCATGCAGCGGCCCTTCAGGAGAAGCTCGTCGGTCTTCGCATCGTTCCAGCAGGAGGAGAAGGCCTTGGAGTTGGAGGAGTGATAGAAGGTGTAGAGGAAGTTGTCCGGGTCAGGCATGTCGGCGTACCAGGTCAGGATCGGGCACTGCACGGAGCCTTCCTTGCGCAGGGAGACATAGGTGGCAGAGTCGACGCGGTTGACCTCAAAGTTGATGCCGGCGGCCTTGAGCTGCTCCTGCAGGACGATCGGCACGCCCGCGACGGAGGAGGACTCGGCGACGTAGTTGACCAGCGTGATGCCGTCCGGATAGCCCGCCTCGGCCAGCAGCGCCTTGGCCGCCTCCGGATCATAGGTGGACTCCCGGTCGGAATGGGCGATGATTCCCGGAGGCACCATGGTGTTGGTGGCGGTGCCGTTGCCCTGCAGGTAGGAATCCACGAGGCCGTTCTGATTGATGGCCAGCGCGACGGCCTGACGCACGCGGACGTCATCAAGCGGGGCCATGCTGGTGTTCAGGTTCAGCGCGATGATGCCCTGGAGCTCGACCTTCACGAGCTGGTCGGCGAACTCCTCGCCGGTGTAGCCCGCGATGTAGACGGGATCGACGGAGACCAGATCGAGCGTGCCGGCCTCATACTCCATCAGCGCGGTGCCCTGATCCATGTTGTAGTAGTAGATTTCATCCAGCGCGGGACGGCCCTCGTAGTAGTCCTCGTTGGCGACAACGTGGACGAAATCCTTGGAGGCGAACTCATCCAGCACGAAAGGACCGGTGCCGATGAAGGAGTCGATGCCCCAGTATTCGCCGGCCTCCTCACAGGCGGCCTGCGGATAGATGACCATCTGCGAGCAGGTCAGGATGTACATGAACGGCGCATAGGGATATTCGAGCTCGATGGTGAAGCTGCAGTCGTCGATGACCTTCACGCCCTCCAGCTCGTCCGCCTCGCCGTTGAGCATCGCGTTGCCGCCCTTGATCATGTCGCACAGCCAGGAATTGACATTGGCGGTCTCGGGATCGAAGATGCGGCGAAGCGTGAAGTACACGTCGTTGGCGGTCAGCTTCGTGCCGTCGTGGAAGTACACGTCGTCGCGGAGCTTGCAGGTGTAGACGAGGCCGTCCTCGGAGACGGTCGGCAGCTCAGAAAGCAGCTGCGGCTCGATGCTGCCGTCCGCGCGAAGGGCCAGGAGCGGCTCGCAGATCAGAATGGCGGGATTGAGCACCTCGTTGGTGGTGGACTTGTGGACGTCCAGCAAATCCATGCTTTCCAGAACACCGCCGAAATTGAACGTGCCGTCGGCCAGCGCAGTGACGCAGACCAGCACGAGCACGAGCGAAAGCAAGAGAGCCAATGACTTTTTCATGGGTCCGTTCCTCCTGAATAGTTTTTAAACAGTATAAGTCGGCTGTCAAAAAATGTCAATCGAAAATGAATTGTAGAATGCACAAAACTGCATTTAGATATGGATTAAGCGGGGATTGCAGGGAATATGAATCCTCGAAATTGCAGCAATTCAGCTATTCATCCTGCATGAAGGCCGGCTTTTTCCTGGCGGTTTTCCTGCACGCGGCGCGCGGCCTGCGTGCCATCCTGTCAACCGGCTTGTCCGCCTGCCCGCGTCCATCCATCTGAAGCAGCGGGCCGCTCGGCTTGACGACGATACAGAGCGTTTTGGACGGAACGGTGAACATGGGGGACAAACCCGCCTCGAGCCTTGCGCGGCCGGGCGTCGGCTGCGCCCTCGTGCAAAATGCGCAGGAATCCGCGCAGAAATTGATTGGATAAAGCGCTTTATTTGTTCGATGAATTTATATATAATCAATACAGCTGAGCTGCTATGATGCGTAAGTCCGGGCCAATGCGGACTTGCGCTTTTTTTCTGACAGGACGCGACAGAAACGGAGGAACTATGGCCACAAAGAATGCGATGCAGGATCTGACTGTCGGGGCGGTGGGAAAGACGCTGATCGTCTTTTCGGTTCCGTTCGTGCTCAGCACGCTTCTGCAAACCATGTATTCCACAGTCGATACCATCGTCGTCGGGCAGGTCGTGGGCAGCGCCGGTCTTTCCGCGGTTTCCGTGGGCAGCCAGATCATGAACCTGATGAATATGATTGTCATCGGCTTTGCGACGGCGGGGCAGATCCTGCTTGCACAGGCGAAGGGCGCGGGCAAGGAAGGCCAGATCCAGAGGATCGTCGGCACGCTGGTCATCATGATGGCTGCGATTTCCGTGCTGCTGGGTCTGATCTGCCTTTCGGCGAGCAGCCTGCTCCTGCGTCTGATGCAGGCGCCGCCGGAAGCGTTCGCTGCCGCGCGGGCATACGTCATGATCTGCGGCGCAGGCATGATCTTCACGGGCTTCTACAACATGTTCAGCGCCATTTTGCGCGGCCTCGGCGACAGCAGACATCCGCTGGTCTTTGTGGCGATCGCCTCGCTGATCAATCTGGTGATGGATCTGATCCTGATTGCAGGGCTCAGAATGGGCGCCGTCGGCGCGGCCATCGGCACGGTGATCGGTCAGGCGGCCAGCGTGCTGTTCAGCGTGCTTTACCTGAACCGGCATCGCAGGGAGATGGGCTTTTCGCTCAGCCCGTCCGTGCTGCGCTATGACGCGCGGTCGGCGGGCATGATGGTGCGCCTGGGGCTGCCGATGGCGCTGCAAAGCGGAGCGGTTCAGATCAGCTTTCTGTTTGTGGGCAGCATGGTCAATTCCTATGGCCTCGTCGCCAGCGCTGCGCTCGGCGTCAGCCAGAAGCTCCGCGAGGTGCCGCATGTGGTGACCAACGCCATCGGCATGGGCGCGGCCAGCATGATCGGGCAGAACCTCGGCGCACGCAAGCTGGATCGCGTCAAGGAGACGGTCTGGGTGGGCATCAGGCTGTGCCTGTGCGTCAACGCCGTCTTCTTCGTCTGCTTTCTCCTCGCGCCCAGGGCGTGCTTCGGCGTGTTTACGCAGGACGCCGATGTGCTGGGCTATGCGGCTATCTGCGCGCTGACGCTCGCCCTGGAATTGCCGGGCAAGGCGCTGATGCCCACCTGCAACGCGCTGGTGAATGCGCAGGGCTTTGTGGCGTTCAAAATGACGCTTGCGCTGGTGGATGCCTTTGTCGGCCGTGTGCTGTGCAGCTATCTGCTGGGCAGCGTCATGGGGCTTGGCGTGGTGGGATTCTTCTTCGGCTACACGCTGGCGACGTATCTGACGGCGATCCCCGTGTTTCTCTACTTCCTCTGGGGAAGGTGGGAAAAGCGGGAGCTGCTGGCGTAAGCGTACCGGCGCCAGGGAAAAGCATATCCCGGAGGGTGAACTGCGGTTTGCCCTCCTTTTCTTTTGCTTGATTTTGCCTTTTTTCCGCTCTGCCGGTTCGCAGCCGCGGCATCTCCTCCTGTGATGGATCTACGCGCCGGCAGCGCGGGATTCGGGCATGGCTCTTCCGCTTCGCAGAGGACAAGAAGCGCGCCGTGCCCGCTGCACGGATTTTTTGCGCAATTTCCTGTAAGGCAAACACCGCCGTGCGGGACAGCCCGCACGGCGGTCATTCATCGCTTTGCATTACACGTTGAACAGCAGCTCGCCGTAGGTCGGCATCGGCCACAGCGTGCTGTCCACGATCATCTCCAGGTGATCCACCGGCGCGCGCAGCACCTCCATCGCCGGGCAGACCTCGTCGTGATAGGCACGCGCCTGCGCTTCGCCCGTCATGCCCGCGGCCTGCGCCTGCTTGATGCGCAGATCGGAGAGCGCGGCGCTCGCCTGCCTGAGCAGCACGCTCACGCGCGTGAGCAGCTCGCGCTGCACGCCCGCGTCGATGCCCAGGCCCTCCACCTGCGCGGCTGCGTCGGCCAGCTCCCGCGTGTAGCGGATGACCGCCGGGATGATGTCCTTGCCCGCCATGTCGATCATCGTCAGCGCCTCGATGTTGATCGTCTTGGCGTAGAGCTCGTAGGAGACGTCTGCGCGCGCGCGCAGCTCCTTCTCGGTGTACACGCCGTGGCGCTCGAACAGCGCGACGGAATCCGGCTTTGTCAGCTCCGGGATCGCGTCCACCATGCTGCGGATGTTGGGCAGGCCGCGGCGCTTCGCCTCGGCGAGCCACTCGTCCGTATAGCCGTTGCCGTTGAAGATGATGCGCTGGTGCGTCGCCAGCTCGCGGCGGATGAGCGCATGCAGCGCTTCTTCAAAGTCCTCTGCCCTCTCCAGCTCGTCCGCGAACTGGGAAAGCGCGTCGGCGGCGATGGTGTTGAGCACCGTGTTCGCGTCCGCGATGCAGCCGGAGGACGGCGGCATGCGGAATTCAAACTTGTTGCCGGTGAAGGCGAAGGGCGAGGTGCGGTTGCGGTCGCCCGCGTCGCGGCGGATGACGGGCAGCGTGGACACGCCGACCTTCATGTTCGACACCGACGGGACGCTTTCCTCATTGCCCTCGATGATGTGCCCGACGATCGCCGTCAGCTGATCGCCCAGGAACATGGAGATGACCGCCGGCGGCGCCTCATGGCCGCCCAGGCGATGATCGTTGCCGGGATTGGACGCGCTCATGCGCAGCAGGCCCGCATGCTCGTCCACCGCCTTCATCACCGCGGCGAGCATCAGCAGGAACATGTCGTTGTGCTGGGGCTGCTTGCCGGGGGCGAGCAGGTTGCGCCCGGTGTCCGTCGTCAGGCTCCAGTTGTTGTGCTTGCCGCTGCCGTTCACGCCCGCGAACGGCTTTTCATGCAGCAGGCATACCAGGCCGTGGCGCAGGGCAACCTTCTTCATGACGTTCATGATGAGCATGTTCTCATCCGTCGCCAGGTTCGCGGTGTTGAAAATCGGCGCGAGCTCGTGCTGGGCCGGCGCGGCCTCGTTGTGCTCGGTCTTCGCCGGGATGCCCAGCTTCCACAGCTCGATGTCCAGGTCGCGCATGTAGTTGCTCACGCGCTCCTTGATCGCGCCGAAGTAGTGATCCTCCATCTCCTGGCCCTTGGGCGGCATCGCGCCGAAGAGCGTGCGGCCGGTGAAGATCAGGTCCTTGCGCTTTAAGTATGTTTCGCGATCGACGATGAAGTATTCCTGCTCCGGGCCGACGGACGCGATGACCTTCTGCGTCTGCGTGTCGCCGAAGAGGCGGCAGATGCGCACCGCCTGCTTGCTGATGGCCTCCATCGAGCGCAGCAGCGGGGTCTTCTTGTCCAGCGCCTCGCCCGTGTAGGAGCAGAACGCCGTGGGGATGCACAGCGTCTTGGTGTCGCCGTTGTCGTAGATGAACGCGGGGCTGGTGATGTCCCAGACGGTGTAGCCGCGCGCCTCAAACGTCGCGCGGATGCCGCCGGAGGGGAAGGACGACGCGTCCGGCTCGCCCTTGATGAGCTCCTTGCCGCTCAGCTCCATGATGACGGTGCCGTCGCCCTGCGGGTTGATGAAGGAATCGTGCTTTTCGGCGGTGGTGCCGGTCAGCGGCTGAAACCAGTGCGTGTAGTGCGTCGCGCCCATCTCAATCGCCCATTCCTTCATGGCGGTCGCCGTCGCATCCGCCACCACGGGCTCAAGCTCCTCGCCCGTCGCCATGCTGCGCCTCAGGCTCCTGTAAATGGCCTTGGGCAGGCGCGCGCGCATCTCCTTATCGCCAAAAAGATAGCTGCCGTACATCTCGGGAATATTCAGGTTCTCGCTCATCAACGGTTCTCCTTTGATCCGTTCGCCGCACAGCGCGGCGCTTTTTTCCTGTTTCATTCTTCGGGCCAAAACCCATAATACAATACACCCTGGCCATGCCAAAATGCAATTCAAAAAGCTTTCGTGCGGGAATTGCCTTTGATTCTTCCGTTTTTTCACCAAAAACTTTGTTATGTAAATTCTTCCGCCGTTTCCAGGCGCAGCGCAGCATGCCGGTTCGCTTCCGCTGCTGGCACCTCTTCCAGACGAAAGCCGCTGGCATTTGCTGCTCGCCTCCATGCTGACGCGGCCGGGCTTAATCGCCGCCGGCTTTCCAGCATAAACTGAAAAAGCAGGCCGTGCCTCGCTTCTGCGCGCGGCATGCCTGCGATGCGATCAGGAGAAAATCCTCGTGCGGCAGTGCGGACACACCGCCGGCCCTGCGCATATTCTGCCATCAGGCAGGCGCCAATCGATGCGCATGTCCGGCGGGATTCGCCGCCGCAAAGCCAAATTAGACGGAGGGATTCTCATGGCGCACTATGCGGTTCGCGAAAGCCCGCCTCTGCGGGGAGAGATACCCATCAGCACGTCCAAAAACGCCGTGCTGCCCATCATGTGCGGCGCGCTGCTGACGCGCGAGGACGTGCGCATCGAAAACCCGCCGAGCCTGACGGACGTCGGCACCCTCTCCTCGCTGCTGGAGGCCTGCGGCTGCCGTGTAAAGCGCGAGGCGGGCGCGCTCATCCTCACGGCGCGCGACTTCCAAAACCCGCAGGACGAGGAGGACGTGCGCAAGATGCGCGCTTCCGTGCTCGTTTTGGGGCCGCTTCTGGCGCGGCTGCACGAGGCGCGCATCCCGCTGCCGGGCGGCTGCGCCATCGGCCAGCGGCCCATCGACCAGCACCTCAAGGGCATGAGCGCGCTGGGCGCGAAGGTGCACTTCGATCACGGCGGCGTGACGCTCTGCGGGCGGCTGCGCGGGGCGACGATCTACCTCGACATGCCGTCCGTCGGCGCGACGGAGAACCTGCTCATGGCCGCGACGCTCGCCGAGGGCACCACCCGCATCGAGAACGCCGCCAAGGAGCCGGAGATCGTCGATCTCGCCGCGTTCCTCGCGTCCATGGGCGCGAAAATCTCCGGCGCAGGCACATCCACGATCGTCATCGAGGGCGTGCCCGCGCTGCACGGGACGACCTGGCAGCCCATCGCCGACCGCGTGGAGGCCGGCACCATGGCCTGCGCCTGCGCGATCACCGGCGGCGAGCTGATGCTGCGCGGAGCGCGCGCCGATCATCTGCGCAGCCTGCTCTTCAAGCTCAGCGAGGCAGGCGTACATATTCACGACACACCGGGCGGGCTCATGGTTCTGGGCCGGGCCAAGCAGCCCTTTGAGATCCGCACGATGGTCTATCCCGGCTTCCCGACCGACCTGCAGGCCCCGATGATGGCCGTCGCCTGCAAGACGCCCGGCACCAGCGTATTCCTGGAAACCATCTTTGAAAACCGCTTCATGCACGCCGCGGAGCTCTCGCGCCTGGGCGCGCACATCCGCGTGGAGAACCGCGTCGCCGTCGTGGAGGGCACGCCGTACCTGACCGGCGCGCCCGTCACCGCCACGGACCTGCGGGCCGGCGCGGCGCTGATCCTGGCCGGCCTGTGCGCGGAGGGCGAGACGATCGTGGACGACGCCGGCGGGCACATCACCCGCGGCTACGAGCGCATCGAGGAAAAGCTCGCCGCCGTCGGCGGCCTCATCCGCAAAATCCCCGCTCCATAAGCGCGAAGCGAAGAAGGGACCGGAGCCTGCCGCCCGCTGTGCGGGAAACAGGCAGGCGGAGCGTCAGAAACGGCAAGGAGCGCTTGCGCGACTATGCCGGTTTCCCGGGTCGGCAGCCCTAACGTTCCCCATCGCCGAAGAAAAAAACACCGTTTCAGAGCAGGCTGCGCAGCAGCCTACGATTGAAACGGAGGCCAAGCGCAGCAGCCTGCATGCCCGCGCCACTCTACGCTAACCAAAAGAGCTGCAAAGCATTCCGCCTTGCAGCCCTTCGTTCTTCACTTTGCCGCGTCGTATACGACCGTAACGCTCGCGCTGACGGACACGCTGCCCGCGCGGATGCCGGTCGCGCTGGCGGCCTCGCTCTTCATCACGCCCATGTCCGCCGTGCCGTTGACGGCGTAGCCCTCATTGTAGCCGCCGTTTTCGGTGATGCTGCGCAGGCCGGTCAGCGTCAGGCCGCTGGTCGCCGCCATGCGCAGGGCCTTCTGCTCCGCGCGCTGGATCGCCAGCTCCAGCGCCTGCTGGTACAGTTCGCTGCGGGTGGAGACGTCATAGCTCACGCTGTAAATCTGGGAAAAGCCGCTGTCCGACAGCGCGCCGATCACGCTGTCGAGCATCTCCACATCGCGGCAGGTGATGGACAGCGTGTGGTTGGCCTCATAGCCGGTCAGCGTGTTCGTCTCGTAATTGTAGCGGGGATAGTAGGAGTAATCGCTGGTCACGATGTCGTCGTCCTGCACGCCCAGCTCCAGCAGCTTCGTGGTCGCGGCCTCGACGATCCGGTTCATCTCCTCCTGTGCGCTGCCCACGGTGCCCGCCGTCACGGAGGTGTTGGCCGTCACCGTCACCTCATCCGGGTCGGAAAGCACCTGCGCCGTGCCCTGCACCGTGATGCTCGCCGGGCTCATCGCCGGCGTGCTCATCGTCATGTCCGAGACCGGCATGGCCGTCAGGCCTTCCGCCAGCGCCATCGGAGAAGCGATCGCCATCGCCGCGGCAAGCAGCACCGCAAAGATTTTTCTGTTCATGAAGAGAACCTCCTT
>JBJEUH010000057.1:27545-31281 GCA_051883735.1 Candidatus Ventricola sp.
AGCCCACGATGATGCTCTTGCCCGTCATTTCCTTCGGAACCGGCAGGCCGATGTAGGGCAGCATGGTCGGCGCGATGTCCGCCAGGCAGCCGCCCTCGCGCATCTTCACGTCGCCCACGCCCGCGGCCAGGAACGGCACCGGGTTGGTGGTGTGCGCGGTGAACGGGGAGCCGTCCTCGTTCTTCATCTTGTCCGCGTTGCCGTGGTCGGCGGTCAGGAACATGCAGCCGCCCATCTCCTTCGTCGCCTCCCAGACCTTGCCGACGCACGCGTCGACGGCCTCGACGGCCTTGACCGCCGCGTCGAACACGCCGGTGTGGCCGACCATGTCGCAGTTGGCGAAGTTGAGGATGACCACGTCGTACTTGCCGCTGCGGATGCGCGCGGCGCACTCGTCGGCGACCTCGTAGGCGCTCATCTGCGGCTTGAGGTCATAGGTGGCGACCTTCGGGGACGGGATGACCTTGCGGTCCTCGCCCTCGCACGGCGCCTCGCGGCCGCCGTTGAAGAAGAACGTGACGTGCGCGTACTTCTCGGTCTCCGCGATGCGCAGCTGGGTCTTGCCGTTGGCGGCCAGGTACTCGCCCAGCACGTTGGTCAGCGGCACAGGCGGATAGGCGACCTCGACGTTGGGCATGGTCTTGTCATACTCGGCCATGCAGACGTACTGCACCGGGAAGCGGCCATAGCGGCGCTCAAAGCCGGTGAAATTGTCGTCCACAAACGTGCGAGTGATCTCACGCGCGCGGTCCGGGCGGAAGTTGAGGAACACGACGGTGTCGCCCTCGGACACGCGGCCGCCCTCGCAGGTGACGCACGGCAGGATGAACTCGTCGGTCACGCCGGCCTCATAGGTCCTGTCCATGCACGCCTGCCAGTTCTCGGCATGCTCGCCCTCGCCGTACACGAACGCGGCGTACGCCTTCTCGACGCGGTCCCAGTTGGAGTCGCGGTCCATGGCGTAGTAGCGGCCGGTGACGGTCGCGATCTGGCCGATGCCCAGCTCGTCGAGCTTGCCCTGCACGTCGGCGAGGAAGCCGCGGCCGGACTTGGGATCGGTGTCGCGGCCGTCCATGATGGCGTGGATGTAGACCTTCGTGGCGCCCAGGTGCTTGGCCAGGTCGAGCAGGCCGAAGAGGTGCTCGATGTGGCTGTGCACGCCGCCGGTGCCCTGCAGGCCCATGAAGTGAATCGCCTTGCCCGCGTCGATGGCCTTCTTCATGTTGCGAACGAGCACGTCGTTCTCCTTCATGGTGCCGTCGAGGATGGACTTGGTGATCAGGGTCAGCTGCTGATAGACGATGCGGCCCGCGCCGATGTTGGTGTGGCCGACCTCGCTGTTGCCCATCTGGCCGTCGGGCAGGCCGACCGCCATGCCGGAGGCGTTGATGAGGGTATGGGGGCAGCTGGCAAACAGCGCATCAAGGTTCGGCTTGTTGGCCACGGCGATGGCGTTGCCTTCGGTGGTCTCCGGCATGCCGTAGCCGTCCATGATGCAAAGCAGGACGGGTTTCTTGGACATGGTAAAAGCTCCTTCTGTTCGGCAGAGAACGCACGAGGCAAAAACCTCACCCGCCCCTGCGGGGCACCCTCCCCATAGGGGAGGGCTGATTGACAACACTTGCCTTCCCCCTTAGGGAGAAGGTTGCACGGCGCAAGCCGTGACGGATGAGGTTCTCTCCTCTTACTTGTCGAAGTTCACAACCTGGGCGAAATCGGGCGCCTTCAGGGACGCGCCGCCGATCAGGCCGCCGTCGATCTCCGGCTGCGCCATCAGGCCCTTGCAGTTCTTCGGGTTCATGGAGCCGCCGTACTGGATGCGGACCTCGTCGGCCGCGTCGCCGTAGACGGAGCGGACGGCCTCGCGGATGACGCCGATGGTCTCGTTGGCCTGCTCGTCGGTGGCGGTGAGGCCGGTGCCGATGGCCCAGACCGGCTCATAGGCGATCACCACGTTCTTCACCTGCTCGGCGGTCAGGCCGGTCAGGGCGATCAGGGTCTGATAGGCGACCAGCGCGTTGGTGTAGCCCGCCTCGCGCTCTTCCTTCTTCTCGCCCACGCAGATGATCGGGGTCAGGCCGGCCTTCACGGCGGCCAGGGTGCGCAGGTTGACGGTCGCGTCGGTCTCGCCGAAGTACTGACGGCGCTCGCTGTGGCCCAGGATGACGTACTCCACGCCGCACTCCTTGAGCATTGCCGCGCTCAGCTCGCCGGTGTACGCGCCGGACTCCTTCCAGTGCATGTTCTGCGCGCCCAGCTTGATGTTGGTGCCGCGGATCGCCTCGGCGACAGCGGCGAAGTTGACCGCCGGCACGCCCACGACGACGTCGCAGTTGGCGTCCTTGACCAGCGGGATCAGCTCGGTCACGAGCGCCTTGGCCTCGGACGGGGTCTTGTTCATCTTCCAGTTGCCGGCAATGATCGGCTTACGCATAGTGGTATTCTCCTTTTCATTCTATTGAATCTTCTGCGCGATCCGCTTTCCCGGTCAGCCTCCCGGGGGAGGCACACGCCACGGGCGTGACGGAGGGAGCGGCACGCGAAAGCCCCGGCGCGGCCTCAGGGCCGGCCGGGGCAGGTATGCGTGAGAATTACTTCTCGTCCAGGCACGCGACGCCCGGCAGGGTCTTGCCCTCCAGGTACTCCAGGGAAGCGCCGCCGCCGGTGGAGATGTGGGTCATCTTGTCGCCCAGGCCCATCTGCTCGACAGCCGCCGCAGAGTCGCCGCCGCCGATGATGGTGATCGCCTCGGACTCCGCCAGCGCCTTGGCGACAGCCAGGGTGCCCGCGGCCAGGGTCGGATTCTCGAACACGCCCATCGGGCCGTTCCAGATGACGGTCTTGGCGGTCTTGACGGTCTCAGCGAAGAGCGCCGCAGACTTCGGGCCGATGTCGCAGCCCTCCATGTCGGCCGGGATGCTGTCGCAGTCGACGACCACGGTCTCGACCTCGGCGTCGATCGGATCCGGGAACGCCTTCACGCAGACGGTGTCGATCGGCAGCAGGAGCTTGACGCCCTTCTCCTCGGCCTTCTTCAGCATGTTCTGGCAGTACTCGATCTTGGTCTCGTCCAGCAGGGAGTTGCCGACCTCCAGGCCCTTCGCCTTGAGGAAGGTGAACGCCATGCCGCCGCCGATGATCAGGGTATCGACCTTCTCCAGCAGGTTCTCGATGACGTTGAGCTTGTCGGCCACCTTCGCGCCGCCCAGGATAGCGACGAACGGACGGTCGGCGTTCTCCAGGGCCTTGCCCATGATGGACAGCTCCTTGCCGATCAGATAGCCGGCGACGCAGGGGCTGAGGTACTCGGTCACGCCCGCGGTGGAGCAGTGCGCGCGATGGCAGGAGCCGAACGCGTCGTCCACATAGCAGTCGGCCAGGGAAGCCAGCTCCTTGGAGAAGGTCTCGATGTTCTTGGTCTCCTCCTTGCGGAAGCGGGTGTTCTGCAGCAGCACGACGTCGCCGTCCTTCATCGCGGCGACAGCGGCCTTCGCGTTCTCGCCCACGACGGTATCATCATCGGCGAAGACAACCTTCTGGCCGAGGTACTCGGACAGGCGCTCGGCGACCGGCGCCAGGGAGAACTTCGCCTCCGGGCCGTTCTTCGGCTTGCCCAGGTGGCTGCACAGGATCACCCTGCCGCCGTCCGCGATCAGCTTCTTGATGGTCGGCAGCGCCGCAACGATGCGCTTGTCGTTGGTGATCTTGCCGTCCTTCATCGGGACGTTGAAGTCGC
>JBJEUH010000058.1:0-6403 GCA_051883735.1 Candidatus Ventricola sp.
CCTCGTTGGCGCGGCGGATCATCTTGTCGTCGATGTCGGTGAAGTTCTGCACGAACGTGACCTCGTAGCCCTTGTGCTCCAGGTACCGGCGCAGCGTGTCAAACACGATGAACGGGCGCGCGTTGCCGATGTGGAAGTAATTGTAGACGGTCGGGCCGCAGGCGTAAATGCGCACCTTGCCCTCCTCCAGCGGGACGAATTCCTCCTTGCGGCGGGTCTGTGTATTATAGATCAGCATCCTCGATATCCTCCTTGATGTGATGGGTTCCGTGCAGTTGGCACATGTGTTCTTCCAGCTCGTAGATTCTGCGCTCGAGCGACTCGATGCGCTCCTTGACCGGGTCGGGCAGGTGGACGTGATCCAGGTCGACCTTCGGCGCCTCGCCATGCCTGCGCACGATGCGGCCCGGATTGCCCACCACCGTACAGTTGGGCGGCACCTCCTTGAGCACGACCGCGCTCGCGCCGATCTTGCTGTTGTCGCCTACGGTGAACGGGCCGAGCACCTTCGCGCCCGCGCCGATGGTCACGTTGTTGCCGATGGTCGGGTGGCGCTTGCCGGTGTCCTTGCCCGTGCCGCCCAGGGTCACGCCCTGATAGATCGTCACGTTGTCGCCGATGACCGCCGTCTCGCCGATGACCACACCGTTGCCGTGGTCGATGAAAAAGCCCTTGCCGATCTGCGCGCCGGGATGGATCTCGATGCCCGTCACATGGCGCGCGTGCTGGGAGATCCAGCGGGCCAGCGTCGTGTGCCCCCGCTGATACTGCCTGTGCGCCATCCGGTGATAGGCCATCGCCTTCACATACGGATAGCACAGCAGCACCTCCCACTTCGACTTGGCCGCCGGGTCGCGCTCCATGACGGAGGCGACGTCCGCGCGAAGATTGTCAAACACCGCTCGTTCATTCCTTTCCTGAGATAAAGAAAAACACCGCCGTCTCTTCTTCAGAGACGGCAGCGCCGCGGTTCCACTCTCTTTGAGCACGCCAAGGCATGCCCCACTCTTTCGCCATAACGCAGCGCCTGCGCCGCAGCCTACATCTCGGTGCGGGGCTCCCGGATGCACTTCTCCCGCCCGCCATCCGCGCGCGCTTTCAGCCGGCGACGCACGCTCTCTTGGGACGCAAAGCAGGATACTCTTCCGTTCTCAGCCTGTAAAAGACATTATATGCCGTAAAGCAGAGCGCTGTCAAGGGCAATTTTCTTCCGCCGCAAATCTCTCTGACCGCGCATTTTTCCTCTATACGTTTGCATCTTGGTGTGCTATAATGTACACAGCATCTTATGTTTGGAGGTTGAATCCCATGGCTTCTACCAAGAATCCGTCTGCGCGCGAGCTGCGCAAGAAGAAGACGATGCGCATTGTCGCTTTCGTGGCCTGCGCCGCGCTGCTGCTGACTGCGGTCATGCCGTACATCGCTTCCGCGCTGTATTGATCGCACAGACCGAAAAAAACGCCGCTTCCAATCGCTTGGAAGCGGCATTTTTTAAACCTGCGTCTGATCGCTGCCGCCGCTCAGGATGCCGGCGGCGCTCTTTTGCAGCTGCCCGATCAGCCGGCGGATTTCCGCAGCCTGCTCGGTCGTGATCTCCTCCGGCTTGGTCTTGTGCACGGCCTTCTTGAGCGCGGCGGCGTCGTCCTTGATGCGCTTTTTGGTCTCCTTGTCGAGCTCCTTGTGATTAGACAGCGCCTGCTCGGCCTCGTAGACCAGGCGCTCGCCCTCGTTGCGGGTGTCCATCGCGGCCTTGCGCTCCCTGTCCCAGGCCTCGTACTTCTTCGCGTCCTCCATGGCGCGGCGGATTTCGTCCTCGCTCATGTTGGTCGTGGAGGAGATCGTGATCTCCTGGCTGTTGCCGGTGCCCAGGTCCCTGGCGGAGACCTTCACGATGCCGTTCGCGTCGATCTCGAAGGTGACCTCGATCTGCGGCACGCCCGCCATCGCGCGGCGGATGCCCTTCAGGCGGAAATTGCCCAGCAGCTTGTTGTCGCGGGCAAAGTGGCGCTCGCCCTGGAGCACCTTGATGTCCACCGCCGTCTGGAACGGCGCGGCGGTCGTGAAGATCTGGCTGTGCCGGGCGGGGATGGTCGTGTTGCGGTCGATGATCTTGGTCGCCACGCCGCCGACCGTCTCGATGGACAGGGACAGCGGGGTCACGTCCATGAGGATGATGTCCTGCGCGGCGGAGGAGACGACCATGCCGCTGCCCGGGCTGCCGGCGGCCAGCTTGCCGCCCTGCAGCGCCGCGCCCAGCGCCACGCACTCGTCCGGGTTCATCGCCTTGCTGGGGGTCTTGCCGGTCATCCTGCGCACCATCTCCTGCACGGCGGGCATGCGCGTGCTGCCGCCCACCAGCAGCACCTGAGAAAGCTCGCTCATGGAGAGCGCCGCGTCGGTCATCACCTGGTTGACCGGGCCGGCCGTGCGGTCGATCAGGTCGCGCGTCATGCCCTCAAACTGCGCGCGCGTGACGGTGATGTCCATGTGATGGGGGCCGTTTTTGTCCTGCGTGAGGAACGGCAGCATCACCTGCGCGCTCATCTGGCCGGAGAGCTCGCGCTTGGCCTTCTCGGCCGCCTCGCGCACGCGCAGCATCGCCGCGCTGTCGCGCGTCAGGTCGATCTTCTCCGTGCGCTTGAACTCGCTGACCAGGTGGTCCGTCAGGCGCTGGTCAAAGTCGTCGCCGCCCAGGTGGTTGTCGCCGCTGGTGGCCAGCACCTCGATCACGCCGTCGCCGATCTCGATGAGCGATACGTCGAACGTGCCGCCGCCCAGGTCGTACACCAGGATCTTCTGCGCCTGGCCGTGATCCAGGCCGTACGCGAACGCCGCCGCCGTCGGCTCGTTGATGATGCGCAGCACATTGAGGCCCGCGATGCGGCCCGCGTCCTTGGTCGCCTGGCGCTGCGCGTCGGTGAAGTATGCCGGGACGGTGATGACCGCCTCGCTCACGCTTTCGCCCAGGAACGCCTCCGCGTCGCGGCGCAGCTTCTGCAGGATCATCGCGGAGATCTCCTGCGGGGTATACGCCCTGCCGTCGATCTTCACGCGGTAGTCGTTGCCCATCTCGCGCTTGATGGAGAGCACCGTGCGGCCCGCGTTGACCGCCTGCTGCCTGCGCGCCGCCTCGCCGACCACGCGCTCGCCGTTTTTCGTGAAGCCCACGACGGACGGCGTCGTGCGGCCGCCCTCTGAATTGGGGATGACCACCGGCTCGCCGTTTTCCATCACGGCGACGCAGCTGTTGGTCGTGCCCAGGTCGATGCCGATTACCTTGCCCATATCAAACCTCCATGGAGTGTTTCAGAATCATACATTTTCATTGTATCCGTCCTGTGCGGCAAAGGCAAGGGCGAAAAGGTGAAATCTTGCCAAGGTCAATGCATTTCGGAGATTTTTTTGAAAAATTTGGTTTTTGGTGAAAGGATTTCCACTTTGCATCGTCTTATCCCATAGAGGAGGTGAAGCCCGCGATGCAGGGCACTACACAAGAGAGCCGCGAGCAGGCGCTCGTGCGCCTGATGCAGACCTACGGCGACAGCGTCAAGCGCATGTGCTGCGTCTATCTGCGCGATCTGCCCAGCGCGGAGGACGCGGCGCAGGAGACGTTCATCAAGGCGTTTGAGCACATCGATCCGCTGCTCGGCGGGGAAATCCGGAGCGAGAAGGCCTGGCTGATGCGCATCGCCATCAACACCTGCAAGGACATGCTGCGCTCCTCCTGGCTGCGGCACATCGACCGGCGCAAGACCATCGAGGAGCTGCCGCTCAGCGTCACGCCCGCGCACGAGGAGCATCTGGCGCTGACGCAGGCCGTCATGGCGCTGCCGCCCAAGCTCAAGGACATCGTCCTCCTCCACTATTATCAGGACCTGAACCTGCGCACCTGCGCGCAGATCCTGAACATCTCCGCGCCCACCGCCACCAGACGGCTGGCGCAGGCGCAGAAACGGCTTCAAAAAGAACTGGAAAGGAGCTGACCTCGATGAAAAACGACCCGCAAATCCGAAACGCCCTCGACGAGAGCCTCAGCTCCGTGCACTTTGACGCAAGGGATATGCACCGCGTGCTGCGCGCCGTGCGCGGGCAGGAGGCGCCCGTCCGGAGGCCTGCACGCCAAAAGCGCAGGCCGCTGCGGCTGGATTTCATGTTCGCCGTCGCAACCGCCGCGCTGGTCATCGTGCCGCTGTCCCTCTTCGCCCTGCGCGCCCATCGCGCGCAGACCTCCCCCATCACGACCGTCGCCGCGCATGGCGCGCCAAACGCCGGCGCCACCGAAAGGCCCGGCGGACACGAGGACGTCATCCTCTCCTCGCCGTCGCCCGCGACCCCCGATGGGCAGTCCGGCGCATGCGACGAGCACGCCGCCATTCAGGCCGCCCGCGCGTGCTTCGAGGCCCTGTGCGACACCTCGATCTTCACGTTCGACGAGTACGCCGTGGACGTCTCCGAAGCATGGGGCGAGGACGGCGCGCTGTCCGCCTATGTCGTGACGATGGAGAGCATCTACGGCAACGGCTGCGCGTTCCGCGTGGTCGTCTCCGCGCAGGACGGGGCCGTCATCTCCTACTCCACGCCGCGCCTGGCCACCGAGCCCGCGGCCCTCGACCATCCGTGTGCCGAGGTGCAGGCCTGGTATGACCGCTACGGCGAGCACGTCTTCACCTGGCCGCTGGACGTTCAGGCCGAGTTCTCCCGCCGATACGAGGGCGGCAGGCTGCGCATGCCGCGCGAAGGCGAAGCGGACCCGGACGCCATGCTCGAGGCTGCGAGGGGCTATCTCGCCGGGCAGGCCGAAAACCCGGAAGAAGCCGGATTCACCCTCTATCTCTCGCTCTGCGCCGAGCGCGCCTTTGCCGACGGCGTCGCGCGCTACCAGGTGTACTGCTTCCCGCAGAGCGATTCCGGCGATCTGCCCGAATCCTGCACCGTGCTGACGCTGCGCGCATCGGACGGCGTGCTGGAAGCGTCGCAGATCCTTCCCACCTCCGGCCTGTAACGCATACATCCTCCCGCGGTGTGCCACACTATATCCAGCGTGTGACTGCGGGAGGGTTTTTTATGTGCACAGCCATCAGCTTCATCACCCGGGACCATTACTTTGGCCGCAACCTCGACCTGGAATACGCGCTTAACGAGGCCGTGACCATCGCGCCGCGCCGCTTTCCGTTCGCCCTGCGCCGCATGCCCGCCATGAAGACGCATCTGGCGATGATCGGCGTGGCGACGACCGTGGACGGTTATCCGCTCTATTACGACGCGACGAACGAAGCGGGGCTGTCCATGGCCGGGCTGAACTTTCCGGGCAACGCGCATTATCCGCCCGAGGCGGCGGACCGGGACAACGTCTCGCCGTTTGAATTCATCCCGTATATCCTCGGCCAATGCGCCACCATCCCGCAGGCCCGGATGCTTCTGGCGCGCATCAACCTCGCCGCCATCCCCTTCAGCGACGCGCTGCCGCTCTCGCCGCTGCATTGGCTCATCGCCAGCCGCAGCGAGTCCATCGTCGTGGAGCCGATGGCAGACGGCCTGCACATCCACGACAACCCCGTCGGCGTGCTCACGAACAATCCGCCGTTTTCCTATCACCTGACCAACCTGAGCAACTACCGTGCGCTCTGCGCCGAAACCCCGGAAAACCGCTTTGCGCCCGCGCTCGATCTGCCCGCCTACTCCCGCGGCATGGGCGGCCTCGGCCTGCCGGGCGACCTGTCCTCGCCCTCCCGGTTCGTGCGCGCCGCGTTCATGAAGGCCCATTCCCTCTGCGGCAGCGGCGAGCAGGAGAGCGTCACGCAGTTTTTCCACATGCTGTCCTCCGTGCGCCATGTGCGCGGCAGCGTGATGGTGGAGGGCAAGCCGGAAATCACGGTGTATTCCTCCTGCTGCAACACGGACAAGGGGATCTACTACTACACCACCTATGAAAACAGCCGGATCACGGCGGTGGACATGCGCAAGGAGGACCTGAGCGGCCGCAAGCTCGCCGCCTACCCGCTGATCAGAGCGCAGCAGATGGACCATATTCAGGGCTGACGGAGCGCTTTTTCGCACTTTTCGAAAAAGATTCAAGAAAATGTAAAAAAGGGGTTGACTCTCAGGGCGGAACCTGATATAATCCTTTCTTGTCAGGTGATCGCCGGCACGGTAAATCCGACGCCAATGTGGCTCAGTCGGTAGAGCAGCTGATTCGTAATCAGCAGGTCAAGGGTTCGAGTCCCTTCATTGGCTCCATATTTCGAGGTGTAGCGCAGTTTGGTAGCGCGTTTGGTTCGGGACCAAAAGGTCGCAGGTTCAAATCCTGTCACCTCGACCAACTAAACTCAGGATTCTGATGATTCCTGAGTTTTTGTTATGAAAAGTAACATGCTTAAAACAGCGCAAGAAACAAGACCGCAAA
>JBJEUH010000059.1:0-6217 GCA_051883735.1 Candidatus Ventricola sp.
GGCCCACGCCGAACAGCCCGCCCGAGCCGATGGCCAGCAGCGCCTGGATGATCTGATAGCCCTTGTCCAGCGGGTCGCTCCACGGGTTGCGCCACATCGCCACGCGCACCTTCACATGCGCGAACATCTTGTAGCCCAGCACCGCAGCGCCCACGCCGCCGCCCAGGCCCACGATCGTCAGCGGCACGTTGCCGCAGGCGACGTAGAACATCGCCAGCGTCGTGGCGTAGTAGATCAGCGCCGTGCCCAGGTCGCGCTGGAGCATGAGCAGCAGCAGGCACGCGCCGGCGAAGAGGATCGCCGGCATCATCTGCAGCACCGTCCGGTGCGCGCTGAAGTAGTACGCCATCGCCAGCACCAGCGAGAGCTTGACCAGCTCGCTGGGCTGGAAGGAGCCCAGGTACGGCAGCTCCACCCAGTTCTTCGCGCCGCCCGACCACTCGCCGAAGGCCAGCGGCAGGATCAGCGCCGCCACGCCCAGCACCATCGCCAGCAGCGTCAGCCCCTTGAACCGCTTCTTCCGGGAGATCAGCACGCTGACGACGACCATCGCCGCCAGGCCCAGCGCATAGTACGACGCCTGCCTGACCCCGCGCGCGGGCGAGACGGTGTAGAGCACCACGACGCCCACGCCGCACAGGAAATTGGTCAGCGCCATGATCAGCGGATCGATGGGCAGCACGCGCGGCAGCGCCAGCGACGTGAGCAGCCCGAGCGGCACCATCAGCGCGATCAGCGAAAGCGCCTGCAGGTCGGGCCCGTCCGTGCCCCGGACGGCGGCCAGCAGCAGTCCGCCCGTGACAAACGCCGCCGTCAGCAGCGCAATCAGCACCACCCTCGTGTCCACGCCCCGGCTCACGGCCCGCCTGCGGTCGCGCATGGCCGCGTCGATGCGCTTGCGCTCGCGGCGGACGCGGCCCGGCTCGCGCGCTTTGTCCTTCTTCGCCCGCTGCGCCTGCCCGGGCGTCGCCATCACGGCGCGATGCACGGGCGCCTTCTTCTCCGCCGTCTTCTTCTCCGCCGTCTTCCTCTCCGCCGTCTTCCTCTGCGCCGCCCTTGGCGCAGCCTCCTGCCGGTCGGTCTTCTTCCTTTCCACGGCCTTTTTCTGCGCTGCCTTCTGCCCGCGCTCCGGCGCCTTCGCCGTCAGCTTGTCCGAAATCAGCTTTTGGGCCAGCCTTTCCTCCGCCTTGCTCTGCGTGCCCGTCTTCCTGTATTTCGCGCTCACCGCGCCATCGGATGACCGCTTTGGCCGCGCCGTGTATGTCTCGCCCCTCAAGGCCATCCCGTCACCTCCGGCTTCGCTTCTTTCCCGCTTCCTGCGGCGCGTCTTCCTGCTGCGCCGCCTGCTTTTCGCGCAGCTTCCTCTCCCTGCGCGCCTCGCCGCGGCCCGGCGCGCCGACGCCGTCGCCCTTGCCCTGCTTGGCCTGCCCGCGGCGCGCGCGGGTCACATACGGGCCGTCGTCGATGGCGCGCATGCGGCGGCTGGAGTAGAGCGTCAGCGCCAGCTTCGCCTCGCCCACGCGCAGCACCGCGCCGTGGCGCAGCACCGCCTCATCGCCCGGCTCCACCGGCACGTCGTCCACCAGGAAGCCGTCCCTGTGCAGCGCCACCATGTGCAGCCCGTCGCTTTCCATCCAGAAGAACGCCGAGCGCATGTGCACCTTCCTCGCCGGGATGCACACGTCGCAGCTGTGGCTGGCGCCCATCGTGCCCTCGTAGGGCACGCGAATCTCCTCACCCGCGCCGAGCCGCCTGCCGCCGCAGAGCACCACGAGCTGGCCGACAGCCCCGGCCTGCGGCAGATCCCTGTGAACCCGCCGCCACAGCGCCCGGTCCGCCGCATATTTGCGCAGCGCCAGCAGCACGATGAGCAAGATGATGGCCGCGCTGGCATAGCCAAAGAGCATCGAGAGCACCTGAACCCACGCCTGCGTCATCGCCCGCACCTCCCATGCTTCCTCCCCGCGCGGACGGATGCGCCCTGCGGAATGCCGGCAGGGACGAACACCCGGCCGGTTTCCGCATATTATACCATACAAACGTTCCAAGCGGGTCTTTTTATCCCGTTTCAGGCGGATTTTTCCAAATCCCTGTGCACTTCTTGCCAAAATCCCCGTCCATGTGTATAATATATGAGTTAGAATTTCGTTTTTGCCCCATGATCTGGGGATACAAGGAGGACGCGCATGGCAGAAGAGAGAATGCTCATCACCGGTGGGCAGCGGCTGGAGGGCGCCGTCCGCGTCAGCGGCGGCAAGAATACCGCCGTGGCGATCATCCCGGCCGCCATTCTGAGCCAGACGCCCTGCGTGATCGAGAACCTGCCGAGCATCGAGGACGTGCACGTCTCCGTGGAGACGCTGCAGCATCTGGGCGCCAAGGTCCTGTGGGATCCCAAGGAGGGCATCATGCAGGTGGACGCCAGCACCATCAGCCGCACGGACGTGCCGCTTGAGCTGTGCCGCCGCATGCGCGCCTCCTCCTATTATATCGGCGCGCTGCTGGCGCGCTTTGGCGAGGCCTCCGTGCCGCTGCCCGGCGGCTGCAACATCGGCCGCCGCCCCATCGATCAGCACATCAAGGGCATGCGCATGCTGGGCGCGGAGGTGGAGATCTCGGGCGGCACCGTCATGGCCCGCGCGAAGGACGGCCTCGTCGGCGGCGATGTGTTCATGGACATGGTCACCGTCGGCGGCACGATCAACGTGATGCTCGCCGCCGCGTGCGCGCAAGGCACCACCACCATTTACAACGCCGCCAAGGAGCCGCATATCGTCGATACCGCGAACTTCCTCAACTCCATGGGCTGCAAGGTCAAGGGCGCGGGCACGGACGTGATCCGCGTGCGCGGCGTGCAGCGCCTGAGCGCCCGCCGCCCCTACGCCGTCATCCCGGACCAGATCGAGACCGGCACGCTGATGATCGCCGCCGCCGCGACGCACGGCGATGTGACCATCAGCGGCTGCATCCCCACGCATATGGAGGCGCTGACCGCCAAGCTGCTGGAGATGGGCGCGCGCGTGAGCGAGCGCGACGACGCCATCCGCGTTCGCTCCATGGGCGCGCACCGCGGCGTGACCTTCAAGACGCAGGTCTATCCCGGCTTCCCGACCGACCTGCAGCAGCCCATGAGCGCGCTGCTGTGCACGGCCACCGGCACCTCCACGGTCGTGGAGAATATCTTCGAGTCCCGCTTCCGCCACCTGATGGAGATGGAGCGCATGGGCGCGCGCGTGCGCCTGTTCGAGCAGACGGCCGTCATCGAGGGCGTGCCGCAGCTGCACGGCGCGGCGGTGGAGGCGAGCGATCTGCGCGCGGGCGCGGCGCTGGTCATCGCCGGCCTCATGGCGCAGGGCACCACGGAGATCAGCAACACGCACTATATCGACCGCGGCTACGAGCACCTGGAAACCAAGCTCTCCAGCCTCGGCGCGAAGATTTCCCGGGTGACCTATTGAAATCTTGCGGCAGTTTGCCGAAATTTTAAGGCGGATTTTACCGCCTTTTTTTGATATTTCTTTTCCCTTCTGCACAGAATATCGAATAAACCCTTGTATTTCCACGATTTTTCCTTGTCACCCAATTTCTTCTATGTTATAATGAACGATGGCTGCCCCGAGATGGGGCGTTCGCATAGATTGATTTGAATTCAAAAAGCGCCGGCAGATGGCCGCGCCAAACCTGGGAGGGTCCAAACCTATGCCTCTGATGAACGAATACAACAAGGACACCATCAAGGAGTCCATCCTCAACAAGCTGCTGCGCTACTACGGCACCACGATTGAGGAGGCGACCCCGAAGCAGATTTACGCGGCCGTCGCCTCCACCGTGCGCGACCAGATCATGCTCAAGTGGCGCTTTGAGAAGGAAGCCCGCCGCGAGGAGAAGGCCAAGCGCCTGTACTACCTCTCCATCGAGTTCCTGACCGGCCGCTGGCTGCACAACAACCTGCTCAACCTCTGCTCCACCAAGGCGTATGAGGAGGCCTTCAACGAGCTGGGTCTGACCCTGCGCGGCGTGCTGCATGAGGAGCCGGAACCGGCGCTGGGCAACGGCGGCCTGGGCCGCCTGGCCGCGTGCTTCCTCGACTCCCTGGCCACGCTCGATCTGCCGGCCATGGGCTGCACCATCCGCTACGAGTACGGCCTGTTCCGTCAGCGCATCGTCGACGGCCAGCAGGTCGAGGTGCCGGACGAGTGGCTGACCTACGGCAACGCCTGGGAGATTCCGACCCAGCGCGACGCCGTGACCGTCCGCTTCGGCGGCCAGGTGCAGGAGAACTGGATGGGCGACAAGCACTACGTCTCCCTGCAGAACACCGAGGACGTCATCGCCGTGCCGTATGATCTGCCGATCGTCGGCTACGACAACAAGGTCGTGGACCGCCTGCGCATGTGGAGCGCCGTGCTCCCGCGCAACTTCAACCTGGAGAAGTTCTCCGCCGGCGATTACAACGGCTCCAGCGAGGAGAGCGATTCCATCGCCGCGCAGATTTCCAAGGTGCTCTACCCGGAGGACAACACCTACAACGGCAAGAAGCTGCGCCTGATGCAGGAGTACTTCCTGGTCAGCGCCACGCTGCAGTACGCCATCAAGGACTTCAAGCGCGTGTACGGCTCCAACATGGAGCAGCTGCCCGAGAAGGTCGCCTTCCACATCAACGATACGCACCCGGCCATGGTCATCCCGGAGCTGATGCGCATCCTGGTGGACGAGGAGCACCTGCCCTGGGAGGTCGCCGAGCGCCTCACCACGCAGACCGTCGCCTACACCAACCACACCATCATGGCCGAGGCGCTGGAGAAGTGGCCGGAGAAGATGATGCGCGAGACCCTGCCGCGCATCTACGCGATCATGCAGGAGCTCAACCGCCGCCTGTGCCAGAAGCTGTTTGACCGCTTCCCGGGCGAGTGGGACCGCATCGGCCACATGGCCATCCTGGCCTACGATCAGGCGCACATGGCCAACATGTGCATCGCCTACAGCCACGCCGTCAACGGCGTTTCCCAGCTGCACGGCGACATCCTCAAGCGCTCCACCTTCGCCGACTACTACAAGATCATGCCGGAGAAGTTCTGCGCCATCACCAACGGCATCACCCCGCGCCGCTGGCTGATGCTGGCCAACCCGGCCCTCTCCGATCTGCTGGACGAGTCCATCGGCCAGGGCTGGCGCAAGGACACCATGGAGCTGGAGAAGCTGCTCCCGCTGGCGGATGACGCGGCCTTCCAGGAGAAGTTCGCCAAGATCAAGCACGAGAACAAGGCCCGCTTCTCCCGCTGGATCAACCGCCATCAGGGTCTGGAGCTCGATCCGGACACCATGTTCGACGTCCAGGTCAAGCGCCTGCACGAGTACAAGCGCCAGCTGCTCAACGCGCTGCACATCCTGGTGCTCTACAACCGCATCTGCGACGATCCGAACTACACCATGGCGCCGCGCACCTTCATCTTCGGCGCGAAGGCCGCCCCGGGCTACCGCCGCGCCAAGGAGATCATCCACTTCATCAACGTGCTGGCCGCGAAGATCGACAAGGACCCGCGCGCGCGCAAGATGATCAAGATCGTCTTCCTGCAGAACTACAACGTCTCCACCGCGGAGATGCTCATGCCGGCCTCCGAGGTCAGCGAGCAGCTCTCCACCGCCTCCAAGGAGGCCAGCGGCACCGGCAACATGAAGTTCATGATGAACGGCGCCGTGACCATCGGCACGCTCGACGGCGCGAACGTCGAAATCGCCGAGCTGGTCGGCGATGAGAACTGCTATATCTTCGGCATGCGCTCCCAGGAGGTCGAGGCGCTCTACGCCGCCGGCACCTACCGCAGCCTGGATATCTACGAGACCAACGCCGAGTTGCGCCGTGCGCTCAACATGCTCTTTGACGGTAGCCTGACCCCGGAGAACCCGAAGATGTTCGAGGGCCTCTTCCGCGCCCTGGTCTTCTCCGACAACGGCGGCATCGCCGATCCGTACCTGGTGCTCAAGGACTTCGGCTCCTACCAGGGTGCGCAGCGCCGCCTGGGCAACGACTACCTGGATACCAAGGCGTGGACCCGCAAGGAGATCATCAACGTCGCCAAGTCCGGCATCTTCTCCTCCGACCGCACCATCAAGGAGTACAACGACCTCATCTGGCACCTGCCGACGCTCACCGAGAAGAAGTAATTCTCAAAAAATTTCATCCCCTTCCCAAGCCGGGAAGGGGATGTTTTTTGTT
>JBJEUH010000060.1:0-30473 GCA_051883735.1 Candidatus Ventricola sp.
CGGACAGGCGCACGCTGTCGGTACGGATGTAGGAGATCAGGCCCAGCGTGCCGCGCCCCTCGATGTCCACGCCCTCGTAGAGCTGCTGCGCGATCTGCATGGTCTTGCTCGTGGTGAAGCCCAGCTTGCGGCTGGCCTCCTGCTGCAGGTTCGAGGTGGTGAACGGCGGGGCCGGGTGCTTGTGCCGTTCGCCGCGCCTGACGCTTTTGATCACAAAACCGCCCCCGGCGATGCGCGCCTTCGCGTCGCTGGCCGCCTGCTCGTTTGCCAGGCTCACGCGCTCGCCGTCCAGGCTGTGCAGCCGGGCCTCCAGCTGCTTGCCGCCGGCGCGCAGCTTCGCCGTCACGTGCCAGTATTCCTCCGGCTCGAACGTCTCAATCTCCGTCTCCCGATCGCAGATCATGCGCGTGGCCACGGACTGCACGCGGCCCGCGGACAAGCCCTTCTTGATCTTCACCCACAGCAGCGGGCTGATCTTGTAGCCCACCAGGCGGTCGAGCAGGCGGCGCGCCTGCTGCGCGTCCACCAGCTGCTGATTGATGGAGCGCGGCTGCTTGATGGCGCTCTTGACCGTCTTTTCCGTGATCTCGTTGAATTCCACGCGGCAGGCGCTGTCCGGGTCGATGCCCAGGATGTGCGCCAGGTGCCAGGAAATCGCCTCGCCCTCGCGGTCCGGGTCGGTGGCGAGGATGACGGACTTGGCGCTCCGGGCCTCCTTGCGGATGCGCTCGAGCACCTCGCCGCGGCCCCGGATGGTGATGTACTTGGGTTCAAAGTCGTTCTCGATATCGACGCCCAGCTGGGACTTGGGCAGGTCGCGGACGTGGCCGTTGGAGGCCTCCACCTTGTACGTCCTGCCCAGGAACTTCGAGATGGTGCGCGCCTTGGCAGGCGACTCCACGATGACCAGCTTGTGCGCCGTCTTATGACTGCTCAAATTACGATTCCTCCATGGCCGGACCGCGTCCGGCGAAATAGCGCGCTGCGCGGACGGGCAGCCGCTTCATGCCCGCAGCAAAAACCTGCCGCAGGGTCCATACGGCCAAAAAGAATACCAGCCCTTTTTGAATCTGTCAAGGCATGAGGATGGATTTTCTGCAAAATTCCTTCATATTAGTTCGTGAATTTCGCCCAGGCCGCCGGGCGCGTCAGGCGAGCCTGTACATCGCGCCGGGCAGCGCGGCGACGATCCCGTCCAGCTCCAGCATCATGAGTAGACTGCCCAGTTCGTCGCTGGAGATGCCCGTGCGCTCGCTGAGCGCGTCAAAATCCAGGTCGCCCGCCCGCAGCAGCTCGCAGACGGCCTGCTCCCGGCTGTCGAGCTTTCGCTTGGGCGCGTCCAACCGCAGGGCGATCTGCTGCGGCTCCGGCTCCCGCTCTTCATCCCTGCGCCCCGGCTCGATCACCAGCAGCGCCGTGACGTCCTGCGCGCAGGTCACGGGCCGCGCGCCCTCGCCGATGAGCTGATTGGGCAGCTGCGAGCCCAGCCGGTCGATATCGCCCGGCATGGCGAACACCTCGCGCCCCTCCTCCAGCGCAAACTGGACGGTGGACTGCGCGCCGCTTCTGTATGGGGCCTGCGTCACCAGCACGCCCAGCGACAGCCCCGCCACGATGCGGTTGCGCTGCACGAAGCTGTATCGCGTGGGCGCGGTGCCCGGGGCGTATTCGCTCACCACGCTGCCGCCCGCCTCCAGAATGCGCCGCATCAGCGGCTCGTTTTCGGCGGGATACATCCGATCAAGCGCGCCGCCCAGCACGGCGATCGTGCGGCCCTGTCCGTCCAGCGCGCCCCAATGTGCGCACGCGTCCACGCCCAGCGCGAGGCCGGAGACTATGCACATGCCCCTTCGCGCAAGCTCCCGGGCCAGCGCGCGCGTGTGGCGCAGGCCGTAGCTGTCCGCGCGGCGCGTGCCGACGACCGCGATCGGGAACGGATCGCCAAGGTCCGCGCAGCCCAGGCAGAAGAGCAGGTGCGGCGGTCTGGCCGTGCGCGCCAGGCGTTCGGGGTAGCCCTCCCCGCCGCGCACGATGAGCCGGACGCCGTCCTCCCAGAGCCGGTCGAGCATCCGGTCGGCTTGCCTGATCGCCGTGCGCAGGCCTGCCGTGCCCTGCGCGCCCAGCTCCCGCTCAAACGCGCGCACATCGCCAAGCAGCGCCAGCGCGCTGCCCGCCGAGGCCAGCGCACGCTCCCGCTGCAGATAGCTGATTCCCCGCGCGCTGACCAGCACGGCCATCGCTTCGCTTTCGTTCATCGCGATCCCTCTTTTGATGTCGATTTCATGTCAACAGAGAATACGATGGGCTGCCGCCCAGACCCGCTCGGGGCGCTGCCCCGAACCCCGCAAGGGATTTCATCCCTTGACCCTTCCCGCTTCGCACGCACGAATGCTTTTCACAGGTCAAAAAAGGCCGCAGAAAACCTGCGGCCAGCCTGTGGGTTTATTCGTCGTCGGCGCCAAGCAGCGGGAGATCGTCGAATTCGTCCTGCGTCTCCTCCGTCTCCTCCATCTCGGACACCGTCGTGATGGGCTCGTTCTTGCCCATCAGCTCCGCGCGCACCAGCGCCTCGATTTCCGCGGCGATCGCCGGGTTTTCCTTGAGGTACTTGCGGGTGTTCTCGCGGCCCTGGCCGATGCGCTGATCGCCGTAGCTGAACCACGCGCCGGACTTGTGGATGATGTCCAGCTGCACCGCGCTGTCCAGCAGGTTGCCCTCCTTGCTGATGCCCTCGCCGTAGAGGATATCGAACTCCGCCACGCGGAACGGCGGGGCCACCTTGTTCTTGACGATCTTCGCCTTCGTGCGGTTGCCCACCACGGTGCTGCCGTCCTTGAGCTGCTCGCCGCGGCGGATATCGATGCGCACGGAGGAATAGAACTTGAGCGCGCGGCCGCCGGGGGTCGTCTCCGGATTGCCGTACATCACGCCCACCTTCTCGCGCAGCTGGTTGATGAAGATGCACACGCAGTTGGTCTTGTTCACGATGCCGGTCAGCTTGCGCAGCGCCTGGCTCATCAGGCGGGCCTGCAGGCCGACGAAGGAATCGCCCATCTCGCCGTCGATCTCGGCCTTCGGCGTCAGCGCCGCGACGGAGTCGATGACGACGATGTCAATCGCGCCGGAGCGCACGAGCGCCTCGCAGATTTCCAGCGCCTGCTCGCCGGTATCCGGCTGGGAGACGTAGAGCTGGTCGATGTCCACGCCCAGCTTCTTGGCGTAGATCGGATCGAGCGCGTGCTCCGCGTCGATGAACGCCGCCACGCCGCCGGCCTTCTGCGCCTCCGCGACGACATGCAGCGCCACGGTGGTCTTGCCGGAGGATTCCGGGCCGTAGATTTCCACCACGCGGCCGCGCGGCAGTCCGCCCACGCCCAGCGCCAGGTCCAGGTCCAGGCATCCGGTCGGGATCACCTCGATGTTCTGCACCGGGCGGTCGCCCATGCGGATGATGGAGCCCTTGCCGAACTGCTTTTCAATGCCCGCCAGCGCCATTTCAAGCGCGCGCTTCTTCTCGCTGCCTTCCTCGGCCACGACGGGCGCCGCCTTGGTGGTCTTCTTCGCTGCCATATCTCTTTCTCCTTTGTCTCGTTTCAGTATCCCATCGCCGCTCTGCGGATCATGTCAAGCGCCCGCAGCGCCGCCAGATTGCGGATGCGCTCCCGGCTGCCGGTAAGCTGTAGCCGCTCCACGCGCACGCCGTGCGCGTCCGCGCAGCCGACGTACACCAGCCCGACGGGTTTGTCCTTCGTGCCGCCGGACGGGCCGGCAATGCCCGTGGTCGATACGGCGATATCCGCGCCGCTTCTCTCCCGCAGGCCCTGCGCCATCTCCCTGGCGGTCTGCTCGCTCACCGCGCCGTACGCTTCGAGCGTTTCCTTTTTTACGCCGCAATATTTGATCTTCGCCTCGTTGGCGTAGGTCACATGCGCCTCGCCCAGTGCCGCGGAGATGCCGGGATAATTCACCAGCCTCGCCGCGACCAGGCCGCCCGTGCAGCTCTCCGCCGTCGCCACGGTGAGGCCTCTCGCCGTCAGCTCCCGCCCGGCGACCTCCTCCATGCTGCCCGAGGCGGTGGGCAGCACCGCATAGACGCTCTCGCCCAGCAGCGCCGTGATCGCCCCGACGACGGGCTGCACCTTGTCCAGCGCCGCCCGCTCGCTTTCTCCGCGGGCCGTCACCCGCAGCTGGCACTCGCCCAGCGCGCAGTACGGCGCGACGGTCACCTCGCCGTCCGCCTCGATCCACCGGGCGCAAAGCTGCGCCACCTGCGATTCGCCCAGGCCGTAGATGCGGATGTAGCGCGAGGCGATGCACCCGCCGGTTTTTTCGGCCAGGCGGTCATAGACCTGCCGGTCGAACATCTCCGCCATCTCGTGCGGCGGGCCCGGCAGCTGCACGACGATCTTGCCGTCCTTCTCGATCATGCAGCCCGGCGCGGTGCCGCAGCCGTTGGGCAGGATCACCGCGCCCTCGGCGAACATCGCCTGCTTCCGGTTATTGGCCGGGCACACGCGGCCCATCCTGGCGAAGTAATTCTCGATGGCGCGCCAGCTGTCCTCGTCAAAGCGCATCGGCAGACCCAGCAGCTCGGCGGCCATCTCCTTGCTCAGGTCGTCCTGCGTCGGGCCGAGGCCGCCGGTGGTGATGACCACGTCGCTGCGCGAGAGCGCCAGGGCGATCGTGTCGCGCATGCGCTGCGGGTTGTCGCCCACGGTCGTGTGGTAGTAGACTGAAATGCCCAGGCTCTGCAGCCGGCGCGACAGGTATTGCGCGTCGGTATTGACGATCTGGCCCATCAGCAGCTCCGTGCCGATGGCGACGATTTCCGCGATCATGTGCGCATCTCCTTTTTTCCGGGCTGCCGCCCGGACCCGCCTGGGGACATTGTCCCCAGACCCCTTCTTCGCTTCGCGCTGTTTGAAGCATCTGCGCAGGGACGAACTGCGTTCGTCCGCAAAAGGGAGAACGAGTGTTAACGAACTCCCTCAGTCAGCTTCGCTGACAGCTCCCTCAAGAGGGAGCCTGACTCTCTTTAAGCAGCTTTGCCTCCCTCTTGAGGGACGTTTCAGCAGCCGCGCCCAGTGGGCGATGCAGGCTGATGAAACGCCGAAGGTTGGCTGCCGCAGCAGCCGGAGGGAGTGATCGTCGTTCACAATAGCTTTCTTCAGCGCCCGCAGAACGGACCCTGGCTTTCCTTACTTCGCCCCGCCCAGCACGGCCCGGTTCTGCCAGACGTATTCGCCCATCGAGTACAGCGTCATCGCCGCGGCGGCGAGCATGACGAGGTCGGTGAGCAGGTTGCCGCTCGTGATGGTCAGCAGCATGACCAGCGCCATCTGCAGAACCGTCTTGATCTTGCCGCTCATGCCCGCCGCAATCACGTGGCCCTGCTCCACCGCCACCAGGCGCAGGCCGGACACCACGAACTCGCGCGCGATGAAGATGATGCACGCGACCACGTTCAGGCGGCCCATGGCGCAGAGCAAGATGAACGCCGTGTGCGTAAGCAGCTTGTCGGCGATCGGGTCCATGAACTTGCCGAAGTTGGTCACCAGATGCCGGCTGCGGGCGATCCGGCCGTCCAGCATGTCCGTCAGCGAGGCGGCGGCGAACACGATGAGCGCCAGGACGTTCCAGCCGAAGTAGAGCAGCACCAGGTACACCGGCACCAGCGCCATGCGCAGCAGCGTCAGCTTGTTGGGCAGGTTGAGCTCCATGATGCCCGAGATGATCTTTTTCATACGCGTTCTCCCATCAGGTCGTAGGCCTTTGCGCCGGTGATGCGCACGTTCACGAATTCGCCGATTGTGCACGGCTCATCCGAGCCGAAGTAGATGCTGCCGTCGGTCTCCGGTGCTTCAAACTCGCTGCGGCCGACGTAGCGGCTGCCGCGCTTTCTTTCCACCAGCACGCGGCAGACCGTGCCCACGCGCGCCTTGTTCTGCTCCAGGGAGATCTTGTGCTGAAGCGTCATCAGCGCGTCGTAGCGCGCCTGCTTGACGGCCTCGTCCACCTGATTCTCCATCTCCGCGGCGACGGTGCCCTCCTCCGGGGAGAAGGTGAACGCGCCCATGCGGTCAAACTTCGTCGTCCTGACAAAGTCCATCAGCTCGTCAAAGTCCTCCTGCGTCTCGCCCGGGAAGCCGACCATCATCGTCGTGCGCAGCATCATGCCGCGCGCCTTGAACTTTGCGCAGACCTCGCGGATGTGCTCGCTGGTGTCGGTGCGGTTCATGTCCGTGAGGATGTGCTGGCTGATGTGCTGCATCGGCAGGTCGAGGTAATTGCAGACGTTGGGCAGGCGGGCGATCGTGTCCAGGAGCCGGTCGTCCACGCGCTCAGGATAGCAGTACAGCGTGCGCAGCCACTCCACCCCCGGAATCGCCGCGATCTCCTCGATCAGCTCCGGCAGCTGGCTTTCCCCGCCCCGGTCGGTGCCGTAGCGCGTGGTGTCCTGCGCGATGAGCGTAAACTCCTTCACGCCCTCGGCGGCCAGCCGCTCCACCTCGGCGAGGATGTCCGCCTTCGGGCGGCTGCGGTAGCCGCCGCGGATCAGCGGGATCGCGCAGTAGGAGCAGCAGTTGTCGCAGCCCTCGCCGATGCGGATGTACGCGCTGTACTTCGGCGTGGTCAGCACGCGGCCGAACTCGAAGAACTGGCCGTCGTCGTCCACGTACACGGGCCTGGCGCCCGCGGTCGCCTCCGCAATGGCGCGGTCGAGCTTCTCGTACTCGTTCACGCCCAGAATCACGTCCACCTCGGGCATCTCCTCGCGGATCGCCTCCGGATAGCGCTGCGCAAAGCAGCCCGTGGCCACCAGCAGGCGGCATTTTCCGCTCTGCTTGTACTCCGCCATCTCAAAGAGGGTGGCGATGGCCTCCTCCTTGGCGGACTGGATGAAGCCGCAGGTGTTGACGATGATGACCTCGGCCTTTGCCGGGTCGGATACGATCTGGTAGCCGCGCTCCGCGAGGAAGGCGAGCGCCTGCTCGGAATCCACGCGGTTCTTGCTGCAGCCCAGAGAGATCAGTCCAACTGTCGTTGCCAAAATTGTTCTCCTTTATTGTAAACGGTCGCTGCATGGTCATCGCATAGCAGGTTTATTGTATCATGACCGCTCTCCAAATACAAGACAAAGCCGCGCAGGCCAGTCGTCCAAATTCCCCCTGCGCGGCTCCATTATATCACATTTTTCGAAAGTTTCAAGAACATTTGTTCTCATTTTTGCGAATTCGATTTCCTGCGCTTTCCCAGCAGCGCGCGCACGCCCATCGCCAGCAGGCGGTACGCCGTATAGACCCCGAAGAACGCCAGCACGCCGTACAGACCTGCGACGATGTCCGCGAAATCCATCTCGCCCGTGCCGGAGATGCGCTGGCCGATTTCAATGGCGAAGCCGAGCACCGTCATGACCGTGAAGACGTAGATAAACGACACCGCCGTGATGCTCCATTTGGCCAGGCGCTTGAAGACCGCGTGCACCACGAAGAACAGAACCATCGCCGCCAGCGCCATGATGATAAAGTGCCAGTCCTTGTCGCCCAGCCTCAGCTCGAATCCGTCGTTGAGGCGCATCAGCGAATCGTGCACCTGCGCCATGATCAGCGTCAGCTCCCGCAGAAGCATTTCAAACATCTGCATCGATCCCTCCCTTCAAAGGACGCAGAAGGAGAAAGCTGCCGGGATGCAGCGCGCAGGGCGTTCTCCCGACAGCTTTCGTATCTCTCAGTATTCGATCTTCCCGGCAAGATAGGCCACCAGATCGTCAACGTGCACCTTCTCCTGCTCCATGGTGTCGCGGTCGCGGACGGTGACCACGCCGGTCTCCTGCGTGTCAAAGTCCACGGTGACGCAGTACGGCGTGCCGATCTCGTCCTGGCGGCGGTAGCGCTTGCCGATGGAGCCGGTCTCGTCGTAATCGACCATGAAGTGCTTCGCCAGCTTCTCGTACACCTCGGTCGCCAGGCCGCCCAGCTTGTTCTTCTGCAGCGGCAGCACGGCGCACTTGAACGGCGCGAGCGCCGGATGGAAGTGCAGCACGTTGCGCACGTCGCCGCCCTCCAGCTCCTGCTCCTCGTAGGCGTTGCACAGGAAGGCGAGCACCATGCGGTCCACGCCCAGGGACGGCTCGATGCAGTAGGGCACATACTTCTCGTTCGTCACCGGGTCCATGTACTCCATGGCCTTGCCGGAGTGCTCCTGATGCTGCTTGAGGTCGTAGTCGGTGCGGTCGGCGATGCCCCAGAGCTCGCCCCAGCCGAACGGGAAGAGGAACTCGAAGTCGGTCGTCGCCTTGGAGTAGAACGCCAGCTTCTCCGGCTCGTGGTCGCGCAGGCGCAGGCTCTCCTCCTTGATGCCCAGGCCCAGCAGCCAGTCGCGGCAGAAGGAGCGCCAGTAGTCAAACCACTCAAGGTCGGTGCCCGGCTTGCAGAAGAACTCCAGCTCCATCTGCTCGAACTCGCGCACGCGGAAGATGAAGTTGCCCGGCGTGATCTCGTTGCGGAAGCTCTTGCCGATCTGCGCGATGCCGGCCGGCAGCTTCTTGCGGGTGGAGCGCATCACGTTGCCAAAGTTGACGAAGATGCCCTGCGCGGTCTCCGGGCGCAGGTAGATCTCGTTGGCGGAGTTCTCGGTCACGCCCGCGTGGGTCTTGAACATCAGGTTGAACTGGCGGATGCCGGTGAAGTCCTTCTTGCCGCACACCGGGCAGACGATGTCCGCGTGATCGGCGATGTACGCCTCCAGCTCGGCGTTGCTCCAGCCGTCGCCGGTCTCCGCGCCGCCCGTGTAGTCCTCGATCAGCTTGTCCGCGCGGAAGCGCGCCTTGCAGGCCTTGCAGTCCATCAGCGGGTCGTTGAAGCCGCCGACGTGGCCGGAGGCCACCCAGACCTCGCGGTTCATCAGGATCGCCGCGTCCAGGCCGACGTTGTACTTGTTCTCCTGGACGAACTTCTTCCACCAGGCCCTCTTGACGTTGTTCTTGAATTCCACGCCCAGCGGGCCGTAGTCCCAGCTGTTGGCCAGGCCGCCGTAGATTTCGCTGCCCGGGAAGATGAAGCCGCGGCCCTTGCACAGCGCCACGATCTTGTCCATGGTGATCTCTGCCATCCGAATCCTCTCCTTTTCTTGCGGGACAATCATATAAAAGGAACCGCGAAGATGCTGTCCCGAATCCGCACCCTCGCATGGATTCAAGGGACGAAAGTCATCCTTCCGCGGTTCCACCCTTGTTGACGCGAAGCCTCGCGCCCACTTTTTGATCTCGCTCATGCCTCGCTCCGGGCTGCCAACCCCCTCTTCGCTCAGCAGAAGTATCATACTAAAATGCGCCGGCTTTGTCAAGGATTTATGCTGCAAATCCTTTTGATGGCACCGGGCGCAGCGCTGCAGGATTTATAGGATTTCGTCGGTCATGCCGGTTTGCGGTGGTGCGGCCGTCTGCCGCTGATTTTCATCATGTGGCTCAGCTTCCGTCCATCCCACAGCAGCACGCCGGTGGAGCCCGCCAGCTCCTTCGCCCCGCGCGTAAACTCTCCCGGGCAGATCACCGCGGCCTTGTCGCAGCCGTAGAACTGCGCGCCCGCGTAGGCCTCCTGCACGGCGAAGTTGCCCACCGCGCCCTCGTAGTTCTTGCACTGGATCGCGTACGTCCTGCCATTGCGCTCGGCCAGGATGTCCACGCCCTGATCGCCGCTGCCCTTGGTCAGCGCCACATGCTTGAAGCCGTTGTCACGGAGCACCAGCGCGACGTAGGCCTCAAACTCCGGCCCATCCAGCCGCAGGCACCGCTGCGCGCCGCTCCGTCCCGCCGTCAGCCTTCTGAGTGCGCCGGCCAGCGCGCCGCCCGCCGCGCGCGCCATCGCCAGCAGGCCCCGGAAGACGCCGCGCAGCAGCCACGCCAGCCCCCGGAATACCCCGGCGATCAGCGCGACGGCTGCCTGCGAAAAGCGCTCGCAGAGGAAATCGATTGCGGACAGCAGCGCGTCCGCCAGGCGGAGGAGCAGGCTGCGCCGCTTCTTTTTGCGTTTTGCCAAACCCCGTACTCCTTATGCCCGCCCGATGCAGGCCACGGCGTGCGCGGAGATGCCCAGGCACTCGCCCTCAAAGCCGAGCTTCTCGGTCGTCGTCGCCTTCACGTTCACGCAATCGAGGTCGATCTGCAGGTGCGCCGCGAGGTTTTCGCGCATCGCTTCGATGTAGTCCTTGAGCTTTGGCTTCTGCGCGATGATCGTCACGTCCACGTTGCCCACGACATAGCCCTTTTCGCGCAGCAGCGCCATCACGTGATCGAGCAGCACGAGCGAGTCCGCGCCCTTGTACTGCGGATCGGTGTCCGGGAAGTGGCGGCCAATGTCGCCCATCGCCGCCGCGCCCAGCAGCGCGTCCATCAGCGCGTGGACCGCCACATCCGCGTCGCTGTGGCCCAGCAGGCCCACCGTGTGCGGGATCTCCACGCCGCACAGGATCAGTTTGCGGCCCTCCACGAGCCTGTGCACGTCGTAACCGTGTCCGATGCGCATCGTCGTCTCCTCCTTCTTCGCCTCGCCGCGGCGCAGGAGCACCTGCCCGGCGAGCAGCATGTCCTCCGGCGTGGTCAGCTTGATGTTCTCCATGTCGCCGTCCGTCAGGTGCACCGTGTGGCCCATCCACTCGGCGAGCATCGCGTCGTCCGTGGCGCGCTGGCCGTCCGCGCCGCCCGCCTGAAAGCGCTCGTGCGCCCTTCGGATAAGCGCCGCGTCAAACGTCTGCGGCGTCTGCACGGCGCGCAGATCGTCGCGCCGGGGCGTATCGACCACGCAGCCGCGGTCGTCCACGCGCTTGACCGTGTCCTTGAGCGGCACGGAAGCCACGCCGCTGCCGTGCGCCTTCGCGCTCTCGATCGTCCGCTCGATGACCCCGCGCGTGACCAGCGGCCTTGCGCCGTCGTGAATGGCGATGATTTCCGCCGCGGGATCGCAGGCCAGGATGCCGCGGCGCACGCTCTCCTGCCTGTCCGCGCCGCCCTCGACGACCGCGCGCACCGCCACGCCCGCGTCCATAAGCATCCGCTTCATCTCCGCGAGGTCGCACGCGCCGGTGACGACGACGATGCCGCCGTCAAACAGGCCGCTTTCCGCGAACGCGCGCGCGGTGCGCACGATGACCGGCTCGCCGCACAGCGGATAGAGCACCTTGTTGCGCTCAAGCCCCATGCGGGCGCCGCGGCCCGCCGCAACGATCACAGCCGCGTTCATCACAGGTCCTCCTCGCCGTCAAGCAGCTCGTACATGAGCCCCGCGTCGTTCTTGCGCACGGTCTCCGCAACCTGCAGAATCCGGAATTTCGCCATCTTCTCGCCGAAGCGGATCTCCAGCACGTCGCCCTCCTTGACCTCGCTGGAGGGCTTGGCCACCTTGCCGTTGATCGTCACGCGCCCGCCTTCGGAGGCCTCCTTGGCCACCGTGCGGCGCTTGATGATGTGCGACACCTTCAGGTATTTATCCAGTCTCACAATTCTTCCTCCTTATTTTAGGGTTACGCCGGGCTGCCGCCCGGACCTGCCCGGGGACGCAGCCTCCGAACCCCTTTCTCGCTTCGCGGCGGTTTCAAGCGCCTTGGTCGTTTGCACATGGCTGGCCAGCACCGGCAGGCTGCACACAAACGGGTAGATGTAGCGGCCCTGCATGACCGGCCCCAGCAGATAGGTGCCAAACAGCAGCACCGGCAGCAGGCCGATCGCAAAGCGGAGCCAATCCCCCCGGTATGCCTCGCGCATCACCAGGAACAGCATTGCCCAGCTGATCACGCCCAGATTCATGATGAAGTTCAGAATGGGGATTTCGTCCGCGCCCGTCTTGAAGATGTGCTCATTCAGCCATTCGCGAACCGGCGCAAATACGGTGTTCTGCTCCAGCGTCACGCCGTATGTCCATTCAAAGGCATTGGGATGGATGCCCATTTCAACGTAATCCCGGTCAAAGTGGTAGTGGGAATAGGGATACAGATACGGGCTGATCAGCGCGACAAAGGCGTCCAGGTATTCCTGCGGATACCGCTTCCCCAGCGATTCATACAGTTGAAGATAAGCGCACGGATTTTCCCTGATCGCCTCCGACTGCAGCCCGTCCTTGACCGCATCGGAAATGTACGGGGTGTAGTTCAGATAGGCATGATACATGAACGCCTCATCCAGCAGCGCAATCTCCTCGGGCGAGAGCGCATCATAGGCCTTCACGCTGACCCGGGATACCTGCTGGATCGGGACGGAGAGCATCTCCCCAAAATCCCCGTTCTCGGCATGCAGCGCCGTTTTCAGGATCGCCTGTCCCCCGGTGCTCAGCACGAGTGCCGCCAGCGTGCACAGCGCCAGATGACGCACCTGCTTCCTGCGCAGGCCGGGCAAGAGCAGCGCGAACCAGACAGCCACAGCATAGAGCATGTTGTTGCGCAGCATGAGGGCCAGCGCAGAGGCGAGCGTCAGCAGCACAGCCTGCCGCCTGCTGCAGGCGGGCTGCGCCGTGATTTCCACGGCCAGCGCGAGCATCAGCGCAAAGGCGCCGCCAAAGAGCACGTCCTTGGTCATATGGGATGCAAAGCACGCATGCAGCGGATACAGCGCGAAAAACCACGCGCTTGTCCTGGCTGCACCGTCGCCGCACGACCTGCGGATGGAGGCGCATGCCGCCGTAAGGAGTCCGGCCAGCAGCAGCATCTGCGTCACGGCATACAGCGCCGCAGGGACCTCAAAGGAGTCCAGGAAGCGATACGGCAGGAAGCACAGCCTGAGCAGCAGCGTATGCAGCAGCGGATGATGCATGGAATACTCGCTGTACTTGATCTGATGAAGCTGATGGAACGTATCATAGGTGAAGTTTCCCGGGAAGACAATCAGATAGAAGCCAAAGTAGACCAGCAGCAGCAGCGCGAACGTGCGCTTTGCCGAAAACGGCTTGGCTTTGCCCCGCGCCCGGATGCATCCCGTCCGCAGCAAAAGCGCCAGCAGCAGGGCAAAGACGGGCAAGGCGGGCAGAAACAGGCGCCATGCACCCGCGCATGTGCCCTGGGTTTCCATCGTCCGCCCCAGCGCGAAACACAGCGCGTACATCCCTGCGCCCACAGCGATCACCGCCGCATGCCGGACGCTATCCCTGCTTTTCATCCTCATTCTCCTCTGTTTCCGGAACGCTCCGAGCATGGCTCGCCAGCACCGGCAGGCTGCACACAAACGGGTAGATGTAGCGGCCCGCCATCACCGGCCCCAGCAGGAACGTGCCGAGCAGCAGCACCGGCAGCATCGCGCACGCAAAGCTGCGCCAGCGGCCCAGGTACATCTCCCGCAGCACAAAGTACAGCATGACCCACACGATCACGCCCATGTTGAACAGATAGCCCACCGCCGGGATCTGCATCGCGCCCTGCGCGCCGAAGCGCCAGGTGAGCGACGCGCGCACGCGCGGGGCCAGGCTCTGATCGGAAATCCGCTCAAAATCGCACCACTCGTAATACTGATCGGAGATCCCCATCTGCAAATAATAGCCCGACACGCCGTATGCGCTGTACGGATACCAGAACGAATAGGTGTGGTGAAGCACCGCGTCCAGATACGCCTGCGGGCACTTTGCGCCGACCGAGACGTACACGCGCACATACTTCCCCACGTCGCTCAGGAGCGCCTGCGTATCGAATTCGAACTTGACCGGGTCGGAGATCGTCGGGTCGTACAGCGCCCAGCTCTCTCCCGGCATCAGCTCGTCGATCGCCGCGCGCTCCCCGTCGGTCAGCCGGTCGCCATGCAGGTTCCTCGCCCGCGCCAGCTGCTGAATCGGCCAGGAGAGCATCTCGCACAGGTCGCCCTCCCCGGCGTTTGTCGCCGCCTTGAGCGCGCCGTTCGCCGCCACGCACAGCGCCAGGGCCAGCAGCGCCGCGCCCGCCGCCTTGACCGCGCGCCGCCTGTACATCATCATCAGCAGCACAAGCCACACCGCGACCGCGTAGAGCGCGTTGTTGCGCAGCAGCATCATGCCCGCGCCGGCCCACACGACGCCGGCGGCGAGCCACCCGTCCATCCGCTCCGCCGTCACCGCCTCGCGCACGAGCGCCAGCGTCAGCACAAACAGCCCGGAAAAGAGCACGTCCTTCGTCGCGTTCACGGCCATCATCATGTGCAGCGGATAGGCCGCAAAAAAAACCGCGCTCCGTCTGGCCGCGCGCGCGCCGCTCTGCCGGGCGATCGACGCGCAGGCCGCCGCGAAGCAGGCCGCCAGGGCGGTCATCTGCAGCGCGCTGTACAGCGCCGCGCCGAGGTTGATGCTTCCCATGGCATGCCCCAGCTTCACGCAGCCGCCCAGCAGCAGCGTGTGCAGAAGCGGGTGGTGGGTCGAATACTGCCCGGTAAAGACCTGCTCCAGCTGAAAGGGCACGTCGTAGGCAAACGAGCCGGGGAAGAGCACGAGGAACATCGGCACATAGCAGGCGAGAATCGCCAGGAACGCCTTCCCCGCGGAAAAGCTGCCGCGTTCCCTTGCCGCCTGCACGTTCCGCCCGCTCTGCCGCAGCAGCAGGGCGAGCGCCGCCATGGCAGGCACAAGCAGCGCCGCCGCGACGAGCAGCGCGCGCCCCGGGCGGCTCGCCTCCAGGTGCTCCGCCTGCCAGCCAAAGCTGGCCATCAGCGCGTACATCGCGCCGCCCAGCAGGATGATCCCGCGTTTGCGTCCTGTGCCGCCGTGCATGCGCGCGCCTCCCCCTTCCGTTTTTGTCAGTTTAACACAAGCGCCCCAAATACACAATGTTTTCGACCGGATTTGCCCTTTTCTGCCACGATCCGTCCCGGATTGCGCGCATTGTTTTCCGTTTTTCAACATATTCCTGTCACATTTGCGCGTTATACTGAGGCCACAAAGGTTGAAACAAGCATTCGGCCTTTGCAGCCTTCGCCACTCCCCCTCCGTGCGAAGGCAAAGTTCTTCCTTTTTCTTCCCCTTCCTCATTTTTCCCTTCCAAACGAAAAGAGCCGCTTCCTTCCCCGGAGCGGCTCTTTTCGTCGCGCGCCGCGTCCGCTTGACATTCGCAGGCGCTGCGTATACAATGGCGTTATCTTCGAAATGCTCGTCAGGAGGCGCGAACGCGTATGCACCGCAAGACCCCAAATCCCCAAAGGCATCCGCCGATGAGCGCGCAGGGCGTCATTGCGCTGGGCTTCGCCGCGATCATCGCGATCGTCACCCTGCTGCTGATGCTCCCGGCCTCCAGCCGCGCCTATACCTGGACCGATCCGCTCACCGCGCTGTTCACGGCCACGAGCGCCGTCTGCGTCACGGGCCTCGTCGTCGTGGATACGGCGAGCCACTGGTCCCTCTTCGGCCGCTGCGTGATCCTCGCCGGCATCCAGATCGGCGGTCTGGGCGTGATGACGGTCATCGCGCTGGCCGCGATGATGATGAACCGGCGCATCGGCCTTCGCCAGCGCACGCTGCTGGTGGAGAGCGTCTCCAGCCTGCACATCGGCGGCATCGTGCGCCTCGTGCGCCGGGCAATTTACGGCACGCTGCTCCTCGAGCTCGCCGGCGCGCTGCTGCTGGCCCTGCGCTTTGTCCCGCTGCTGGGCCCCGCCCGCGGCGCGTTCTATGCGGTGTTTCACGCCGTCTCCGCGTTCTGCAACGCGGGCTTTGACCTGATGGGCACGGTTTCCGGGCCGTTCTCCTCGCTGGAGTCCTTCGCCGGCGATCCGCTGGTCAACCTGGTGGCCGTCAGCCTCATCCTGCTGGGCGGCCTGGGCTTCTTCGTCTGGGACGACCTGATAGAAAACCGGTTCCGCTTCCGCCGCCTGCAGCTGCACACGCGCGTCGTGCTGGTCATCACGCCGGTCATCGTGCTCGTGCCCGCCTGCCTGTTTTTCGTCTTCGAGGCGGGCGCGTCCATGGCCGGCATGGACGCGGGGACGCGCGTGCTGGCCAGCCTCTTTTCCGCCGTCACGCCGCGCACCGCCGGCTTTGACACCGTGCCCACGTCCGCGCTCTCGCCCGCCGGCAGCCTGCTGACCCTCCTGCTCATGCTCACCGGCGGCAACCCCGGCTCCACCGCGGGCGGCGCGAAGACCACGACCATGCTGGTGCTCATGCTGCTGGCCGTCTCCATCCTGCGGCGCGAGGAGGACATCCGCCTCTTTGGCCGCCGCCTGCCGGAGGATCTCATGCGCCGCGCCTGCTCGATCGTCATCGTCTATGTCTCCCTGGCGATGCTCGCCACGCTGGCCATCTGCGCCGCGCAGCCGGAGCTGGCGCTCACCGACGTGATCACCGAGGTCTTCTCCGCGCTCAACACCGTCGGCATGAGCACCGGCGTCACGCGGCAGCTGGGCGTGTTCGCGCGGCTGGTCGTCATCCTGCTCATGTACGCCGGGCGGCTGGGCAGCCTCACGTTCGCGCTGCTCATCGCCCGCCATCCGTCGCCCTCTCCGCTACGCTGTCCGCAGGAGCGCATCCTCATCGGCTAAGGAGGTTATTTCAGATGAAATCCGTTCTTGTCATCGGCCTGGGCCGCTTCGGCCGCCACCTGTGCCTCAAGCTGGCCCAGTTGGGCAACGAGGTCATGATCGTCGATCAAAACGAGGCCGCCGTCACCGAGCTGGCCAACTCCGTCACCAGCGCGCAGATCGCGGACTGCACCGACGAGGCCGCGCTGCACGCGCTGGGCGTGCACAACTTCGACGTCTGCTTCGTGTGCATCGGCTCCGATTTTGCCAGCAGCCTGCTCATCACCTCCATGCTCAAGGATCTGGGCGCACAGCGCATCATCGCCAAGTCCAGCCAGGACATGCACTCGCGCCTGCTGCTGCGCAACGGCGCGGACGAGGTGGTCTATCCGGAGCGTGACAGCGCCGAGCGCATCGCCATGCGCACCAGCGCGACCAACGTGTTTGACTACATCGAGCTGACGGACGAATACGCGATCTACGAGATCCCGCCGCTTGCCGGCTGGGTCGGCAAGACGATCCTGGAGCTGGACATCCGCAACCGCTACCGCATCAACATCCTCGCCGTCAAGACCGGGGACGTGCTGCGCCCGATGCCCGGCGCCAATTACGCCTTCACCGGCAAGGAGCACCTGCTCGCCCTCGCTGGGCGCGAGGACGTCCGGAAGCTGCTGCGAAAGGTTGAATCAAATTCATCTTTCGAGTGACAGACTGTCAACTTTTGCACCCCTTTCACAAATCGCTTGCGTTTCCTTTTGCAGCGTGCTATACTTTTCGCAATCGGATCTGGAGGGTAACGTACATGTTCAGCTTCTTTTTTGCGCGATTTAGCGGCTATTGCTTTTGCAGCGATGGTCTTGCTTTTGTGCGCGCATGAGAAGGATGAAGCGGTAAAACGCCCTCCCTGTCCACCTGGTTCATCAGGCTCCTGCCACGCACGGCAGGAGCCTTTTATGATTGACGAAGCGAAAGAAGGAGCATTCCCATGATCATCATCATGAAACCCAAGGCAACTGAGGAACAGATCGGCTCGCTGTGCAAGTCGCTTGAAGCGAAGGGCATGCAGATTCAGCGCAACGCCGGCGTGGACTGCGTGGTGCTGGGCGTCATCGGCGACGTGGCGCACCTGGACCCGACCGACTTCCTGATCCAGCCGGGCGTGGAGCGCATCATGCCGGTTTCCGAGCCGTTCAAGAAGGCGAACCGCAAGTTCCACCCGACGGACTCCGTCATCGACTGCGGCGGCGTGCCGGTCGGCGGGCGCAAGCTCGCCATCTTCGCAGGCCCCTGCTCCGTGGAAAGCTACGAGCAGCTGACCGATACCGCGCTCAAGGTGCGCGCCTCGGGCGCGAACGTGCTGCGCGGCGGCGCGTACAAGCCCCGCACCTCGCCCTACGCGTTCCAGGGCCTCAAGCTCGAGGGCCTGGCGCTGCTGGAGCAGGCCAGGGAGCTGACCGGCATGCCCATCTGCACCGAGATCATGAGCCCGAAGCTGGTCGAGGAGTTCGACCGCCGCGTGGACGTGATCCAGGTCGGCGCGCGCAACATGCAGAACTTCGACCTGCTCACCGAGCTGGGCCAGACCCGCAAGCCCATCCTGCTCAAGCGCGGCCTGAGCGCCACCGTCTACGAGTGGCTGATGAGCGCGGAATACATCATGGCCGCCGGCAACCCGAACGTCATCCTCTGCGAGCGCGGCATCCGCACGTTTGAAACCTACACCCGCAACACGCTCGACCTCTCCGCGGTGCAGGCGGTCAAGCAGCTGTCCCACCTGCCGGTCATCGTGGACCCGAGCCACGCGACGGGCCTCAACTGGATGGTGGAGCGCATGTCCCTGGCGGCCGTCGCCGCCGGCGCGGACGGCCTGATCATCGAGGTGCACAACAACCCGCCGTGCGCCCTGTGCGACGGCGCGCAGAGCCTGACCCCGCCGCAGTTCGCGCAGGTGATGGGCAAGCTGCACGCCATGGCCCCGATCGTGGAGCGCACGCTATGAAGATCATGTTTGTCGGCCTCGGCCTGATCGGCGGCAGCATGGCGCTCGCGCTGCGCGGCTACCCCGACGCCGAGCTATATGCCGTCGATCACGACGAGTGGACGCGCTTTGAGGCGCTGAACCGCGGCGCGGTGCAGGCGGCCTGGAAGGACGCGGACGAGGCGCCGCTGGAGACCATGGACGTGACCGTCCTGTGCCTGCATCCCGACGCGGCGGCGGCCTTCGTGAAGGAGCAGGCGCACCGCATCAAGCCCGGCTCGCTGCTGACCGACGTGTGCGGCGTCAAACGTCCGCTGCACGAGGCGGTCATGGCGCTCCCCAGCCGCAGCTTCATCTATCTGGGCGGCCATCCGATGGCGGGCCGCGAGCGCGGCGGCTTCGCCAACGCCTCCGCCGATCTTTTCCGCGGCAGCCACTACATCTTAACGCCCGACGAGACCGTGCCCGAGGAGGCCGTGCATTTCATGGAGCAGCTGGTCTTGCACATGGGCTGCGCGGACATCGTCCGCTCCAACCCCGACGCGCACGACGAGCGCATCGCCTACACCAGCCAGCTGATGCACATCATGGCGCTGGCGCTGTGCGACCAGCACCTGCTCTTTGACAGCTACGGCTTCGAGGGCGGCTCCTTCCGCGGCGCGACCCGCGTGGCCGCGCTGGAGCCGGACCTGTGGACCGAGCTGTTCTGGGTGAACCGGGAGTCGCTCGCCGATCTCACGGACGAGCTCATCGGCAAGCTGCAGGAGTACAGCGACCTGCTCAAGACGGGCGACCGCCAGGCGCTGCGCGAGCGCCTCGTCGTCTCCAGCAACCGCAAAAAGGAATTTGACCAGCTGCGCGGCCTTGCGCCGAGCAGGACGCCGTTATTCAAATAGGCTCCCGCCCCGAGGGAGCTGTCAGCGAAGCTGACTGAGGGAGTTCATCGACTGACGCACAGCTTCAAAAGGAGGATACGCCATGCCCGTCGTCTCTGTGACCGCCAACGTCCCCGAAAGCCGGTATGACATCCACATCGAAAGCGGCCTGCTTGCCTCCTGCGCGCCGCTGTTTGCGCCCTACAAGGGGCGCAGGGCCGCCATCGTCGCGGACAGCAACACCGCGCCGCTGTATGCCGGCACGCTGCTTGAGCAGCTGCGCTGCGCCGGCGTGGAGGCGTCCGTCGTCACCCTGCCCGCGGGCGAGGAGACCAAGTGCGCCGGGCAGCTTTCGCGCCTCTACGACGCGTTCCTGGACGCTCATCTCACGCGCGCGGATCTGGTGATCGCGCTGGGCGGCGGCGTCGTGGGCGACATCACAGGCTACGCCGCCTGCACCTATCTGCGCGGCGTGCACTTCGTGCAGGCGCCCACCACGCTGCTGGCGCAGGTCGATTCCTCCGTCGGCGGCAAGGTGGCCATCAACCACCCGCGCGGCAAGAACCTGCTGGGCGCGTTTTATCAGCCGGAGCTGGTGCTGGTGGACTGCGACACGCTGAGGACGCTCGATGCGCGTCAGGTCGGCGCGGGCCTGGGCGAGGTGATCAAGTACGGCTGCATCTGCGACCGCACGCTGTTTGAGCGGCTGGAAAGCCTGGGCACGCGCGAGCGCCTCATGCCGGTGCTTGGCGAGGTCATCGCCCGCTGCTGCGCCCTCAAGGCGGACTATGTGCGCCGGGATCCGCACGACCACGGCGTGCGCATGCAGCTCAACTTCGGCCACACGCTGGCGCACGCGCTGGAAAACGCCATGGGCTACGGCACGCTGCTGCACGGCGAGGCCGTGTCCATCGGCATGGTCGCCGCCGCCCGCTGGGGCGAGGCGCTGGGCATCACGCCGGCGGGCACGGCGGAGCGCATCCGCGCCGTGCTGAAGGGCTACGAGCTGATGACCGAGGTGCCCGCGGGTCTGAGCGCCGAGACGCTCGCCGCCACGATGTCGCTGGACAAAAAGGCCCAGGGCAGCACGGTGCGCGCCGTCATCCTGACGGAGATCGGCCAGTGCACCGGCGTGCCGCTCACGCCCGACCAGCTCAAGGCTATGCTGTAAGGAGAAATCACATGAATAAGACCGTCTCCCCCAGCCCCCTGTCCGGCACGCTCCGGGTGATGCCCAGCAAGTCCGCCTCGCACCGCGCGGTGATGATGGCCGCGCTGGCCAGGGGCGAAACCACGCTCGAGCCGCTTCAGCTGTCGCGCGATATCGAGGCGACGCTGGCCTGCGCGCAGGCGCTGGGGCTGAGCGCGCAGGCTCAAACCCTGCCGCACGCGCTGCCCGGCTTCGTCTCCGCGAGGATTGCGGGCGGGCAGCAGGCGACAGCGGGCGGGCCGCGCGTGCTCGACTGCGGGGAATCCGGCTCGACGCTGCGGTTCTTCATCCCGCTGGCGCTGGACGGGCGCGGCCCGGTGACGTTCGTCGGCCACGGACGGCTGATGCAGCGCCCGCTGGACGTCTACGAGGAGATGTTCCGGCCGCTCGGCGTGCGCTGGGAGCGTACGGACGACCGCCTGACCGTCGAGGGCAGGCTGCAGTCCGGGCAGTACATGCTGCGTGGCGACGTGAGCAGCCAGTTCATCACGGGCCTGCTGCTGGCGCTGCCGCAGCTTCCGGGCAACAGCGTCATCCGCATCACCACCCGGCTGGAGTCGCGCGCGTATGTGGAGCTCACCCGCCGCGTGCAGAGGACGTTCGGTGTGGAGTCCTTTTTTAAGGACGAGCAGACGCTCGTCGTGCCCGGCGGCCAGCGCCCCGTCTCCCCCGGCGCCGCGCATGTGGAGAGCGACTGGAGCCATGCGGCGTTCTATCTCACCGCGGGCTGCCTCTCCAGCGCCGGCCCGCTCACGCTGCGCGGCCTGGACATGGACAGCGCCCAGGGCGACCGCGCGATCGCTTCCGTGCTGCGCAGCATGGGCGCGATCATCCGTTGCGAGGGCGACGCGCTCACCGTCTGCCCCTCCCGGCTGCGCGCGTGCGACGTGGACGCCTCCCAGATTCCGGATCTGGTGCCCATCCTCGCCGTGGCGATGGCCGCGGCCGACGGCGAAAGCCGCATCACCGGCGCGGCCCGCCTGCGCATCAAGGAGAGCGACCGCCTCGCCGCCATGTGCGCGGCGCTCACCGCCTGCGGCGCGGACGTGACGGAGCGCCCGGACGGGCTGGTCATCCGCGGCGGCAAGCCGCTGCACGGCGCACGCATCGACGGCTGCAACGACCACCGCGTCGTCATGGCGATGGCCGTCGCCTCCGTGCTTGCGGATGGCGAGCTCACCATCACGGACGCGGAGGCGGTCGCCAAATCCGCCCCGGCGTTCTGGCAGGAATTTGAGGCACTGGGAGGGCACGCGCAATGAGAGGCTCCTTCGGCAATCACTTCAAGCTGACGATCTTCGGCGAATCCCACGGCGGCGCGATCGGCATGGTGATCGACGGCATCCCCGCCGGAACGGTCCTCTCCGAAGAGGACATCGCCCGCCACATGGCGCGCCGCGCGCCGGGCAACGACCCCACGGCCACCGCGCGCAAGGAGCCGGACAGGGTCAGGATCGTGTCCGGGCTCTTTGAGGGCCGCGCGACCGGCGCGCCGCTGTGCGGCCTGATCGAAAATACCAACACCCGCTCCGGCGACTATGCGCAGCTGCGCGCGAAGATGCGCCCCGGCCACGCCGATTACGCCGGCAGCGTCAAGTACGCAGGCTTCAACGACCCGCGCGGCGGCGGGCACTTTTCGGGCCGCATCACCGCGCCGCTTGTGTTCGCCGGCAGCATCGCCCGGGCGCTGCTCGCTCAGCGGGGCGTCACCATCGGCGCGCACATCGCCGCCATCGAGCAGGTGCAGGATACGCCGTTTGATCCCGTGCAGGTGGACGCGGCGACGCTTGAGCGCCTGCAGGAGAGCCGCTTCCCGTTGCTCGATCCCGGCTGCGAGGCCGCCATGCGCGCGCGCGTGGCCGAGGCCCGGGCCGAAGCCGACAGCGTCGGCGGCGTCATCGAGTGCGCCGCGGTCGGCGTGCCCGCAGGGATCGGCTCGCCGTTCTTCGGCTCGGTGGAGAGCGTCGTGAGCCAACTGCTCTTTTCCATCCCCGCGGTCAAGTCCGTCGAATTCGGCGACGCGGCCTGGATGGCCCGCAAGCGCGGCAGCCAGACCAACGACGCGATGGCCTTTACCGGGGATGGGCGCGTCGCCTGCCTGACCAACCACAACGGCGGCGTGACCGGCGGCATCACCAACGGCATGCCGGTGGTCTTCCGCGTCTGCATCAAGCCCACGCCCTCCATCGGGCGCGCGCAGCAGACCGTCGATTTGACCACCGGAGAGAATACGACGCTCGCCATCACCGGCCGCCACGATCCCTGCATCGTTCCGCGCGCCGTCGTCGTCGTCGAGAGCGCGCTGGCCATCGCCCTGTGCGAGCTGATGATGGACGACGCCTCCACCAAAGCGCTCAAGTGAGGAGAAGAACGCCATGAAAGACCTTTCTAGTAGCCGCGCCGAGATCGACGCGATCGACAGCCAGCTCGCCGAGCTGTTTGTCCGGCGCATGCAGGTCGCGCGCGACGTGGCCAGCTACAAGCACGCGCATCATCTGGACATTCTGGACGTCTCCCGCGAGCAGGCCGTGCTGCTCTCCCGCGCGGAGATGATCGCCGACGAGCCGCTCAAGGCCAGCGCCGTCGATTTCTTCCGCGAGCTCATGCGCCTGTCCCGCCAGGAGCAGCGCCGCTACCTCGACACGCTGAGCAGGACGCAGCGCATCGCCTACAACGGCGTGCCGGGCGCCTTCAGCGAGAGCGCGGTCGTCGGCTTCTTCGGCGAGGACAGCGACCGCGTGTGCTTCAAGACGTTTGAGGAGATCTTCGCCGCCGTGGCGGAGGGCAGCGTCAAGTACGGCGTGCTCCCGGTGGAAAACTCCTCCTCCGGCTCCATCGACACGGTGTACGACCTGATGGGCCGCTACTCCTGCCACATCGTCGGCGAGCAGCTGGTGCGCGTGGAGCAGTGCCTGCTCGGCGTGCCGGGCGCCACGCTCGAGGACATCACGACCGTGTACAGCCACGAGCAGGGCTTTGCCCAGTGCCCGGTGTTCCTCGGCCAGCACCCGGACTGGAAGACCACGCCCTACTTCAACACCGCTATCGCCGCCAAGCACGTCGCGGAGCTGGGCGACAAGCAGAACGCCGCCATCGCCTCCCGCCTGGCCGCCCGTCACTACGGCCTTGAGATCCTCGCACCGGACATCCACTCCTTCGACGGCAACCACACGCGCTTCATCGTGGTATCCAGCAGCCCGGAGCCCATCGGCATGCCGGACAAGGCGACCCTCACCTTCTCCCTGCGCCACGAGCGCGGCACGCTCATGCGCGCGCTGTCGAGCTTCGTCGCCATGGGCATGAACCTGACGCACATCGAGTCCCGGCCGCTGCACAACAACAACTGGGAGTACTGCTTCTACGTCGACCTGACCGGCAACGTGAGCGAGAACAACCTGCGCGTGCTGATGGAGTCGCTCTCCAAGGACTGCGAGAACTGCCGTCTGCTGGGCGCGTACCGCGCGGCGAAGGGGTAAGCCATGGACAAGCACATCTTTCTGATCGGCATGATGGGTTGCGGCAAGAGCACCGTCGGCCGGCGGCTTTCCGCGCTGCTCTCCTGCGCATTCATCGACCTGGATGACGCGATCGAGGCGCACGAGCGCCGCACGATCCCGGAGATCTTCGCCGCCTCCGGCGACGCGGGCTTCCGCGTCTGCGAAACGGCGGCGCTGCGCCGCGCCTGCGCGGCCCCGCCCTGCGTCGTTGCCACGGGCGGCGGCATCGTCACGCGCGAGGAGAACATCGCCCTCATGCGCGAGCACGGTCTGGTCGTCTGGCTCAACCGCCCGCTTGACGACATGATCGCGGACGTGCGCCAGGACACGCGCCCCAACCTCGCCGGGGACAAGGAGGAGCGCATGCGCACGCTGTTTGCCGCGCGCGAGGCGCTCTACCGCAGGGCCGCGCACATGGAGTTCGATAACCGCCTGCCCGCGGCGCAGTCCACGGCGCTGCTCGCACAGCGCCTGAAGGCCCAGCTGCTTTAATCCGCGCGAAACAGAATTCAGCCCATGCTTCCATCCCGAAAGCATGGGCTGATCTTATTTGCTTCTTCGTTTGATTTCCGCGCAGAACGCCTGATCCGCCGGGCAGAAGTCGTAATCGTCGATCTCCTCCGGCGTGATAAAGCGGATATCGCTGTGTTCAAGCTTCTGCACCTCACCCGAGGCGATTCTGCTCTCGTACAGCGTCAAGTGCACCGTGAGGTCGGGATACGCGTGCGTCACGTCCATGAACGCGCCCAGCACGCGCAGCTCCACGCCCAGCTCCTCGCGGCACTCGCGCACGAGGGCCTCAGGGCCGCTCTCGCCCGGCTCGATCTTGCCGCCGGGGAACTCCCACAGCAGCGCGCGCGCCTTGTGCGGCGGCCTCTGACAGGCCAGGAAGCGGCCGTTCTGCCAGATGAGCGCCGCCACCACCTCAATCGTTCTTGCCATCTGCTTTCGCCGCCTCAGCCGCAAGCTCCGCCTTGATCTCGGCCCGGAGCTTCTCCTTGAGCGCCTTCTTTTCCTCTTCTTCCTTGGCAATCTGCTCGGCGGCGGCCCAGTTCATGCGGCCGTAGCGCTTGGCCAGCGCGGCCAGCTCGTCGGCCAGCGCAGGCGTCAGCTGCTCCGCGCGCACGCGCCAGCGCCAGTTCTTGCCGACGGTGGACGGCTGATTCATGCGGCAGCTGTTGTCCAGGCCCATGTAGTCCTGAATCGGGATGATGCACATGTTGGCGCTGCTCATCATCGCCACGCTGATGAACGGGCGGTGAATCTCCTCGGCGGGCGTGTACGGATCGCAGAGGTACTCGCGCGCCATTTTGCGCTCCTCCTCCTTGATGCCCGCAAACCAGCCCACGATCGTCTCGTTGTCGTGCGTGCCGGTGTAGACGACGCAGTTCTGCGGATAGTTGTGCGGCAGGTAGTCGTTCGCCGCGCCGGTATCGCGGGAATCGAACGCGAACTCCAGCACCTTCATGTTCGGATAGCCGGTGTCCTTCACCAGCTTGCGCACGGAGTCGGTCATGTAGCCCAGGTCCTCCGCGATGACCGCCTTGTCGCCCAGACACTCCTTGATGCGGTTGAACAGCGCGATGCCCGGGCCCTTCTCCCAATGGCCGTCGTGCGCGGTCTTCGCGCCGTAGGGGATGGAGAAATACTCGTCAAAGCCGCGGAAGTGGTCGATGCGCACCACGTCGTAGAGCTGGAAGCTGTGCCACATGCGGGTGACCCACCAGGAGTAGTTCGTCCTCTGGTGATAGTCCCAGTCATAGAGCGGATTGCCCCAGACCTGGCCGTCCGCGGCGAAGCCGTCCGGCGGGCAGCCCGCAATCGCCTTGGGCACGTTGTTTTCATCCAGCTGGAACAGCTCCGGGTGCGACCACACATCCGCGCCGTCCGGCGAGACGTAGATCGGGATGTCGCCCACGATCTGGATGCCCCGGCTGTTGGCGTAGGCCTTGAGCTTCTTCCACTGCTTGTCGAACTGGAACTGCATGTACATGTGGAACTCGATGTCAAAGTACAGCTCGCGGCGGTAGTAGTCCAGCGCATAGCCCCAGCGCAGGCGGATGTCCTGCGGCCACTCGGTCCAGATCACGCCGCCGAAGAACTCGTGCACCGCCATGAACAGCGCGTAGTCGTTCAGCCACCAATGGTTCTCGCCCACAAACCGCTGGTACTCCGGGTTGCGGCTGATGTCGCTGCGCTCGTACGCCCTGCGCAGGAGCTTAAAGCGGTGCTCGTGCAGCGCGGTGTAGTCCACATCGGCGGGATTGCTGCCGAAATCGACTGCGTCGATCTCCTCCTGCGTGAGCACGCCCTCCTCCACCAGCGCCTCCAGGCTGATGAAGTACGGGTTGCCGGCGAACGCGGAGAACGCCTGATACGGCGAGTCGCTCGACGCGCCGTAGCTGGTCGCGCCCAGCGGCAGAATCTGCCAGTAGGTCTGGCCGGCCCTGGCCAGCCAATCCACGAAGTCATACGCAGCCTGAGAGAAGCAGCCGATGCCGTACCGGGAGGGCAGGCTCGTCACGGAAAGCAGAACGCCAGCGGAACGTTTCATATGCAAATCTCCTTTTTCGCCGCTCCTGTCGCGCGCAGCGGCGGAATCCTTTGATGGCAGACGGCCCTCGTTTCGGAAACGTTTCCAAACGTTCCGTTCAAAAACGCCGCATGCGGCGCTTTGAATGTGAACCCTCTGAGATCGGTTCTTTGTCTACGATCAATATAGTACATTTTCCGGCATTTTTCAAGGGGGTTTTTGAACTTCCGGGAAAACCCTGTCACAGCAGGCCGAAAACCGTCATCGAGACCGGCGCGAGCACGGTCTCTCCCTCGGCCGTTTCGGGCTTTTCCCACAGGAGGCTGCTCTCCCCGTCGCACAGCACCGCCCATCTGCCCTGCGGCAGCGCCAGCGTGCAGGCCTCGCCATCCGTGTTGAGCGCCAGCAGAATCTGCGACCAGCGGCTGTCTGCGCCGCCGTTATGAAGCCGCACCGCCGCCGCGCGCGGCGTGATTTCCATGACCTCCAGCAGCCGCTGCCTCGCCTGCTCCCGCTTGTCGCACAGGCACGGGAGCTGTTTGCGCAGCGCGATCAGCCCGCGGTAATACGCCGCCAGATCGCGGAACCTCACGCTCCGCCGCCAGTCGAGCCGGTTGACGCGCAGCGCGGCGTTGTAGGTGTTGCGCCTGCCCAGCTTGGTGCGGGCAAAGTCCTCGCCGGAGAGCATGAACAGCCGTCCCTGGCAGCAGAGGGTGATCGCCGCCGCCAGCCTGTTCGCGCGCACGACGTCCTCCCGCCGAGGCGAGAAGCGCCGGTCGCCGTGCAGCGCATAGACCAGCTTGTCCCACAGCGTCCAGTCGTCGTGCGAGGAGACGTAGCTGACCGTCTGCGAGGGCGCGATGAACGGGTGCAGCGGATACTCCTGCCCCGCCCAGCCGCGCACGCAGCAGGCCATCCACGCCGCGTTGAAATCGCCGTAGCTGGCAAAGCCCCGGCTCCGGGGATCATACAGCCCGCCTTTCACCGCGTCGCGCGTGTCGTCGCAGAACGCGCCGATCTGCGCGTCCAGCAGGGCCATGTTGCCCTTGTGGCACAGCTGTGTGCCGGGGCGCTCGGCGCTCCTTCCGCCGCTCCACGGCTCGCCGAAGACCAGCTTTTCTCCCTCGCCATAGCGCGCGTCGAGCGCCCGACGGATGCGGTTCATCAGCGCCGTGTCCAGCAGGCCCATCAGGTCGAACCGGAAGCCGTCGATGTGGTATTCCTCCGCCCAGTAGAGCACGGAATCCAGGATGTAGCGGGCGCACATGCTGCGCTCGCTGGCCAGCTCGCTGCCGCAGCCGGAGCCGTTCGAGGCGCTGCCGTCTTCGTTCTGGCGGTAGTAGTACCACGGGACGGCGCCGAAGAGACACGAGCCCTCCAGCCGGTAGGTGTGGTTGTAGACCACGTCCATGATGACGCGCAGGCCGCTTTTGTGCAGGGCCTGCACGGCCTCCTTGAGCTCGCGGATGCGCACCTCGCCGTGGGTTGGGTCGGTCGAATACGAGCCCTCCGGCACGCTGTGGTTCACCGGATCATAGCCCCAGTTGAACGCCTCCGGGCTGCCGCCCTCGTTAACGGAGCCAAAGTCCTGCACCGGCATCAGCTCCACGTGCGTGAAGCCCTGCTGACGGAGATAGGCCACGCAGGTCGGATGCCTGCCCTTCCCGTCGAGCGTGGTGTCCGCGAGCGTCAGCGCCTTGTATTTGCCCCGGTACGCCTCGGGCACGCCGCTGTGCGGGTCGGCGGAAAAGTCCCCCACGTGGATCTCGCAGATCACGTCCTCACTTCCCCTCGCGGGCGCGCGGTCGTCCGCCCAGCCCGGCGGGTCGGTGCGCGAAAGGTCCACGACCATGGAGCGCACGCCGTTCAGGCCGCAGGCCCTCGCGTACGGGTCGGCGATGAACCGCGTCGCGCCGTCCACCGTCACGTCGTAGCCATAGTACACGCCGTCAAGGTTTTCCTGCGTCTCAAAGCTCCACACGCCGCGCTCCCCGCGCGTCATCGCGTGGGACGCGTAGGCCCAGCCCTCGTGGCCGCTTGTGTGCAGATACAGCGTGACGCGCTCCGCCGTCGGGGCCCAGAGCGCAAAGCGCGTGCCGAGCGCCGTCACAAAGGCGCCGAGCGGCGCATCGCTGTGATACTCGTTTTCAAAGTCCTCCGAATCAAAGACCGCCTTCAGCTCAGCGGCATGCATGTTCTTCATCAGGTTCTCTCTCCCGCGGATATTCTCTGGACAGTATACCCCGTTTTCCCGCCGCGCGCAAGCGCGCACTTTCTTTTTCAAACGCGGCAGATTGCCTTGAAATTTGGTTGAATTGCTAGTATAATTTTTTAAGTGTAAATCTCTGGATGGATTCATTTTTGCAAAAAGAATGAGGAGGATTATCACCATGATTGCTTGGAAGAACATGGATACCCTGGCGTCCTATCAGGACCTTGTGAATGCGAAGAAGGTCGATCTCGCCGCCGCGATGTCCGGCGAAGGCGGCGCGCAGCGCGTGAGGCGCTACAGCGTGCCGATGGGCGCGGGGCTTGATTTCAATTTCGGTGCGCGTCCGGTGGACGACGACATCCTCGCCGCCCTGGCCGGCTTCGCCAAGGAGGCGCAGCTGACCGAGAAGTTTGCCGAGCTGTACAACGGCGCGGTGATCAACACCGGCGAAAAGCGCCGCGTGCTGCACCACATGTGCCGCGGCCAGCTGGGCGAGCCGGTGGTCGCCGACGGCGTGGACAAGCGCGCCTTCTATGTCGAGCAGCAGACCCGCATTGCGGAGCTGGCCCGCAAGGTGCACGCCGGCGAGATCACGAACGCCGCGGGCGAGAAGTTCACCACCGTCGTGCAGATCGGCATCGGCGGCAGCGACCTGGGCCCCCGCGCGATGTATCTGGCGCTGGAGAACTGGGCCAAGGTCAACGGCACCCACAAGATGAAGGCAGAGTTCATCAGCAACGTCGATCCCGACGACGCGGCGGGCGTGCTCAGCAAGATCGACGTGGCGCACGCGCTGTTCGTGCTGGTGTCCAAGTCCGGCACGACGCTGGAGACGCTGACCAACGAGTCCTTCGTCAAGGACGCGCTCGCCAAGGCCGGCCTGGACGCCTCCAAGCACATGATCGCTGTCACCAGCGAGACCTCTCCGCTGGCGAAGAGCGACGACTATCTCGCCGCCTTCTTCATGGACGACTACATCGGCGGCCGCTATTCCTCCACCTCCGCCGTCGGCGGCGCGGTGCTGTCCCTGGCGTTCGGCCCCGAGGTCTTCGCCCGGTTCCTTGACGGCGCTGCAGAAGCGGACGCGCTCGCCAAGAACGAGGATCTGCTTGCCAACCCGGCCATGCTCGACGCGCTGATCGGCGTGTACGAGCGCAACGTGCTCGGCTATCCGAACACCGCCGTGCTGCCGTATTCCCAGGCGCTTAGCCGCTTCCCGGCGCACCTGCAGCAGCTGGACATGGAGTCCAACGGCAAGTCCGTCAACCGCTTCGGCGAGCCGGTGGATTATGTGACCGGCCCCGTCATCTTCGGCGAGCCCGGCACCAACGGCCAGCACTCCTTCTATCAGCTGCTGCATCAGGGCACGGACATCGTGCCGCTGCAGTTCGTCGGCTTCAGGCGCAGCCAGATGGATACCGACGTCGTCATCCAGGGCAGCACCAGCCAGCAGAAGCTGTGCGCGAACGTCGCCGCGCAGATCGTCGCCTTCGCCTGCGGCAAGGCCGACGACAACCGCAACAAGTACTTCGCCGGCGGCCGTCCCTCCAGCATCATCATCGGCGACAAGCTGACCCCGGAGGCCCTCGGCGCACTGCTGGCCCACTTTGAGAACAAGGTCATGTTCCAGGGCTTCGCGTGGAACCTGAACAGCTTCGATCAGGAGGGCGTGCAGCTGGGCAAGGTGCTGGCCAAGCGCGTGCTGGCGCACGACA
>JBJEUH010000061.1:0-1480 GCA_051883735.1 Candidatus Ventricola sp.
ATTCTCAGCAAAAAGCTCCCGTATTCCGTGAATTTCGGTCTGGGCGCGATTGGCATTTCGCTGGTGCTGGGCTGCACGCTGGGCATCCTGATGGCCCGGCGAAAGGGCGGCTTCTGGGATAAGATCGGCACATGCTACATCGTCATCATCAACGCCGTGCCGCCCATCGTCTATTATCTGATGATCCAGATCTCCGTCACCGCCTCCACACCCCTGCCCATGCTCTTCAACGCCAGCAAACCCATGAGCTACATCCTCCCGCTGATCTGCATGGCGCTCGGCCCGACCGCCAACTATGCCATGTGGATCAGGCGATACATGGTCGATGAGCTGAACCGGGACTACATCAAGCTCGCCCGCGCCAAGGGCATGCCCAACAACGCCATCATGCGCCGCCACGTCATGCGCAACGCCTTCATCCCGCTGGCGCAGTATCTGCCCAGCACGATCCTCTTCACCATCTCGGGCTCCATCTACGTCGAAGCGCTGTTCTCCATTCCCGGCATGGGCGGCCTGCTGATTTCCGCCATCCAGAAGCAGGACAACCCCGTCGTGCAGGCCGTGGTGCTGCTGTATGCGGTCGCGGGCGTCTTCGGCCTGCTGCTGGGCGATATCGCGATGGCCATCTGCGATCCCCGGATCAGCCTGTACAAGAAGGGAGGCAGCCGCTGATGCTCAGCCTTTTCCATCGCCGTGCGAAGAAAGAAAAAACGCACACCTCATCCATTCTGGAGACCTATCCCGACAGGCTGCCGGACGAGCTCTTTGAGCGCGCCGCCTACGACCCCCAGGCCGGCGAGCGCGGCGGCTATTCCAATTATTCCTATTGGGGCTCCACCTTCCGCATGTTCCGCAAGAACAAGGTCGCCATGTTCTTCCTCTGGCTCCTGCTTGCGCTGCTGCTGTTCACCTTCATTCAGCCGCTGCTGCCCGGCCAGAGGGACCCCAACCTGATCAACAACGACCCTGAAACGGGCTTCATGCTCAAGAACCAGCCGCCAAGCGCTGCGTTCTGGTTCGGCACCAACGCCATCGGCCAGGATCTGTGGAGCCGCCTGTGGAGCGGCACGCGCACCTCCCTGTTCATCGGCGTCGTGGTCGCGTTCTTTGAAGCGCTGATCGGCATCCTCATGGGCGCGCTGTGGGGCTATGTGCGCAAGCTCGACCGCCTGTTCACCGAGATCTACAACGTCATCGACAACATCCCCACGACCATCATCCGCATGCTCTTTGCGTACATGCTGCGCCCGTCGCTGTTTACGGTCACGTTCGTGATGTGCCTGACGGGCTGGTTCTCCATGGCGCGGTTCATCCGCAATCAGATTGTCATCATCCGCGACCGCGAGTACAACCTCGCCTCCCGCTGTCTGGGCACGAGCACCCAGCGCATCATCACGCGCAACCTGCTGCCCTACATGGTGTCGGTCATCATGCTGCGCATGGCGCTGGCCGTCCCCGGCGCCATCGGCACGGAGGTCTT
>JBJEUH010000061.1:1580-6191 GCA_051883735.1 Candidatus Ventricola sp.
CTGTTCAAGGGCGAAAGCCTGGCCATCGTCGGCGAAAGCGGCTCGGGCAAAAGCGTGCTGACCAAGTCCTTCATGGGCATGCTCGACAGCAACGGCCGCATTGAGGGCGGATCGATCCTCTTTGACGGTGAAGACATCGCCGCCTATTCGACCGAAAAGGAATGGCTCAAGATCCGCGGCAGGCGCATTGCCATGGTCTTTCAGGACCCGATGACCGCGCTCTCTCCGCTGATGCCCATCGGCAAGCAGATCGCCGAAACGCTGACGTTGCATCAGGGTCTGCGCGGCCGCGCCGCCAGGCAGCGCGCCATCGAGATCCTCCGCGACGTGGGCATCACCGAGCCCGAGCGGCGCTACAAGCAGTATCCGCACGAGTTTTCCGGCGGCATGCGTCAGCGCGTGGTCATCGCCATCGCCATCGCCTGCAGCCCCGAAATTCTCATCTGCGACGAGCCGACGACCGCGCTGGACGTCACCATTCAGGCGCAGATCCTTCAGCTGCTGCGCGAGCTGCAGAAGCAATACGGCCTGACGCTGATCTATATCACGCATGACCTCGGCGTTGTCGCCAACGTGGCGGACAGAATCGCCGTCATGTACGCGGGCGATATCGTGGAAATCGGCACGAGCGAGGAGATCTTCTTCGATTCCCGCCATCCGTACACCTGGGCGCTGCTTTCCTCCCTGCCCCAGCTCGGCGAGCGCGGCGAGGATCTCTTCGCCATCGAGGGCACGCCGCCGAACCTCTTCAAGCCCGTCCGCGGCGACGCCTTTGCGCCGCGCAATCCCTATGCGCTGAAAATCGACTTTGAATACCGTCCGCCCTACTTCGATATTTCTCCGACGCACAAGGCGCGGACATGGCTGCTCGATCCCCGCGCGCCGCGCATCGAGCGCCCGGCCTGCCTTGACCGCATTGCTGAAATGGGGGTGTACATCCATGACTGAAGCCCCAGAAAAAGAGGTGCTGCTGAGCGTCCGAAACATCGGCGTGACCTTTGGCCGGGGCCGTTATGCCTTCCGCGCCATCCGCGATGTCAGCTTTGACGTGTATCGCGGCGAGACCTTCGGCATCGTCGGCGAAAGCGGCTCAGGCAAAACCACCATCGGCCGCACCATCATGCGCATTCAGCCCCTCTCCGCCGGTGAAATCCTCTTCAAGGGCCAGCGCATCAGCGGCAGAATTCCCCACGCGCTCGACCAGGAAATCACGACAAAAATCCAGATGATCTTCCAGGACCCCATGGCCTCGCTGAACGAGCGCGCCAAGGTCGAGTATATCGTCGCCGAGGGCCTGTATGCGATGCACAAGCACATCAGCCACGAGTACGTCAGCGAAGCCGTTGCACGCGCGCTGTCGGACGTCGGCCTCCTCCCGGAGTTTGCCAGCCGCTTTCCGCATGAATTCTCCGGCGGTCAGCGCCAGCGCATCGGCATCGCCCGCGCCCTGATCATGGAGCCGGAGTTCATCATCGCCGACGAGCCCATCTCCGCTTTGGACGTCTCCATCCGCGCGCAGGTGCTCAACCTGCTCTCCAAGCTCCAGCGCGAGCGGTCGCTGACCTATCTGTTCATCTCCCACGACCTGAGCGTCATGCGCTTCATCTGCGACCGCATCGCCGTCGTCCATCTGGGAAAGATTGTGGAGCTGGCCGACACCGAAACCCTCTACCGCCATCCGCTCCACCCCTACACACGTGCGCTGCTCTCCGCGATTCCTCTGCCGAATCCGCATGTCGAGCATCAGAAAAAGCTCCTGGTCTATGACCCGGGCGTTCACGACTATGCGCAGAACCCGCCGGAATTCTGCGAGATCGAGCCGGGGCACTTCGTCTTTGCCAACGAGCGCGAATTGGAGGGCTACCGCCGAACGCTGGAAGCCTCCTCCCGCTGAGCTGACGCGATATTTCCGGAGTTGAACAATGTCCTCCTTATGGATCACAAAAATCCCATGCCCACTATGACAAGCCGGCATGGGATTTTTCTGTATGGGGTTTTCGTTTCGCCGCTCTGCCGCGGCCCTACGCTCGCTTTAGCGGATAGGGACCGCAGCTTCCGGCCGGCCGCAATGCGTTACTTCCTGTATCCGCACTTCGGGCAGACGCCGTTCTCATTGAGCGCGATGCCGCACAGCGGGCAGCGGTCGATCGACTTCGTGGGCTGATACTCCTCGGACGCCGCGTTCACGCCGCTGGTGAAGGTGAGCTTGGCGATGTTGAGCTTGTCCTTGAGGAGCTCGTAGACGATCTTGATCATGCCCTCGACGGTCATGGTCTCCTTGGTCACGACGAGACGGCACTCCGGATACGCGGTGGCCAGCTCGGTCTTGAAGGCCTCGCCCTTCATCGTGTTGGTCGGCGCTCCGTTGCGGATGCCCTGCTTCTCATACACGTCCAGAATCGCCGGCAGCAGCGGGTCGTCCTCGCGCAGGATCAGCGCATGGTCAAAGTTCTTGAGCACGTCCCAGGCGGTCTTCTGAATCTCGTTGCACGGGAAAACCATGTTGACGCCGGGCTCGATGGTGTCCTCGACCTCGATGGTCAGAACGCCGGTATGTCCATGCAGGTACTGGGCCTCGCCCTTGAAATTCAGAAACCTGTGCGCGTACTGCAGTTCAATCTTGGTGATACTCCTCATTGTGTTTACCTCTTTCTTTCTATACATTTACGGGAGACGCCTGCGCCCGTATACGCATCTCATTCATGATCCGCCCGCGTCCCGCGCTGGCAGCCCGGACAAATGCCGTTGAACAAAATGTCATGCCCGCTGACATGGGACCTCTGGCGATTCACCGCCTCATAGACCATGGATCGCTGCACCGTGTTTCTGCGCTGCATCGTCCTTCATCTTAATAGGATTAATTCCTATTTAGTATTTTAGTGCATTTAGAAGAATTTGTCAATCGTTGTCCCTCAAAAAATTTCCAAACCTTCCGGCAAGCCGGGCTTTGAATTGACGCGCCGCGTCAAAAATGGTAAAATACCGGTGTTCTTGGGTCAGTCCTCCGGCATGTTCCGGCGATCGGATTGACCGCATGCGCGCACGCAGCGCAGCCCAATCAAAGGAGCCTGACCTGTGAAGAAGAGTGAAAAGCGGCGTCTGGCCGCGAGGCGATCCGCCCCCGCCGCACCGGCGTCCTGCGGCGACGAGTGCGCGGTGATGGAGGTGGCCATGAAGGCCGGCAGGCTGCTGCTGGAAAACGGCGCGGAGATCTTTCGCGTCGAGGAGACCATGGAGCGCATCTGCCGGTACTACCATGTGGAAGACCCCAGCTTCTTTGTGCTGAGCAACGGCATCTTCATGACCGGCGGGAGCAACCCGGACGGCAGGCATTTCGCCCATGTCGAGCACATTCCCGTCAAGGGCGCGCAGCTGGATCGCGTCGTGGCCGTCAACCAGCTTTCCCGGGAGATCGAGGGCGGGCGCTACACGCTCTCCGAAGCGGACGCGTGTCTGAACGACATCGCGCGCATGCCAGGCAAGAAGCGCTGGCAGCAGATTCTGGCCTCCGGCGTCGGCAGCGCCTGCTTCTGCATCCTCTTCGGCGGCAGCGCCATGGACAGCGCCGCGTCCTTTATCGCCGGGCTGCTGCTGTACGCCTACGTCCTGCTGCTCAGCGCGCCGCACATGTCGCGGATGATCGGCAATGTGCTGGGCGGCGTGCTGGCCAGCACCGCGTGCGTAGCGCTCTATGCGATGGGGTTGGGCGACGATCTGAGCCACATGATCATCGGCGCGATCATCCCGCTGATTCCGGGCATTCCCTTCACCAACGGCATCCGCGATCTGGCCGACGGCGACTACATCTCCGGCTCCGTGCGCCTGCTGGACGCGCTGGTGACCTTTCTGTGCATCGCGACGGGCGTTGGCGTCGTCATTGCCCTCTATCACCGCATGACAGGAGGTGGACTGCTGTGAACCAGCTTCTGATGGAGACCGCCGCCGCAGCGCTTGGCTCCGTCGCCTTCTCGCTGCTCTTCGGCGCGCCGGAAATTTACTACCTCGAATGCGGTCTGACCGGCGGCGTCGGCTGGTTGCTGTATCGCCTTCTGACGGACTTCACGCCGTGTCAGGCTACCCTGGCCACCTTCCTGGCCGCCGCGGCCGTCGCGCTGTACTCCAGGATCGCCGCGGTGCGCAGGCGCTGCCCGACCACCGTGTTCCTGATCGCCGGCATCTTCCCGCTCGTTCCCGGCGCGGGCATCTACTGGACGGTCTACTATCTGGTCACGGGCGAGGCTGCGCTGGCCTGGTCCAGCGGCGCCACGGCGCTGAAGGCCGCCTTCGCCATCGTGCTGGCCATCGCCGCGGCCTTCGAGCTTCCGCGCGGCGCGTTTCGCTGCTTTGCCCGGCGCGGGTGAGCCTGTGCCGCAGACGGATTCTGACATCTTTTGGAAAAAATGACAAAAAGGGATTGACAATTCCGCCTCGCGGAGTTATAATTCTTTTTGTTCGGATTGATAGCTCAGTCGGTTAGAGCACCCGCCTGATAAGCGGGAGGTCGGTGGTTCGAGTCCACTTCAATCCACCATATTCCTCAGTAGCTCAATGGCAGAGCATTCGGCTGTTAACCGAAGGGTTGTAGGTTCGAGCCCTACCTGGGGAGCCAAG
>JBJEUH010000062.1:0-1586 GCA_051883735.1 Candidatus Ventricola sp.
TCCTCCCAGAACTGCTTGACCGCGCCGGCGATGACCGGGCCGCGCCAGATGACGGGGGAGTCGTCGTTCTCCAGCAGCAGGTTGATGCTCATGACCTTGACGCCGGTGTCCGTTTCGGCGGGATAGATGAACTCGCCGTCGCCCATGGCCTTCTCCGTGATGCCGAACATCTTGGGAATGGACGGGCCGGTGATGTCAGCGTCCAGCACGCCGACGCGGTAGCCCATGCGCGAGAGCATGACGGCCAGCTCGCCGGCGACCAGCGACTTGCCCACGCCGCCCTTGCCGCTGACGACGCCGATCACCTTGCGCACCTTCGGCTGGGGCTTGGGCGCTTCCTCTTCGGGCGCCGCGTTCTTGTTGTGGCTGCATCCGGCGCAGGCGGGCTTGGTGCCGCACTCGCTGGGCGCGCAGCCCTGGTTCAGTTCCTCAGACACGGAAATTACTCCTTTCGATCGGGCGCAAACTCTGCTATAATACAAGATACGGGTTTTGCCCGAGAGATACGCTTCATATGATATCACGATTTGGCCAAAAAGCAAGGGTGCATGGATGATGAAAAGACGAACGATGACGCGGCGGCTTGCGCGCATAGGTGTGCTGGCCGCACTGTTTGTGTGCATGAATGCACAGGCGCTGGCTGACGACGGGACGGCGGCCCAGCGCTGGATGGAGCAGTTTGCGCAGGCGCTTGAGCAGCTTGTCCCGCTGAACGACGCGGAGCAGACAAGCGATCCCGCGCGGGCAGGGCAGTATCTGATCGAATACGAGTTCGGCACGGTGCTTGCGAGCGTGCCGGAAACGCCTGTGGCGCAGGAGATTCTGGAGATCGACGTGCGGACCGGGCAGGTGACGGACTGCCGCGGCGTGCGCGTGGGCATGGGGCTTGAGGCGGCGCTGGGCGGCGAACCGGTCGGCGCGGCGGATTCGGCGCTGGTCGTGCTTTCCACGCAGGAGGCGGACTGCAGCTGGAGCTGGGCGTATGTCGGAGAAGGCGGCGTGTACGGCGTGGAGTACATCGCCTACGCCGGCAGCGAAAGCGGCATGACAGAGTACACGCTGACGTATGTGATCGAGGACGGCGTGATTGCGGCGATCCGCATGAAGGCGGCGGAAGCAACGTCTGCGCAGGCTCAGGACGGGTTGAGGACGGCACAGGAGATCGAGGAAAGGCAGAACAGAGAGCGCATCGCGCTGCGCAATGAAGAGCCGGTTTTCGGCGTGAGCGATTTGCAGGTGCAGGGCGGGGCCGCGCTCGGCGTGCCCGTCGCGGACCTGATCGCGCGCATGGGGGAGCCGCAGAATGTGCAGACGCTGCCGCAGGCACAGGGACGCCTTCTTCTGTACGACGGCGCGGCGGTTCGCCTGGCGTTCAACGAGGCGACCGGCGAGGAGCTCGTGCGGGGCGTGAGCGTGAGCAGCGCGGTCCTTTCGGGCCCGCGCGGACTGACGGTCGGCATGCCTGTGCAGACGGCGGCTGGCCTGTTTGCCTGCGAGGCGGACGTGACCGTTCGCGGCGGCACGCTGTACCTGGCGGGCGAGGCCGAGGGGGAAGCGCCCTACGGCGAGGCGGTCGCCTCGGGGTC
>JBJEUH010000062.1:1686-5923 GCA_051883735.1 Candidatus Ventricola sp.
GTGGCGCGCACGCGGGAGCGGATTGCGGAGGCGGGCTATGCCGCGCGTACGACGCTGCTGCTGGCCGGGCATGAGACGATGGCCGAGCACGTCGCCGGCCCGGTCCAGGCGGTCATGTTCAACCTCGGCTGGCTGCCCGGCGCGGAGCACGCCGTGACCACGCGGACGGAGACCACGCTCACGGCGGTGCGCGCGGCGGCGGAGCTGATCGCGCCGGGCGGCATCGTGACGGTCTGCGTATACCCCGGCCACGAGGAAGGCGCGCGCGAGCTGGCGGCGCTCAGGCAGCTTGCCGCCGGGCTCGACGTGCGCAGGTTCAACGTGCTGCATCACAGCTTTGTCAACGCTTCTTTACAGACCCCGCAGCTGATTCTCATCCAGAAAAACAAATCCTGACAAAACTTTTTGTTAAGATTTTCACTTTTTTACGTTTTTTGAAAAAAGAGGCAGGAATAGGGAGAATTCTGTTGAATCAAGGAAACGGGAAAAATTGTATCTGACTTCGACGGCATGCGCCCGAGAAGCTGGACCCATATGATTACGGAGGCGATAGTTGAATGAGCACCCTTCAGGATCTCAATCAGGTGCTCTCGCGCAAGCAGGACATTCTTGAGAATGCTGCGGGCGTTGAGAAGATCAAGAAGAGCGGCAAGCTCACCGCGCGCGAGCGTGTGAATCTGCTGCTGGACGACGGCAGCTTCATGGAGCAGGCGATGCTTCTGAGCGACGCCGGCGTCGTGACGGGCTCCGGCACGGTCGACGGCCGTCCGGTGTACGTGGTCGCGCAGGATTTCGCCGTGCTGGACGGCGCGGTCGGCGCGAAGCAGGCCAGGAAGATCGTCAAGGTTCTCGAGCTGGCCCGCAAGACCGGCACCCCGGTCGTCCTCATGTGCGACAGCAACGGCGCGCGCGTGGGCGAGGGTGCGGCTGCGCTTGAGGCATACACCGACATTTTTGCGCATATGGCCCGCCTGTCCGGCGTGGTGCCGATGATCACGATGGTTCTCGGCCCGTGCGTCGGCGCGGCTGCGATGATGGCCGAGCTGTCCGATCTGGTGATCGTGGCCAAGGAGGGCGCGCTGCTGTGCGCCGGCCCGCAGGTCATCTCTGCGACCATGGGCAAGGACGTCATGAAGGCGACCGAGCTGGGCGGCGCGAAGATCGCCGTGGAAAACGGCGCCGCGCATTTCGCCTGCGAAACCGAGGAAGAGGCTCTGGCGACCGCCAGGAAGCTGCTGGGCGTGCTGCCGGCCAACAACCTCGAGGACGCGCCCTTCTCCGTCGAGGAGGATATGAACCGCACGCTGGACGGCCTGAGCGCGGGCGCGGACGGCATGGACGTCATCAACGCCATGGCCGACGCCGGTTCTGTGATCGAGGCCGGCAAGGGCTACACCGGCGCTGCGACGGCCTTTGGCAAGCTGGCCGGCCGCACCGTGGCGTTCGTCTACACCGGCAAGGGCGACACCTGCGACAAGCGCATGGAGAAGATCGCCCGCTTCGTCCGCTTTGCGGATTGCTACAACATCCCGGTTGTGTCGCTGATCGACTCCACCGGCCTTGAGCTGTTCAAGACCGTCGACCGTCAGCTGAGCGTCGTCAAGGCCGCCTCCAAGCTGGTCTACGCGTACAGCGAGGCGACCACCGTGAAGGTCTCCGTGGTGATCGGCAACGCCATCGGCGCGGCCTATGTCGCCATGGGCGGCAGCGCCAATGCCGACGCGACCTACGCCTGGCCGGGCGCCTGCATCAGCCCGCTGACCGGCGAAGCCGCGATTGCGATCTGGGGCAAGGACGACATCAACAACAGCAAGGGCGATGCGGTTGCCGCGCGCAAGGAGCTGGCTGCCAAGTACGAGGCCGAGGTCGCCGACGGCGTGAATGCCGCTGCTGAGGGCCTGGTTGACGACGTCATCGATCCGGCCGACACCCGCAAGATGGTGATCGCCGCGCTGGAGCTGATGAGCAGCAAGCGCGATTCCAACCCGCCCAAGAAGCACGGCAACATGCCGCTGTAATCAGGGGAGGATAAAGACATGTTTTCGATTCTGATTTATGGTCTGTCCGTCGCCCTCGTCGGCATGGCGACCGTTTTCTGCGGCTTGATCATCCTGATTGGCTTCATCAAGGGCATGGAGAAGGTGCTGCCGAAGCTCTCTGGCCGCGGTTCTGAAAAAAAAACGGCTCCCGCGCCTAAGAGCGATTCGCCGTCCATCGTAATCGAAACCGCCAACGTCGGTGACGATGCGATTGTGGCTGCGATCTCCGCTGCGATTGCCACCATCCTGGATGAGGAAGCAAAGGCTGATCCGGCGAAGGGCAAGAACACCTTCGTCGTCCGCTCCATCCGCCGCGTGGGCATCCCGGCGTGGAACCGTGCCGGCCGCGAGGAGCAGGTTTACTCCCGCCTTTGATTGATTCCGAAAGCTGCAACTTCATTACAGACATACAACAAGACTGTTGAGGAGGATATCCATTATGCGTAATTTCGTCATCACCGTGAACGGTGCTCAGTATCAGGTCGCTGTTGAAGAAGTCGCCGCGGGCGCTGCTCCGGTCGCTGCCGCGCCGGCTCCGGTTGCCGCTCCTGCGCCCGTCGCCGCCCCGGCCCCGGCTCCCGCTCCGGCCCCGGCCGCTGCTCCCGCCGCCCCGAAGGCTGCCGCTCCGGTTGCCGGCGGCCAGAAGGTCAACGCGCCGATGCCGGGCAACATCCTCGATGTGAAGGTTGCCGCCGGCCAGACCGTGAAGCAGGGCGACTGCCTGGTCATCCTGGAGGCCATGAAGATGGAGAACGAGATCCCGGCGCCGTGCGCGGGCAAGGTCGCTCAGGTCGTCGTTGCGAAGGGCGCGACCGTCAACACCGGCGATGTGCTGGTCGTGATCGAGTAATCAACCGGCTGAAGCAAAGGGGTTATACGCTGTGAAAAAGATTCTGAGTGTCCTTGCGCTCATGCTGTGCTGCATGCTCGTCGTGCTGCCGGCCTGCGCGGAGGAGAACGCGGCTGCCGCCGAGCCGGCCGCTGAAGCCGCCGAGACCCGCGCGTATGCCACGCTGGTCTCCGACCCGAATGAACTGATCCCGGTCTATGTCGACGAAGAGGCCGAGGGCGCCATCGGCTCCCTCGAGCAGGCGATGGATGATTTCACCATCGGCGGCACCGTCGGCGGCATCGTCAAGGGCTCCGGCATCTACGCGCTGTTCACCGGCCACTGGAAGAACGGCCTCATGATTCTGATCTCCTTCGTGCTGCTGTACCTGGCCATCGTCAAGCAGTTTGAGCCGCTGCTGCTCATGCCCATCGCGTTTGGCATGCTGCTGACCAACCTGCCGCTGGCGGGCATCATGGACGAGCCGATCTACGAGATCATCTCCAACCCGACCTACCACGGCAAGGCCGGCGTGCCGATCTACAACGGCGAGATGCTGGTGGGCTACCAGTACGTCAAGCAGAACGGAGGCCTGCTGTACTACCTGTACCAGGGCGTCAAGCTGGGCATCTTCCCGCCGCTCATCTTCATGGGCGTCGGCGCGATGACCGACTTCGCTCCGCTGATCGCCAACCCGATCTCCCTGCTGCTGGGCGCTGCCGCGCAGCTGGGCATCTTCGCTGCGTTCCTCGTCGCCCTGCTGCTGGGCTTCTCCCCGGCTGAGGCGGGCGCTATCGGCATCATCGGCGGCGCGGACGGCCCGACCGCCATCTACGTCACCACCAAGCTCGCCCCGGGCCTGCTGGGACCGATTGCCATCGCGGCGTATTCCTACATGGCCCTCGTTCCGGTCATTCAGCCGCCGATCATGAAGGCGCTGACCAAGCCGGAGGATCGCAAGATCATGATGGGCCAGCTGCGTCCGGTGTCCAAGACCGAGAAGATCATCTTCCCGATCGCCGTGGCGACGATCGTCTCCCTGATGCTCCCGAGCGCCGCGCCGCTGGTCGGCTCCCTGATGCTGGGCAACCTGTTCAAGGAGTCCGGCGTGGCCGACCGTCTGGCGAAGACCGCGCAGAACGAGCTGATGAACATCGTCACCATCTTCCTGGGCTTCACCGTCGGCGCGACCGCGAAGGCTGATACCTTCCTTCAGGTTGAGACCATCAAGATCATCGTGCTGGGCGTTGCTGCCTTCGGCGGCGGCACCGCGGGCGGCGTGCTGCTGGGCAACCTGCTGTGCAGGCTGACCCACGGCAAGATCAACCCGCTGATCGGCTCTGCCGGCGTCTCCGCCGTTCCGATGGCG
>JBJEUH010000063.1:0-29166 GCA_051883735.1 Candidatus Ventricola sp.
GACAGAATCAGACAGGGCTGCAAAGCGATGCGCTTTGCAGCCCTGCTGCTTGTCAAGTGCGTTTATACTGTTCTCGATTCAATTCGGGTCTGAAAAAAGCTTCGCTCACAGAATCGCAATAGTCGCCTTTGGCTCCGCTGCGATTCATGATTGTCATGCTTTGCCTACGAGGAACGTTGGGCTGCCGCTCAAACCTGCTTGGGGATTTCATCCCCAAACCCCTTCTTCGCTTCGCGCAGTTGAAAGCGGATTATGCTTGATCGCCGTGCTGCTGAATCTGCGCGTTGAGCAGGTGAATGTTGCCGCAGCTCATGGTGATGACCAGGTCGCCCGGCTGCCAGTGGGCGCGCAGGTACGCCTCCGCGTCGTCAAACGTCGGCGTGTAGTGGACATTCTGTCCGGTGGCGGCGATCGCGTCCACCAGCATCGTGGCGTGGATGTCGCCCGGGTCCTTCTCGCGCGCGGCGAAGATATCGGTGATCAGGATGTCGTCCGCCAGATCGCAGCAGTGGATGTAGTCCTTAAACAGCGTCTTCACGCGGGAATAGGTGTGCGGCTGCATGACGGCAAACAGGCGACCATGCGGCTGACGGCTCGCGTTTTCCAGCGCGCTGCGCATCTCGGCGGGGTTGTGGCCGTAGTCGGTGTAGAGCCGCACGCCGCAGACGGTGCCGGTGTACTCGAAGCGGCGGTGCGGCGCGGCGAAATTGGACAGCGAGCGGGCCACGACCTCGGGCTGCGCGCCGACCTCGACGCAGGCGGCCATCGTCGCCAGCGCGTGCATCACGTTGAACTCGCCGGGGACCTGGAGCTGCACATGCGCCACAGGCTTGCCCTCGAACGCAAAATCGAACCCCGCGCAGCCGGTTTCGCTGTAAACGAGGTTTGCCGGCCGCCATTGATTGCGCTCGCCCATGCCGTAGGTGACGGTTTTCACCGTCAGGCGCGAGAGCGCGGCCGCCACGCGCGGGTCGTCGCCGTTGCCGACGCACACGCCGTTTTCCGGCAGAAGCGCGAAAAAGCGGTCGAACGCATGGCAGATGTCGTCAAGATCCTTGTAGAAATCGAGGTGATCCTCCTCGATGTTGGTGACGACCGCGACGGTGGGGTGGAACTGCAGGAAGCTCGCGTTGAACTCGCACGCCTCCACGACGAACGTCTCATGGCTGCCCACGCGCGTGCTGCCGCCGATGTAATCGAGCTGGCCGCCGATGTGCACCGTGGGATCGAGCCCGGCGTCCAGCAGCGCCTCCGCGATCATCGAGGTGGTGGTCGTCTTGCCGTGCGTGCCGCAGACGTTGATGGCGTGCGCATAGCCCTCCATCAGCTGGCCCAGCAGCGTGGCGCGCTCCATCTGCGGGATGCCCAGGCGCGCGGCTTCGGCGCGCTCGGGGTTCTCCGCGCTGATGGCGGCGGAGTAGATGACCAGGTCCGCGCCGCGGACGTTTTCGGCGCTGTGGCCGATGTGCACGGCGATGCCCTGATCCTCGAGCATCTTCGTCGTATAGGAAGCGGCGGAATCGGAACCGGTGACGATGACGCTGGCCTTTTTGAGCATGCCGGCCAGGCCGCTCATGGAGCTGCCGCCGATGCCGATCATGTGCGCGCGCTTGCCTTTGTAATTCCTGATGTGCGGCATAATTGCCTCCTTCGCGCGCGGCAGGAAACCGCGCCGTAATCCTTTGTCTGATTATTATACGCTAAAGCATGAAGCGCAATCAACCGAAAAAAGAAAAAAAGCAAATTCGGGACTGGACGTTTTGGAAACTGTGAATTATAATAGAGCGTAATAACCGAACATTCGGTTTTATCGGAACGATTGGAGGACTGAACATGGACCGCATCCGCCGCAATGAGCGCCTTGCCGCCATGACGAGGATTCTGGTGGAATCCCCGAATAAAATCTTTACCCTGGGTACATTCTGCGAGATGTTCGGCGCAGCAAAATCGACGCTCAGCGAGGACATCGACATCCTGCGCGGGGTGTTTGCGCAGTTTCATCTGGGCCAGCTGGACACCGTCACCGGCGCTGCCGGCGGCGTGCGCTATCGCCCGATCCTCTCCCCGGAGGACGCCTATGCCGCGGTGAAGGACCTGGCCAAGACGCTGGCCGCCCCGGGCCGCGTGCTGCCGGGCGGCTTTGTGTACATGGCCGACATCCTGGCGCAGCCGGAGATCGTCAGCAGCATGGGCACGATCATCGCGTCCCACTTCTACCGCACCGAGCCGGACGTCGTGCTGACGATGGAGACCAAGGGCATACCGATCGCGATGATGACCGCGCGCGCGCTGGGCGTGCCGATGGTCATCGTGCGCAGGGACTCCAAGGTCTACGAGGGCCCGGCGGTGAATATCAATTACCTGTCCGGCTCCGGCGGGCGCGTGGAGACGATGAGCCTGTCCCGCCGCGCGGTGAAGGAGGGGCAGCGCGCGCTGATCGTGGACGACTTCATGCGCGCGGGCAACACGGCGCGCGGCATGGTGGACATGATGCGCGAGTTCTCGGTGACGGTCGTGGGCGTGTGCGTGCTCGCCGCGACGAGCGAGCCGACGAAGAAGCGCATCGACGGCGTGAAGTCCCTGCTGGTCATCGAGGGCACGGACGAGGCCACCGGCACGGCGGTCATCCGCCCGGCGAACTGGCTTGCGCAGGCCGCCGAGAAGGCGAAGAACGCGTAAGGCGGTGCTTGCCCCATATGCTTTCAAGCGCGCGAAGCGAAGAAGGGGTTTGGGGATGAAATCCCCAAGCGGGTTTGGGCGGCAGCCCAACGTATCCCAAAGAAAAACGCAGTTTCAGAGCAGGATGCGCAGCATCCTACGATTGAAACAGGTCGGCTCCGCGCAGCATGGGTTTAAAGGGCAAACCAGAATTCCATACGACAAACATCCAACTGCATATCAAGCGGGAGCGCCTTCTCGGCGTTCCCGCCTCTGCCGTTTACAGCGGTTTTGCGATTTTAAAGGAGAACGGACATGCACATCATCATCGGCCTGGGCAATCCGGGCAAGGAATATCACAGAACGAGGCACAACGTCGGCTTTGACGTGATCGACGTGCTCAGCGAGAAGCTGGGGATTGCGCTGACGAAGATCGACATGCACGGCCTGATCGGCGAGGGTTTTGTCGGCGGGGAGAAGGTGATCCTGGTCAAGCCGCAGACGTACATGAACTGCTCCGGCCAGTGCGTCACGGAGCTGGTGTCCTGGTACAAAGCGCCGATGGAGAACGTCATGGTCATCTATGACGACATCGACCTGCCGCTGGGCAAGCTGCGCCTGCGCGCGAGCGGCAGCGCCGGCACGCACAACGGCATGCGCTCGGTCATCCGGCTGCTGGGCTGTCAGGACTTCCCGCGCCTGCGCGTGGGCGTGGGCAAGAAGCCGGAGGGCTGGGAGCTGGCCGACTGGGTGCTCTCGCACTACCAGACGGAGGAGGAGCGGCAGACGCAGTTTGACGCGTTCCTGCTGGCCGCCGATACGGCGATCGATTGGGTGAAAAACGGCTGGGAGAGCGCGATGCGCACGGCGAATGCGCCGAAGAAAGGGTAAAGCATGCAGACCCATTTTCTGTTTGATCTGATGGCGGAGCATCCGCGGTTTCAGGAGATTCTGGCGGAGGCGAAGAGGCCCGGCGCGGTGATCGCCGCGTCCGGCCTGGCGGGCGCGCAGAAGGTGCACCTGGCCTGCGCACTGGCGGAGGCGACCGGCAGGCCGCTGCTCGTGCTGTGCGAGAGCGAGCGCGCGGCCGCGGCGGCGATGGAGGATGTGTCCGCGCTGCTCTCCGGCGGGGTGAGCCTGTTCCCGGCGCGGGAGATCACGTTTTATCAGGAGGTGGCGGCCAGCCGCGAGGTGGCATGCCGCCGCATCGAGACGCTGCACAAGCTGATCACCGGCCAGACGCGCGCGGTGGTCTGCCCGGCGGACGCGGTGCTCCACCGCGTGATGCCGCGCAGCGTGTTCAGCCGCCACACCATCCGCCTCGAGGTGGGCCAGACGCTGCCCACGGACGAGCTGATCGAGCGGCTGCTCGCCGGCGGCTATACGCGCGAATACATGGTCGAGGGCAGAGGGCAGTTCTCCGTGCGCGGCGGCATCGTGGATATCTATCCGGCGGACAGCCTGAGCGCCGTGCGCGTGGAGTTCTTTGACGAGGAGATCGACTCCATCCGCCAGTTCGACGTGATGAACCAGCGCTCCCAGCAGAACCTGACCGCCATCGCGATCCCCCCGGCGAGCGAGGCGCCCGCGCCGCTTGAGGACACGCGGGCGTTCTGCGATGCGCTGCGCGCGGCGATGAAGCGCCAGACGCGCGCGATGAACGCGGCCCGCGACGAGGAGAAGGAACCGACGCTGGCCGACCTGCCGCTGGAGGACGGCGAGGTCGCTGTGCCCGCGGCGTTTACGCGCGAGAGCCGCACGATGGAGCGCTACCAGGAGACCCTCACCAGTGCGCTCGAGCAGCTGGAGCGCGGCGTGAGCAGCCGCCTGCTGGAAAAGTACATTCACCTGCTCTATGACGGCACGGAGACCATCTGCGACTACATGACGCGCCCGATCGTCGTGCTGGATGAGCCGGAGGCGCTTTTTGCGCGCATGGACAGCCGCCGCGGCGAGTTTGACCAAGCGCTTGCCAGCGCGCTGGAGCGCGGCGAGGCCGTGCCCGAGCAGGAAAACCTGATGCTCCCGCGCGAGGAGGCGCTCTGTGCCCTGGGCGCGCACACGATGCTCGCCATGACGACGATCCTGCGCCCGCTCGCGCAGCTGCGGCCCACGCTGCTTGCGCAGATGGGCGGCATGGGCGCGGGCAGCTACGGCGGCCGCACGAAGGACATGTGCGACGATGTGAGCCGCTGGCTGGGAAATGGTTGGCGCGTGGTCATCCTCTCCGGCGGCAGCGCGCGCGGCGAGCGCATGCGCCAGTCCTTTGAGGACGAGGGCGTGGACGTCCGGTTTGACGAGCTGGGCGAAAGGGCCCCGCTTCCCGGCGAGTGCCGCATCTATCCGCTGATGCTCTCCGGCGGCTTCCAGTATCCGGAGATCCGGCTGGCCGTGCTCGTCGAGGGCGACGTGTACGGCGCGAAGGGCAAGGCCAAAAAGGCGAAGGAGAAGAAGGGCAGCAAGATTGCCTCCTTTACGGATCTGAACGTCGGCGATTACGTCGTGCACGAGACGCACGGCATCGGCATCTATCAGGGCACCAAGCGCCTGACCAGCGAGGGCGCAAGCCGCGACTACCTGCTGGTGCAGTACCTGGGCAGCGACAAGCTGTACGTCCCGGCGGATCACCTCGACCGCATCCAGAAGTACATCGGCGGCGGCGAGGGCGCGGCGCCCAAGCTCTCGCGCCTGGGCGGCAAGGACTGGGACAAGCAGAAGAGCAAGGTCCGCGAGAGCCTCAAGGAGCTGGCGTTTGACCTGGTGCAGCTCTACGCCGAGCGGCAGAAGAACAAGGGCCACGCCTTTGGCAAGGACACGCTCTGGCAGCAGGAGTTTGAGGAGAACTTCCCCTACGAGGAGACGCCGGATCAGCTGCAGGCGACCGAGGAGATCAAGCGCGACATGGAGCGCGAGGAGCCGATGGACCGCCTGCTGTGCGGCGACGTGGGCTACGGCAAGACCGAGGTCGCGCTGCGCGCCGCGTTCAAGGCCGTGATGGACGGCAAGCAGGTCGCCATCCTCGCGCCGACGACCATCCTCGCGCAGCAGCACTACAACACGCTGCTGCGCCGCTTCGAGGGCTTCCCGGTGGAGGCCGACGTGCTCAGCCGCTTCTCCACGCCCAAGGAGCAGAAAGAGACGCTGCGCAGGCTGAAGGACGGCGAGATCGACATCGTGGTCGGCACGCACAAGCTGCTGGGCAAGGACGTCAAGTTCAAGGACCTGGGCCTGCTCATCGTCGACGAGGAGCAGCGCTTCGGCGTGGGCCACAAGGAAACCATCAAGAACATGAAGAAGACGGTCGACGTGCTGACGATGTCGGCCACGCCGATTCCGCGCACGCTGCACATGTCCATGGTCGGCATCCGCGACATGAGCCTGCTGGAGACCCCGCCGCAGGCGCGCTATCCCGTGCAGACCTACGTCATGGAGTATCAGGACAGCGTCATCCGCGACGCGATCCTGCGCGAGATCGGCCGCGGCGGACAGGTCTTCTTCCTGTACAACCGCGTCGGCTCGATCGATCAGTGCCATCGCCAGCTTCAGCGGCTGGTGCCGGAGGCGCGCATCGCCATCGCGCACGGCCAGATGAAGGAGAACGTGCTCGAGGACGTGATGCTCGACTTCAGCCAGCAGAAGTACGACGTGCTGCTGTGCACGACGATCATCGAGTCCGGCCTGGACATCCCGCTGGCGAACACGCTGATCATCTACGACGCGGACCACTTCGGCCTCTCGCAGCTGTATCAGATGCGCGGGCGCGTGGGACGCTGCAACCGCCTGGCGTACGCGTACTTCACCGTGCGCGCGGGCAAGGTGCTCTCCGAGCAGGCGCAGAAGCGTCTGGACGCCATCCGCGAGTTCACGGAGTTCGGCTCCGGCTTCCGCATCGCCATGCGCGACCTGGAGCTGCGCGGCGCGGGCAACCTGCTCGGCCCGCAGCAGAGCGGCCATCTGGCCAACATCGGCTACGACCTGTACTGCAAGCTGCTGGAGGAGGCGGTGCAGGAGGCGCAGGGCAAGGAGCCGGAGCGCAACCGGGACATCGAGACGCGCATGGACGTGCACGTCAACGCGTACCTCCCGGCGGAGTACGTCACCGGCGACCGGCAGCGGCTGGAGGTCTACAAGCGCATCGCGTCCATCCGCACGGCGGAGCAGCGCGACGACATCGAGGACGAGCTCATCGACCGCTTCGGCGACGAGCCGCAGTGCGTGGCGAACCTCGTCGCGGTCGCGTACCTCAAGGCGCTGTGCATGAGCCTGGGCATCGACCGCGTCATGCAGGCGGACGGCCGCATGGACATGCGCTTCAGCGCGGAGGCGCAGGTGGACGGCGGGAAGCTGTTCAAGGCGATGCAGGGCTTTGACAAGCGCCTCACGCTCAACGCGTCGGTCCCGGTCACGCTGTCCCTGCGGGACCGCACGGTGAATCGGGAGGACATGCTGCACCTGTGCGCCAAGGTCATGGAGCGGCTGATCGACCGGATGAACCGCATCTGACAGGATTTGGGGGTTGCATTTTTTCCCTCAATCGTGTACAATATGTCCCGTAGAGTGTGATGACGGATGGAGCTCATGCAATGCGAGGGTGTGAACCTTGTCAGGGCCGGAAGGCAGCAGCAATAAGCATTGTATCGTGTGTGCCGTGGGATTTTCTGCCCCGAGCATTCTACGATTTGCACGATTCAAGCGTCGGGTTTGTCCCGGCGCTTTTTCCGTAGGGGCAGCGCGGACAATACGTTTTTTTCAGGGGTGACGGATGATGAAGACAGGCCTTGTGCTCGAGGGCGGCGCGATGCGCGGCATCTATACGGCGGGTGTGCTGGACAGCTTTCTTGACCACGACGTGCAGGTGGACGGCATCGTCGGCGTGTCCGCCGGCGCGTGCTTCGGCTGCAACCTGTTTTCAAGGCAGCGCGGCAGGGCCCTGCGCTACAATCAGCGCTTCATGGGCGATCCGCGCAACGTGAGCCTGCGCTCGCTGATCACCACGGGCAACATCATCAACGAGGAGTTTGCCTATCACGTCATTCCCACACAGTACGACGTCTTTGACGAGGCGGCGTTTGAACAGCACGGCGGCGAATACTGGGTGGTCGTCACCAACGTGGAGACGGGCGAGGCGGAGTACATGCAGATGCATCATCTGCTTGCGGACATCGAGATGATGCGCGCGAGCGCGTCCATGCCCTTCTGCTCGCGGATGGTCGAAATCGGGGGAAAGAAGTATCTGGACGGCGGCATTGCCGACAGCATCCCCGTGCGACAGGCGCTCGCCATGGGATTTGACCGGGTGATCGTCGTGCTCACGCAGCCGGCCTCCTACCGCAAGGGCCCGATGAATAAGGCGCTGATCCGGGCGTATTACAGGAAATACCCCAACCTCTGCAGGACGCTCATGGAGCGCCACGAGCGCTACAACGCGCAGACCGCGGAGGTCCGGCGGCTGGAGGAGGAAGGGAAGATCTTCGTCATCCGGCCCAAATCGCCGCTGAACATTCGCCGGCTGGAAAAGAATCCCGCGGAGCTTGCGCGCGTGCACGGCATCGGGCTGAGCGACGCAGAGGAGCGCATGGAGGCGCTCAAGGCATATCTGGAAGCATAAAACGATCCCCGCAGACTGCCTGCGGGGATTTGCGTCTATTTGCCTTCCTTCGCGTCCATCTCATCCAGCAGCGCCGCCGCCGTCTCGACATAGCGGGCGCAGGGGCGGGCCTTGTAGTATTCCGGCGTGCGCGCGGAGGGGTCCTGGCTGAGCGTGCCCAGATGCGCCAGCAGATCGCGGCAGACGATGGTGGTATGCTCCGCCCTGAACTGCTCGATCAGGCTGCGCACGCGGGCGTAGTGCGCGGTCTTTTTGTCCAGATCGCCGGTCTCGCTGTAGCCCCATTTGAGGCCGGCGACCATCAGCATGCCGGTGACCGCGCCGCAGGTTTCGCGCATGCCGCCCAGGCCGCCGCCGAAGGAGGAGGCAAGGCGCAGCGCCGTCTCCTGATCGAGGCCCAGCTCCCCGGCAAACGCGCCGAAAACCGCCTGGGAGCAGGAACAGCCGGCAAGAAAGAGGTCGCGGGCTTTTTCTGCGTGGTTCATGGTATTCCTCCCGTATTTGTTTCACTATACTATAATTCGGGCAGAGAAAATTGTCAACGCAAAACCCTTCCCTTTCCGCGCGAATGATGGTATAATGGCATCAATCTCAGGAGCCTTTAATTCGATCCCGTGAGGTCGGCAAGGCGGCAAATACACATTTGGGTCTTTACGGACTTTATTTGCCCTGTCCCGATCTCGGGACAGGGTGTTTTTGTATGGAAAAACGAAAAGGAGAGACGGAAATGGCGGCCAGGCTTGAATTCAAGGCGGACATCATGGATGAACAGGGCGTCAGGCGCGCGCTTCGCCGCGTGGCGCACGAGATCATCGAGAACAACCGCGGCGTCGAGGGGCTGACGCTCGTGGGCATTCAGCGCAGGGGCGTGGTGCTGGCGCGGATGCTGCAGGAGATGATCGAGGAGGTCGAGGGCGTGAATCTGCCCATGGGCGTGCTGGATATCACGTTCTACCGCGACGACCTGTCCAGCCTCACCGAGCACCCGGTGGTCAACACCACCGACCTGCCCTTCCAGGTGCAGAACGCCCGGATCATCATGGTGGACGACGTGCTCTATACCGGCCGCACGGCGCGCGCCGCGATGGACGCGATCTGCGACATGGGCCGCCCGGCGCTGATCCAGCTGGCGGTCATGGTCGACCGCGGCCACCGCGAGCTGCCCATCCGCGCGGATTACGTCGGCAAGAACCTGCCCACCAGCAAGAGCGAGATGGTCGGCGTGAACGTGCCGGAGATCGACGGGGCGCTGAGCATCGTGCTCTACGAGAAAAAGACGGCGTGACGCCGGCTGATTCACCGACAAGGACGGGTCCATCCCGCAGCCTCGTGCCCGGGGCCTTAAAAAGAGGATGACCCGATCAGACGACTGACGGAGGCTGAACATGAAGAGAAAAGACCTGCTCGGCCTTGACGGCGTGAGCCGCGAGGAGATCACGAGCATCCTGGACGCCGCGATGACGATGCGCCAGGTTGTGCGCTCCAGCAACAAGAAGACCGCACATCTGCAGGGCAAGTCCATCGTGACGCTGTTCTACGAGAACTCCACCCGTACCCGCATGTCCTTTGAGCTGGCGAGCAAGTACATGTCCGCCGCCGCGGCGAATATCTCCGCCAGCGCGTCCTCCGTGGCCAAGGGCGAGACGCTGATCGACACCGGCGTGACGCTGGATCAGATGGGCACGGACGTGATCATCATCCGCCATCCGATGTCCGGCGCGCCGGCGCTGCTGGCCCGGCACGTCAGAGCCAGCGTCATCAACGCGGGCGACGGCATGAACGAGCACCCGACCCAGGCCCTGCTGGACATGATGACCATGCGCGAGCACCTGGGCAGCCTGGAGGGGATCAAGGTGGCCATCTGCGGCGACGTGATGCACTCCCGCGTGGCGCGAAGCAACATCTACGGCCTGACCACCATGGGCGCGAAGGTCGTGCTCTGCGCGCCGCCGACGCTCATCCCGCCCCGGATTGAGGCGCTGGGGTGCACCGTCGCGCCGACCATCGAGGACGCCTGCGAGGATGCGGACGTCGTGATGGGCCTGCGCATCCAGCGCGAGCGCCAGCAGAAGGGCCTGTTCCCGTCCGTCGCCGAGTACTGCGACAACTGGGAGATCACCCCGGAGCGCGTCGCGCTGGCGAAGAAGCACGCGCTGGTGATGCACCCCGGCCCGATGAACCGCGGCGTGGAAATCGCATCCAGCGCGGCGGACAGCAGCCAGTCGGTCATCAACCAGCAGGTGGAGAGCGGCGTGGCGGTTCGCATGGCGCTGCTGTACATGCTCACCCGAAGGGAGGCGTAAGGATGGACAATTCGATTCTCATTCGCGGCGGCCGCGTGATCGATCCGAAAAACGGCGTGGACGCGGTGCTGGACGTTCTTGTCCGGGACGGAAAAATCGCTCAGGTGGGCGAAGGGCTGCAGGCCGAGGGCGTTCAGGTGCTGGACGCGGCGGGCAGGGTCGTCGCGCCGGGCTTCATCGATATGCACTGCCATCTGCGTGACCCGGGCCAGGAATACAAGGAGGACATCGTCTCCGGCACCCGCGCGGCGGCGCGCGGCGGCTTTACGGGCGTGTGCTGCATGCCCAACACCCATCCGGTCAACGACTGCGCGGCGGTGACGCGCTACATCCTTGAAAAAGCGCAGACGCAGGGCAGCGGCGTGCACGTATACCCGGTCGGCGCGATTTCGAAGGGCCTGGAGGGCAAGGAGATGGCCGAGATCGGCCGCATGAAGCAGGCCGGCATCATCGCGATCTCCGACGACGGCAGGCCGGTCACCAATTCCAACCTGCTGCGCCTGGCCATGCAGTACGCCGATCACTTCGGCGTGTTCATCATGAGCCACAGCGAGGACAAGAGCCTCGTGGGCGACGGCGTGATGAACGAGGGCTTCATCTCCACCAAGCTCGGCCTGCCGGGCATCACCCGCGCAGCGGAGGAAGTGATGATCGCGCGCGACATCCTGGTGGCGGAGGCCGAGGGCAAGCGCATCCACCTGTGCCACGTCTCCACGAAGGGCGGCGTACAGCTGGTGCGCGAGGCGAAGGCACGCGGCGTGCGCGTGACGGCGGAGACCACGCCGCACTACATCGGCGCGACGGACGACTGGGTCCTCGGCTACGACAGCAACTGCCGCGTCAATCCGCCGCTGCGCGAGGAGAGCGACCGGCTGGCCTGCATCCAGGGCATTGTGGACGGCACGCTCGACGCGATTGCCACCGACCATGCGCCGCACCACGAGGACGAGAAGCGCGTGGAATTCCACATCGCGGCCAGCGGCATCAGCGGCTTTGAGACGGCGTTCTGCGTGAGCCACACGAAGCTGGTGCGCGACGGCTACATGACGCTCAGCCAGCTCATCGGAAAGATGAGCGCAAACCCGGCGAGGCTGCTGGGCGTGCCGGGCGGCGAGCTGACCGTTGGCGCGCCGGCGGACATCGTCGTGCTCGATCCGGACAGGGAAGTGACCGTGGACGCGAGCCAATTTGTCTCCCGCGGACACAATACGCCGTTTGACGGCAGGACCTACTACGGCGCGGTCTGCGCGACGATCGTCGGCGGCCGCGTGATCGATAGAGAATGACAGGAGGACAACACGATGAATCATATCATGGATCAGCTGGCCAGGCGCATCAGCGAGCTCAAGAACCCGACCGTCGCCGGCCTGGACACCCGCATCGAGTATCTGCCGGAGGCGTTCGTGCAGGAGATTCTGCCGGAGGGCATCCGCTCCTTTGAGGACGCGGCGGAGGCCGTCTATCAGTATAACGTTCGCCTGGTGGACGCGCTCTGCGACATCGTGCCGGCCGTCAAGGTGCAGGTCGCGTACTATGAGATGTACGGCGTGGCGGGCATGGCGGCGTTCGAGAAGACCATGGCCTACGCCAAGGAAAAGGGCATGATCGTCATGGCCGACGTGAAGCGCAACGACATCGGCGCGACCGCCGCCTGCTATGCCAACGCCTATGTCGGCAGGACCCCGATGCCCTACGGCGAGGAGAAGGCGTTCTCCGCCGACATCGCGACCATCAACCCGTATCTGGGCGTGGACGGCATCAAGCCGTTCACCGAGGCCTGCGCGGCCAATGGCACCGGCGTGTTCGCGCTGGTGAAGACCAGCAACCCGTCCTCCGGCCAGCTGCAGGACATGCGGTATGAGGACGGCCGCACGCTGTACGAGGCCGTGGCCGATCTGGTCGAGGAATGGGGCGAGGGCACCCGCGGCGAGACGGGCTACTCCGTCATCGGCGCGGTCGTCGGCGCGACCTATCCGCAGCAGGGCACGGCGCTGCGCGCGCGCATGCCGCACACCTTCTTCCTCGTGCCGGGCTACGGCGCGCAGGGCGCGACCGGCAAGGACATCGCCGGCTGCTTCGACGCGAACGGCAACGGCGCGATCGTCAACGCCTCCCGCTCCATCCTCTGCGCCTGGAAGAAGCGCGAGGGCGTGCCGTTTGATGCGGCGGCCCGCGACGAGGCGCTGCGCATGCGCGAGGATCTGTGCAGCAGCCTGAAGGAAATGGGCAAGGAGATCAAATAAACCTTGCTTGAAGCCGCGCGAAGCGAAAGCGGGGTCTGGGGACAAGGTCCCCAGGCGGGGTTCGGGGCGGCAGCCCCGAGAGGAGCGATCATGAAAGATATCGACGCAAAGGTTCTGTCCTCGGACATGCTGGCCGAGGGCCTGATCCGCATCATTCTCTATGCGCCGGACATCGCCGCGCAGGCCCGGCCCGGCCAGTTCATCCACATGCTCGTGCCGGACAATGCGCATGTGCTGCGCCGCCCGATCAGCCTGATGGCGATGGACGCGCAAGCCGGCACGCTGACGCTGGCGATCCAGCCCAAGGGGCGCGGCACGCAGATTCTCTGCGCGATGAAGCCGGGCGACAGCGTGAGGTGCCTGGGCCCGCTGGGCGCCGGCTTTGACGGCGGGGACGCGAAGACGATTTACTTCGTCGGCGGCGGCGTGGGCGTCGCGCCCATCTGCGGCGCGATGGACGCGTTTGCGACGGAGACGTCCTGCGCGTTCTTCGGCTTCCGCACCAAGGACTATGTCTACGGCATGACGCAGGCCCCGTGCAGGGTCGTGGCCGTCAGCGACGACGGCAGCATCGGCGAAAGGGCGCTGGTGACCAAGCCGCTGGGAGAGGCGATCGAGAGGAAGCGCCCCGATCTGATCATGGCCTGCGGCCCGACGCCGATGCTGGCGGCGGTGCAGAAGATGGCCGTGGAGCGGGACATCCCGTGCCAGCTCTCCCTGGAGGAGCGCATGGGCTGCGGCATCGGCGCGTGCCTGGGCTGCAACGTGAAGATCACGCGCCCGGACGGCAGCTGGTGCTACAAGCGCGTGTGCAAGGACGGCCCGGTGTTTGACGCGAAGGAGGTGGCCTTCGGTGGCTGATCTTTCCCTTGACCTGTGCGGCGTGCACTTTAAAAACCCGGTCATCGCCGCGAGCGGCACCTTCGGCTTTGGCCGCGAGTACGACGAGCTGTACGACATCCGCTTGCTGGGCGGCATCTCCGTCAAGGGCCTGTGCCTGGGCGGGCGCATGGGCAATCCGCCCTCCCGCCTCACGGAGACGCCCAGCGGCATGCTCAACTGCGTGGGCCTGCAGAATCCCGGCATTGAGAGCTTCATCGAGCACGACCTGCCGTGGCTGCTCGAGAAGGATGTGAACGTGATTGCGAACTTCTTCGGCACCTCCATCGACAGCTACTGTGCGGCGGCGGAGGCGTTCGCGCCGACCGGCGTGCACATGCTGGAGATGAACATCTCCTGCCCGAACGTGCACGACGGCGGCGTGGCCTTCGGCGTGAAGCCGGAGAGCGTGTACGAGATCACCAAGGCAGTCAAGGCGCACAGCCGTCAGCCGCTGATCGTCAAGCTCACGCCGAATGTCTCCGACATCACCGAGAACGCGCTGGCGGCGCAGGAGGCGGGCGCTGACGCGATCTCGCTGATCAACACGCTGACCGGCATCGCGGTGGACGTGCACAGGCGCAGGATGATCCTGGCCAACAACACCGGCGGCCTGTCCGGCCCGGCGGTGCGCCCGGTGGCGCTGCGCATGGTCTGGCAGTGCGCCCAAAAGGTCAGCATCCCGATCATCGGCCTGGGCGGCATCGAGACGGGCGAGGACGCGGCGGCGTTCATGCTCTGCGGCGCAAGGGCCGTGCAGGTGGGCACCGCGAACTTCACCGATCCGTTCGCCTGCCCGCGCATTGTCAGGGAGCTGGACGCGTACTGCGGGGCGCAGGGCGTCGGGAACCCGCAGGAGATCGTCGGCACGCTCAAGAGCTACTGACCCCCGGCACGCCTGGGCGTGACAGACGGATAACCGAACAAAACCGCTTGCGCTTTGCAGGCGGTTATTTTATAATGGCTGTATGCGTTCGTCCGGAACAAGGCGAAGATGGCATGATGCCGGCCCCATCACCTACAAGGTGCTCCAGATTCTGAAGCCCTGAGCCCGGGACCGATGCTTTGGATTTACATAGCGAAAGAAATGGAGGACCGCGCGTGGAGATTTATACGATTCGCGATGTGGCGCGCAAGGCCGGCGTGGCGGTGAGCACGGTGTCCCGCGTGCTCAACGGGCGGCCGGACGTGAGCGAGGAGACCCGCAAAAAGGTCATGGACGTGGTGGAGGCCTGCGGCTTCGTGCAGAACCGCAACGCCCGCAACCTCAAAAACACCAAGCCCACCTTTGCGGCGGTCATTGTGCGCGGACGCAGAAACGCATTCCTCAACGACATTGCGGAGCAGATGATCGAGTACGCGCAGGGCCTCAAGACGCCGTTTCTGCTCAAGTACATCGACGAGGAGGACGACGAGTTCGACACGATGCGCCAGCTCTATGCCGAGAAGCGCGCCGCCAGCTTCATCCTGCTGGGCGCGCGCATGGACGAGCGCAGCCAGGCGGTGCGCGACGTGGGCGTGCCGGTCGTGTTTGCGACGGTCGATGCGGGGAACATGGGCTACGCGAACGCCTCGAGCGTCTGCATCGACGACCGGGCGGCGACCCGCGCCATGATGGACAGGATTCTTCAGCAGGGCCATACGCGCGTGGCGGTCATCGGCGGCTGCCGCGACGGCGAGGATATCTTCGCCAAGCGCTACCACGGCGCGATGGACAGCCTCCGGGCGCACGGCATTCCCTACGATCCGGACGAGTACGTGCTGTCCCGCTTCTCGCTCGTGGGCGCGTATGAGGGCGCGCTGCGCTTCTTTGAGGCGCACAGGGACGTGACCGCCGTGCTCACGATGAGCGACATGATGGCCATCGGCGTGATCCGCGCGCTGCGCGACCTGGGTCTGCGCGTGCCGCAGGATGTGTCCGTCTCCGGGTTTGACGGCGTGGAAATCGCCCGGTATGTCAGCCCGTCGATCACCACCGTGCGCCAGCCGACGGAGGAGATCGCGCGCAAGAGCGTCGAGCTGCTGTGCGAGATGCTGGAGGGCGGCCCGGCCCGGCATGTGACGGTCGATTACGCGCTGGTGGAGGGGGAGTCCGTCGCACAGGTGCGGACAGAAAATCCATGAAGACGCAGATGCATACAGCAAGGCCGGTTCCCATGCGGAACCGGCCTTGACTATATGCTTAAAGCGGGAAGCTCAGCCTTGTGTGATCCCTGGGCTCCTCGGAGAGGATGCTCTGCACATACGAACCGAAGAATGTGCCGCTGCGCATCCAGCGCGCGGCCATGTCAGACGATGCATCGAGGGTATCCATCCGGCCCGAAAAGTACGCAGCGTTGAAGTCTGCCAGCCAGGCCGCCATGGGGCTTGTGACGGAATCCGCGCTCATGCGCGCGACGGCCCGGCGGCACGTTGTGGCGGAAAAATAGTCCGCGGCGTACTGACGGAAATGCAGGAGGTTTTCATCCGTCTGCCCGGCCGCCTCGGCCCATGCGGCGACGTCCACCGTCTCCGTGTGGTATTGCGCCGCGCCGCCGGCGATGTCGAGCACGCCGTACTGGCAGGGCGAGACGGCGAGGGAGGAGGTGACGATCTCCGGCAGGCCGCTTTCTCTTGCGGCGGTGTGCTGCATGTGGACGTGGCCGCTCAGGTTCACGGATACGCCATAGCGCTCATACAGCGAACGCAGCAGGGAGGCGTTGGCGATGACAAAGCCATCGGTCAGCAGGCCGGAATGCGCGAGCAGGTTCTGATGGCTGACGGCGATGACCTTCGCGCCGTCCGTCTGCGCCCGCTGCAGCTCCGCCTCCAGCCAGGCAAACGTGTTCTGCGCGACCGCGCCCTCCATGTGCCGCGTGTTCGTGTCGAGCATCAGCAGGCGCACGCCGGGCACAGGCTCGGCCATGTAGCTCAGGGAGTAGGGATCGCGGGAGATCGCCGCGTCAAAGCCGAAGTCGCGGTAGATTTCGGCAAATTCCTCAGAGGTCAGGCTGGGCACGCGCGTGAAGCCGTCGCCCTCAAAGGACGCGGACATGTAGCTGTGCAGGTCGTGGTTGCCGGGAATGACGTACACGGGAATCCCGGCGCCGCGCACCTGCTGCAACTTGGCGGCGAGGTCCTCATGGCTTTTTCGCGCGCCGTTGAAGGACAGGTCGCCGGAGAGAATGAGGCAGTCCGGCTGGCGGGCGATCACCTGCGAGAGGAACGCGTCCGTCAGCTCGTCGATGTACATCGTCACCTTGCCGTCGCCGTTTTCGAGCATGCGGGTGAAGTACGCGCCGTGATCGGTCAGCGCGGGGGAGATGTAGTGCAGGTCGGTGGCGATCAGGAAGGTGTGCGGCTCGGTTTCCTCCGCCCGGGCGGCGGGCAGCAGCGCGGCCAGCAGGGTAAAAAGGGCGAGAAGCGGGCGCATGGCATGTCCTCCTCTCAGGGCTCGAGTTCGCTGATTTCGTCCATCCACAGCTGCATCTGCGCGTCCGACGGCATGCGCCAGTCGCCGCGCGGGGAGAGGCCGACGGGGGTGACCTTCGGGCCGTCGGGCATGGCGGAGCGCTTGAACTGCTGGGTGAAGAAGCGGCGGACAAACGTGGTCAGCGCGCTGAGGATGGCGCGGCTGTCGTACTGGCCGTCAAACGCGTGACAGGCCAGCGCGTAAAGCTTCCTGGGCGACGCGCCGCTGTGCATCATGTGCCAGAGGAAGAAGTCGTGCAGGGCATACGCGCCGAGCGTGTCCTCCGTGCGCTGGGTCAGCTCGCCCTCCTTGCCGGGGATGAGCTCCGGGGAGATCGGCGTATCCAGAATGTCGCGCGCGACGGCGAGCACCTCGCCGCCGTAATGGCGGCCCAGCCAGTCCACCAGGTCGCGGATCAGCGTCTTGGGGATGGAGCCGCTCATGTTGTACATGCTCATCTGGTCGCCGTTGTAGGTGCACCAGCCCAGCGCCAGCTCGCTCAGATCGCCGGTGCCCAGCGCGAGGCCGCTCACCTTGTTGGCGCAGTCCATCACGATCTGCGTGCGCTCGCGCGCCTGGCTGTTCTCGTAGCACACGTCATGCACGTCCGGGTCCTGGCCGATGTCGGCAAAGTGGCGCGCGACGGCGGGGCCGATCGGAATCTCCAGGCAGGTGCAGCCGATGAGCTCCATCAGGCGGGAGGCGTTGCCCTTGGTGCGGCTGCCGGTGCCCAGGCCCGGCATGGTGATGCCGACGATGTCCCGCTTGTCCCAGCCGGCGCGGTCGTAGGCGTAGGCCAGGGCGAGCAGGGTGAGCGTGGAATCCAGACCGCCGGAGACGCCCAGCACGGCCTTGCGCGTGCGGATGTGCTCCATGCGGAAGAGCAGGCCCTGCGTCATGATCATCAGGGTCTCCTCGAGCTGCGCGTCGCGGTTTTCGCCCTGCGGCACGAACGGCAGCGGGGAGAGCGGCTTGAGCAGGCGGCCGTCCTGCGGCGCGGCGGGCGCAGTCAGGCGCATCCGGTCGATGGAGGCGGCGCCGGCGAAGAAGCTCTGGCTCTGGCGGCGCTTGTAGCGCAGCACGTCGCAGTCCACGTCCGCGATGGCGTAGGAGGACTCGCGGGAGAAGCGCGCGTTTTCGGCGATCAGCGCGCCGTTTTCATAGATGCCCGCGTAGCCGGAGTAGACCGCGTCGGTGGTGGATTCGCCGTAGCCCGCGCCCGCGTAGAGATAGCCGCACAGGCAGCGCGCGCTCTGCTGGCCCAGCAGCTGCTGGCGGTAGAGATGCTTGCCGGTCAGCTCGTTGCTGGCGGAGGGATTGGCGATGAGCAGCGCGCCGGCCTTGGCCAGCCGTGCGCTGGGCTGCTCGGGCACCCACAGGTCCTCGCAGATCTCCACGCCGAAGGCGAAGCTGCCGCAGTCAAACACGAGCTGCTGGCCGATGGGCGCAGTCTGGCCAAAGAGGGAGACGCTGCCCGGCGCGGCATGGCCGGGGGCAAACCAGCGGGCCTCGTAGAACTCCGCATGGTTGGGCAGGTATTCCTTGGGCACCAGCCCGAGCCTGCCGCCCGCCACGACGGCGGCGCAGTTGTACAGCTGGCCGTCGATCTCCAGGGGCAGACCGACGACGAACGCGGTTTTGACCGGCTTGTCCATCAGCGATTTGAGCGCGTCGAGCGCGGCGCGAAGCAGCGCGGGCTGCAGGAACAGGTCGCCGCAGGTATAGCCGGTGAGACAGAGCTCCGGGAAGACGCAGAGCGAAACGCCATTGGCGTCGGCGATATCCAGAAGCGCGGCGATTTCCTCCGCGTTTTTTTTCGGGTTGGCCAGGTGCACGCGCGGCGAGGCGGCCATCGTGCGGACCATGCCGGGCACGGCGGGCATCAAAGCAGCTGCCATGAAGATCATTCCTTTCAAGCGGCGAAGGCCGCGGATACTGCCTATACTTTACCACAATTCTGTGCGCGAATAAATGAAAATACGCGGCGCGCGCCGATTTTTTTCTGCGGGCGCAAAAAAACGCCGCCTGCGCGGCGGCGGGGTAGGAGAATCAGGCGGTTTCTTCGCCGGCTCTCGCGGGCAGGCTGCTCAGCAGCTGCGCGGCCATCTTGCCGGGATACAGCTGGGGCGCGAGCTTCACGATCTTTTCCAGCAGCTTTTCGCCCTCGCGGCGGTTGTTGTTCGCCAGATACGCGCGGGCAATCCACAGGGAGATGGTGATCTTGTGGAGCTGCTGGGTGTTGCTCTGCACGAGCTTTTGAAGCGCCTCGATATCGGCCTTGCCGTCGGTCAGGAAGGACAGGCACTGCTCGTTGAGCTCGGTGTTGAAGACCATGCGCTTCTTCTCCGGCTTGGCGGCCTGCATCGCCTCGAGCTTGGCCTTGAGGGCGAGCAGCTCGTCCATATACTGCCTGGCGGCGGGCAGGTCGTCCTTCTGCTCGGCGCAGTAGCACAGGTTGCTGACGATGGCGAAGCGGGAGAGCAGATCGTCTTCCGGCTTTTTGGTCGGCCGGATGGTGAAGGAGGAGAGCAGCGCGATCGCCTCGTCAAAGCGGCCCAGCGCGCAGTAGGCGTTGGAGACGTGCAGGCGGACGGAGAGCGCGATGTTCTGGTTTTTGATGGGCAGCTGCAGCTTCGGCTCGTAGTCGCGCAGGAAGCCCTCCGCGTCCAGCTGGTTATACAGCCTGGCCAGAAGCTGGCTGTGCATGTTGAACGCCGTCAGGTACTGGGAGAGCACCACGACGGCCAGGCCCGCCGCGGCAATCAGCAGGACGGGCAGCGGGTTGGCGGCCCGGTTGAGCGCGAGATACACGCCCACCAGGGCGAGATAGCAGGCGCAGATCACCAGCATGCGGTTTTTGCGCTTGGGAAAGAGATGGATCATGACACACAGCTCCTTGAAGAATCAATGTGTATAGTATATCGGGTACGCGGGCGAAAAGCAATTCCTTTTTGCTGAGTTGGGCGGAGGCCCCGGGCGGCGGGACGCAGATTTTGTGAATCTGTCACGAAGAAGAACGGAAAAAGGGGTAGCATCTGCACGGACTTTGTGCTATAATCAAAGCGTGTGATATACTAGTATATTCAAAGGGATGATGGACCATGAAAATGGATCGCGCCGCGCTCGCGGAGCGCACCGGGCAGAGGCTCGGGGAGGCGCCGGCGTGTCGTTTCCAAGATTTACACAGGACGGTGAAGCCGCATGCACATCGAAGAAAGACGCTATGGTGAGACGGCGAGGGATTATGCGCTGCGCATCCTGAAGGCCAACATCATCTCGATGGATCTGGAGCCGGGCGCGATGGTCAGCGAGAACGAGCTGTCCGCGCAGATGGGCCTGAGCCGCACGCCGGTGCGCGAGGCGCTCATGGACCTGGCCAAGTTCCGCGTGGTGGACGTGCTGCCCCAGCGCGGCAGCCGCATTGCGCTGATCGACTATGCGCTGGTGGAGGAGGCTCGCTTTGCCCGCCAGGTGCTCGAGGTGGCGATTCTCGACCTGGTCTGCGAGCAGGCCACGCCGGCGGACATTGCGCAGCTCCGGCAGAACGTTCGCCTGCAGACGATGCTGCAGGAGCCGGACATGGGGCAAGCGCCGGGCATGATGGAGCTGGATGACGCGTTCCACCAGGCGCTCTTCCGGATTGCGCAGAAGGAGAACACCTACAACATGCTCTGCAGCATGACGATTCACTTTGACCGCGTGCGCAGCCTGGCGCTGGGCGTGGTCAGGGACAGCAGGATCATCGCGGACCATCAGGCGATCTGCGAGGCCATCGCCGCGCGCGACGCGCAGAGGGCGAAGGAGATCATGACGGAGCACCTGGGCCGCGTGAAGGTGGACGCAGAGGCGATCCGCAGCGCGTATCCACAGTATATGAAGGAGCAGACGAGAGGCTGATGAAGCGGATGATGAGAAAGCTTTTGCTGGCGTTGGCGCTGCTGCTGGCGCTCTGCGCGCCGGCTATGGCCGAAGGGCAGGATATGGATGCGCGGGTGGACGAGGTGTTCCGCGCGACGAAGACCGTGGGCGGCGCGTTTGTCGTCGCCCAGCACGGCGCGATCGTCTACGAGCGCTACTACGGCGAGCAGCAGAAGACGACGCATGTGCCGGTCAGCGAGGACACGTATTTCCGCTGCGCGTCCGTGACGAAGCTGGTCACAGGCATCGGCCTGATGAAGATGATGGACGAGGGCATCCTCGATCCGGACGAGGACATCAGCACCTACCTGGGCTACACCGTGCGCAATACGCATTACATGGACACGCCCATCACCCTGCGGATGCTGATGTCCCACACGGCGGGCCTGGTGGAGAACAGCTCGTTTGCGCGCAAGGCCAGCGTCCTGTCGGACATGATCGACGTCAGCAAGAAGGCGAGCGCCAACTTCAAGAAGGACGTCAGGCCCGGCAGCGCCTACACGTATTCCAATTTCGGCGCGGGCATCACCGGCGCGATCGTCGAGTCCGTGACCGGCATGGACGTCTCCTCCTACATGCGAAAGACGCTCTTTGAGCCGCTGGGCATCGACGCGGCGTACAGCGCCACGCAGCTGGCCGATCCGGACGACATCGCCGCGACATACCACAAGGACGGCTCGCTCTATGCCGCGCCGTCGTACATGCTGCGCCAGGAGTATGTGCAGGAGGCCCTGCCGGACACGCATTACCGCGTGACCATCGGCAGCCTGCTCATCCGCCCGCGCGATCTGGCGAGGCTGGGTATCGCGCTGTGCGGCGACGGCACGGTGGACGGCGTGCGCGTGCTCAGCGAGGAGGCTGTCATGGCCATGCGCCAGGAGCACAGCGAGGAGACGGACGGCATCACGGCGGATTCGCCGTACACCTTCTTCACCATCCGCCAGGACACGCTGTTTGAGGGCCTGCGCGTGTACGGCCATCAGGGCACGGACGAGGGCATCGTCTGCAACCTGTACGTCGAGCCGGAAAACGAGCTGGTGATCGCCGTGATGACCAATGGGTGCAACACCAACCGCGACGACGGCATCATGCGCATCACGCGCCGTCTGGCCGCGATCGCGGAGGAAGTGTACATCAAGGGGAATGTGGAGTGAATTCCCTGAAATTGCCAAATCAAATATAAAAAGTGGAGCGTCTTCTTCGCTGGACTGTCGGTTTGACAGATCGAGTGGAGAAGACGCTCCTTTTCTTTGAACCCGTCTCAATCGTAGGCTGCTTTGCAGCCTGCTCTGAGACTGCATTCTTCTTTGAAATATGGGGGACGCTGGGGCCGCAGGCCCCAGACCCCGCCTGAGGGATGAAATCCGGGGAACTCGCATAGTCGCGCCCAGGGCGCTCCTTGCGATTCCCGACGCTCCGCCTGCCTGCTTCCCGCACTGCGGGCGGCAGGCTCCGGTCCCTCAGATCCCTGTTTCGCTTCGCGCCTGCAGAACGATGTATTTCATCATGACGCTCTGGCCGGAATGCGCTGGATCAGCCCGATGATCTGCCCGGAGAGCAGGACGGTGAGCAGCGAGCAGGCGAGGTTGGGCAGCGGCAGATAGCTGGCGGAGAGCGCGAGCACGATCAGGTCGCTGACCAGGTAGATGCGCTCGATGGGCTGGTGAAGCAGCGTGCCAAGCGTCATGGCCAGCGCGTCGTCGCCGCCGGGCGCGCCGCCCGCGCGCACGCTCAGACCCACGCCGACGCCGACAAAAAGCGCGCCGACGACGGCCGCGAGCAGCGGCATGCCGGCCAGCTGCGGCCACAGCGGCGGGAATTGCTCAAAGATCGCGTAGAACAGCGAGAAGCCGCCGCCTGCGACGACGGAATAGAAGATGAACAGCGGGCCGAGCGTCTTCAGCCCGAAGAGATAACAGGCCGCGTTGAGCACGAGGCCCGACACGGACGGCGAGAGATCCAGCCAGTGATGCAGCAGCAGCGTCAGCCCGAGGATGCCGCCCTCCGTGACGCCGGAGAACGCGTGCACGTTGTACAGGCCAAAGGCGAGAATGGCGCTGCCCAGCAGGGCGAGCAGGCAGGATCGCAGGGAAATGCGCAAGGTAACAAATCCTTTCATAAAATATATAGAGCCTATGATAATGGAGAGAGGGAAAACTGTCAAGCGGAAAACAAACGCGCGAGTGGAGAAATAATGGAGGGAAAATGGGAATAATCTGAAAAAACAGTCGATAAAGTGGAGAATAGAGGACAAGCGCCGCGCGGGAAACCCGCGCGTTGTGGTTTGCGCGGTTCTGTGGTACAATAAAAGCATCACAGCAGAAAAGAGGCAGAACCTATGCACACAATGACGTCGCGCCGCCAGGCGGTGCTTGAGCAGATGGAGCAGGGGAGCATCATGGTGCTCTACAGCGGAGAGGCGATTCCGCAGAGCATGGACGAATGCTGTCCGTTTGAGGCGAATCACCATTTCTTTTATCTGACCGGCCTGCGCCGCGAGAACATGGCGCTGGTGCTGAGCAGGAGCGCGAGCAAGGCGAAGACCATCCTCTTCATCGAGGAGCCTGTGCCGGCGATGGAGCGCTGGACCGGCAGACGGGTAACGAAGGACGAGGCCAAAGCGGTCAGCGGTATCGACGACGTGCGCTACATCGACAGCCTGACGGACGCGTTGGGCCGCATGGTCGGCCGCGAGCAGGTGAACGCCGCGTATTTTGACTGCTACCGCTATGCGATGACCGACGCGGACAGCTACAACATGCGCAAGGCGCGCGAATTCATGGCCGCGTACCCGGCGATTACGCTCAAAAACGCGCATCCCATGCTCGCGGCGATGCGCATGGTGAAGGACGAGAGCGAGATCGCCTGCCTGCGCGAGGCGATCGCCCTGACGGACAAGGGGCTGCGCCGCGTCCTCGCCACGCTGGCGCCGGGACAGATGGAGTATCAGGCGCAGGCGGAGTTCGAGTATGCGATCCGGTACAACGGCGCCGAGGGCGACGCGTTTCACACGATCGCGGGCAGCGGCCTGAACGGCTGCATGCTGCACTACAACACCAACCATTGCCGGATGGAGGCGGGGACGCTGCTGCTGCTCGATCTGGGCGCGAAGGTGAAGGGCTACGGCGCGGACATCACGCGCACCTATCCCGTCAGCGGAACATACTCCCCGCGGCAGAAGGCGATTTACGACGTCGTGCTGCGCGCGAATCAGGCGGTTGCCCAGGCGGCCAAGCCGGGTCTGACGCTCCGGCAGCTCAACGAGATCTGCAGGCAGACGCTTGCGGAGGGGCTGATGGCGCTGGGCAAGATCGACGCGCCGGAGCAGATCGACACCTACTACATGCACGGCGTGTCGCACCACCTGGGCCTGGATATCCATGACGTCGTCGCGCACGACGAGGTGCCGCTTGCCCCGGGCATGGTCATCACCGACGAGCCGGGCCTGTACATCGACGAGGAGGAGATCGGCATCCGCATCGAGGACGATCTGCTCATCACGGATGAGGGCTGCGAGGTGCTCTCCAGGGACGTGCCGCGCACGACGGAAGAGATTGAAGCGCTGATGGCCCGCTGATGCGGTCGGGGAGAGGGAAGACAGATGAAGCTGAAGATTCAGGCGCGCGCCAAGATCAACTGGACGCTCGACGTGGTGGGCGTGCTGCCCAACGGGTATCACGATCTCGACATGCTCATGCAGTCAGTCACGCTCTGCGATCAGATGACGATGGAGGACGCGGACGCGCTGACGCTGTCCGTGCGCATGGGCGGCGGCTATGTGCCGGCGGACGAGAGCAACCTCGTCCTGCGCGCGGCGAGGGCGCTGCAGGCGTTTGCCGGCTGCACAAAGGGCGCGGCCATCGCGCTGCGCAAGTACATCCCCGTGGCGGCGGGCATGGGCGGCGGCAGCAGCGACGCGGCGGCGGCGCTCAAGGGCCTGAACGTCCTGTGGGGCCTGGGGCTTTCGGACGATGTGCTCGAGGAGATCGGCCTGACGGTCGGCGCGGACGTGCCGTTCTGCATCCGCGGCGGCCTGCAGCGCGCACAGGGCGTGGGCGAAAGGCTGACGCCCATCGCCATGAAGCGGCCGCTGTACCTCGTGGCGTTTCAGCCGTGCCGGGGCCTGTCCACCAGGGAGGTCTTCACCGCCCTGCACGAGGACGGCATCCGCGACGAGGACCGCCCGGACAACGAGGCCGCGCAGCGCGCGCTGCAAAGCGGCGACGTGCGCCTGCTGGGCAGGAGCCTGGGCAACGTGCTGGAGCCGGTGTCCCGCCGCCTGCGGCCGGACATCGACAGGGCCATCCGCGAGATCGAGGCGGCCGGCGCGGTCGGCGCGCGCATGACGGGCAGCGGCTCGGCGGTGTTCGGCGTGTTCCTGCATGCGGGCGCGTGCCGGAAGGCCGCGCAGGAGCTGCAGAAGACCTATCCCGCCTGCCGGATGATGCGCACCGCAGAATGCGGCGTGGTGATCGGGGAGGACGCATAAATCGAGGTCATTCGGGTGACCCTTGTGGATATCAAACCGCTAGATGGGAGATGTCCGCATGGGTCGCCTTTTTTCTGCCGTTCTCTTTTCCGCCGTGCTGCTCCTGCCCGCGCGCGGAATGCCCGCGCCTGCGCAGCCGGTGTTTTTCAGCATGCTCTTTCCGCAGCTCGTGCCGCCGGGCTGGCTGGAGGCGACGGCGGGAGAGGTGGTGTTCCTGTGATCGGGCGGGGAAAGCGCCTCTGCGCCGCCCTGCTGTGCGCGGCGCTGCTCATGGCGATGGGCACACAGGAGGCCCGCGCGGCGGTGTACTGGGGCTCGCGCGGCACGCAGGTGAGCCAGGTGCAGCAGAAGCTCAAGCAATGGGGCTATTACGACGGCGCGGTGGACGGCGTCTTCGGGCAGGCGACGTATGACGCGGTCGTGCTCTTCCAGCGCAGGAACGGGCTGACGGCGGACGGCGTGGTCGGCACGAACACGCTGAACGCGCTGGGCATCTCGGGCACGGCCGCCACGGCGGTGACGGCCTCGTCCAGCACGAGCAATTCGTACGCGAGCGATGTGGAGCTGCTGGCGCGGCTCATCCACGGCGAGGCGCGCGGCGAGCCGTATGTGGGCATGGTGGCGGTCGGCGCGGTGGTGCTAAACCGCGTGAAGAGCAGCAAGTTCCCCAATACCATCGCCGGGGTGATCTACCAGTCCGGCGCGTTTGACGCGGTGTCGGACGGCCAGATCAACCTGACGCCGGGCGAGCAGAGCCGGCGCGCGGCGCGCGACGCGCTCAACGGCTGGGACCCGACGGGCGGCTGTCTGTACTATTACAACCCCGCGACGGCGACGTCGAAGTGGATCTGGACGCGCGAGGTGCGCCTGAACATCGGCGAGCACAGCTTCGCGGTGTGACGGAGGCGCGGTATGGGGAAGGAAAAGAAGCGCCTTCATTTCAGCGCCGGTCTGGCCATCCTGTTCGCGGTGCTGCTGTGCGTGTCGCTGGGCGTGAACGCCGCGCAGTGCGCGGACAACCGGGCGCTGAACATGCGGCTGTCCATGGAGCGGCAGCGGGACATGACGGACGTGGTCAGCGCGATGGCGGACATCGAGGTGAACCTGCAGAAGCTGCTGATCGCCTCCGGCGCGAGCCAGAGCGTGAACCTGCTCAGCGAGACGGCGCTGCTGGCGCAGCATGTGGAAAATGGGCTGTCGCGCCTGCCGCTGAGCCACGAGGCGGCCTCCGGCGCGATGAAGTTCGCCGGGCAGATGGGCGACTATGTGATGACGCTGGCGGCGCAGGTCTCCAGTGGCGGCATGCTGACCACCAGCGACGAGGCGCAGATTGAGCAGCTGCTCGTGGCCTGCCAGGGGCTCAACGCGCACCTGAGCCGCGTGAGCGAGCAGCTTTACACCGAGCCGATGGGGGAGATCGACCTGTATGCCGATGCGTCCGGCACCTGGCCGGAGGCGGCGATCACGGGCGAGAGCGGGATGGACTACCCGTCGCTGATCTACGACGGCCCGTTTTCAGACGGCAGGACCTCGGGCAGCCCCAAGGGCCTGACGGGTGCGCGCATCACGCGCGAGCAGGCGAGAGAGGCCGCGGCGCGCTACGCCGGCACGACAGCGGACCGGGTGAAGGACGCGGCGGACAGCGGCGGACAGTTTGAGGCGTTCGGCTTTGCCGCGCAGACGGATCATGGCGCGGTGAGCGTGCAGGTGACGGGACAGGGCGGCCATCTGCTGTGGATGATGCCGGAGGCGGCGGAGTTTGAGTCGCGCGTCGGCCGGGAGGAGTGCCTGCGCGCGGCGGCGGTCTACCTGGCCGACATGGGCTTTGGCGAGATGGAGCAGTGCTTCGTGCAGGAGTACGACGGCATGATCGTGGCGAACTTCGCCAGCGTTCAGGACGGCGTGCTGCTGTACCCGGATCAGGTGAAGGTGCAGGTGAGCCGGGAGACGGGCACGGTCGTCGGCGCGGAGTGCTCGCAGTTCCTGATGAACCACGAGACGCGCAGGGACGTTGAGCCTGGGCTGACCCTCTCGCAGGCGCAGCAGACGCTCTCCAGCCGGCTCCGCGTGCAGGACGCGCGGCTGTGCATCATCCCCACGGACGGGGGCGAGAAGCTCTGCTGGGAATTCAGGGGCGACTTTGCGGGCGCAGCCTATTATGCGTATGTCGATGCGCAGACGGGCGAAGCGGAAAAAATCCTGCGCGTGGCGCAGACCGAGGACGGCGAGACCGCGATCTGACGCGGCGAAGGGGAGATACGCGCGTATCTCCCCTTGATTGCTTAGCGCTCTTCGCGCTCGCGGTGCTCGCGGCGATGGTGCTCATGACAGTCGCGGCAGCCGCAGCGGTCGCAGATCCGGCCCCGGTCGCAGTCGCCGCCGCAGCCGCAGCGGTTGCAGCCGCAGTTGCCACAGCCGCAGCCGTCGCATCCGCAGTTGTTGCATCCACGGTTGTTGCAGCCGCAGCTGCCACAGCCGCAGCCGTCGCAGCCGCAGCCGCGCCGATGGCAGCGGCGGCAGAAGCGCTTGCGGTTGACGATGGTGATGACCGTGGGCACGATGGAGCAGGTGATGGAGACGCAGCCGTTGCAGATCGGGCCGGTGAAGGTGGTGTCAAATTCGCGGCAGGAGGAGAGGATCTGCTCGATCTCGTACTGGCCGGGTTCCAGGTTGGTGATGACCAGCGGCTCGTCGATCTCGGTGCAGCTGCCCACCCGCAGCGTGAAGAATTCGCCGCAGGGGAAGCTCGGGCCGGTGATGCGGATGCGCAGCGTGCGCGGCGTGCAGCTCTGGTTGCCGCACGGCTCCAGCAGGATGCTGTGGATCACCAGCGTCGGGCCGTTGTCGTTGCCCACGCAGCAGAACTGCGTCGGATTGCACAGCAGCGGATGAATCCAGTCCGGGAAGGGACAGAAGGAGTTGAAGCCGCAGCCGAAGCCGCAGCCGTCGCAGCCGCTCAGAAAAGGATGACAGAAGGACATTTTGTCGCACCTCCGGGGGGTCTATGGGAAACGGAACGCCGCCGTTGGCGATTCCGCTAAGTTTGCATCTGGCGAATTTCGCCGGGAGCTTGCAGGGTGAGGCTCCACTGCATGCTATGACCCGGCCGGCGCAGGTGTGAAAGGTCAGCCAAAACGATTTACAAATCCTTCCGGGAAGCGCTATAATAGATACCGTATGTATACGCTTAGTTCATTGAGGAGATTTTTTATGCGTCTCAAAAGCCTCGCCCGGCGCATCACGGGCAACGATTATGTCTATACCATCTTCACCAAGATCATGGCCGTGGTCATCGGCCTGATCGCCTCGAGCTACTCCAACCGTTTCCTGGGCCCGGAGCTCAAGGGCGAGCTGGGCCAGATTTCTTCGATGATCTCCATCGTCGCCGTCACGGCGAACTTCGGCCTGTATCAGCCGTATCCGTATTACAAGCGGCAGGGCGAGCCGGATGTGCTCGACAAGTTCCTGCGCATCTTCCTGCTGCAGTTCATCGCCTATACGGTCATCGGCGTCGTGGCGGCCGCGGCATTCCAGTCCTTCGCGCTGACGGCGGTCTGCCTGATCGCGCCGATTCAGGTGCTGGCCAATCAGCTGAGCTTCATGATCATGGTGGAGGA
>JBJEUH010000064.1:0-1530 GCA_051883735.1 Candidatus Ventricola sp.
GTCAGCATGAACGCGGACAGCGTCTCCTCAAGCGCCTCCAGTGTGAGAATGCTGTTGACCTGCGTGCGCAGCTTTGCCGCGCCGCGCATGCCGCGCACATAGCAGACGATGTGCCTGCGCATCTCGCGCACCGCCACGCTCTCGCCCTTGAGCGCGGCGAGCATCCTCGCGTGGCGCATCAGGACGTCCAGCTTCTCTGCGGGCGGGACGACGCGCAGGGGCCTGCCCGCCATGCCGTCGCGGATCTGCTCGAAGATCCACGGATTGCCCTGTGCCGCACGGCCGACCGCCACGCCGTCGCAGCCCGTTTCCTCGAGCATCCGCTGCGCGTCCTGCCAGCAGGTCACGTCGCCGTTGCCCACGACGGGGATGGACACGCGCTGCTTGAGCTTCCTGATCGCGTCCCAATCGGCGTGCCCCTCGTAAAACTGGCTGCGCGTGCGCGCATGCAGCGTGATCATCGCCGCGCCGGCCTGCTCGAGCATCGGACCGAGCGCGAGGTACGTCTCGCTCCCCGCCTCAAAGCCCAGGCGCATCTTGACCGTCACCGGCACATGCGACGCCTTTGCGACCTCACGCACGATGTCCGCCGCCAGCTCCGGCGTCTTCATCAGCGCGCTGCCCTCGCCGTTGCCGGCGATCTTGGGCACGGGACAGCCCATGTTGATGTCCAGCAGCGCGTAGCGCCCCGTCGCCGTCAGCTCCTGCGCGGCGCGCGCCATGATCTCCGGCTCGCGGCCAAAGAGCTGGAGCGCCACCGCGCCCTCCTCCTGCGGCGCGACGGCCAGCAGCTCGCGCGAGGCGCGGTTATCCTTGGGCGAGAGCAGATAGCCCTTGGCGCTCACCATCTCGCTGACCGCCATCGGGCAGCCCATCTCGTGGCAGAGCACGCGGAAGGGCATGTCCGTCACCCCGGCCATCGGGGCCAGCATCGCGCCGCGCCTGAGAAAATCAAAGCTCATGGTCATTCTTCAATCTGCTCGATCAGCTGGAGGTTGGAGATCATCCAGCGGCCCGCCGTGCGCGTGAGCGTCACGCGATAGCGCGAGGTCGCCCAGGATGGCGGGGACAGCCGCGCCTCGCCGCCCTCTGCCAGCGCCGCCTCGCGCTTCGAGGCGCGGATCGTGCCGTCGATGGCGGGAATGCTCTCGATGATCTCCGCGCGCGCCACGTTCTCCCACGGCCAGGACCAGACGTACACCATGCGCACGCGATGGTCAAAGCCGCGGATTTCATAGTCCCTGTACGGCGACGTGTCGCTCAGGCCCACCTGCAGAACCGGGTCCTGGTTGATAAACTCCTGCTTGAAGTACTTGGACAGATCCGACGAATCCTCGCCCATGAGCACGACCGACGCGCGCGCCGTGAGGCCGTCGTCGATCAGCACCCAGATGTTCGCGGTGTTCATCGCCAGATAAAACGAGATGATCAGCAGCGCGCTGACGACCGTGAGAAAAAACATGCGCGAAGCGATGAAGTTCAAAAAACGCTTGAGAATTCTCACGAAACGCACCTCCTTTCACGCAAAGC
>JBJEUH010000064.1:1630-13850 GCA_051883735.1 Candidatus Ventricola sp.
GAATCAGAAGATCGCATCGACAAACGCGCCCGCGTCAAACGCCTGCAGATCCTCGATGCCCTCGCCCACGCCGATGTAGAGCACCGGCAGCTTCAGCTCGTCCATGATCGCCACGGCGATGCCGCCCTTGGCGGTGCCGTCGAGCTTGGTGAGCACGATGCCGGAAACGTCTGCGACGGAGGCGAACTCGCGTGCCTGCTGCAGGCCGTTCTGGCCGGTCGTCGCATCGATGACCAGCAGCGTGCGCACCTCCGCGCCCTCGTATTCGCGGGCGATGATGCGGGTGATCTTGCGCAGCTCCTCCATCAGGTTCTTCTTGTTGTGCAGGCGGCCCGCGGTATCCACGATCAGCAGATCGGCCTCGGTCGCCTTCGCCTTCTGGATGCCGTCAAACACGACGGCCGCCGGATCCGCGCCCTCCGCATGGCGGACGATCGGCACCTGCGCGCGCTCGGACCAGATCTGCAGCTGGTCGGCCGCCGCCGCGCGGAAGGTATCCGCCGCCGCGAGCACGACGCTGTGGCGCGCGTCCTTGAAGCGCATCGCCAGCTTGCCGATGGTGGTCGTCTTGCCCACGCCGTTCACGCCGACGACCATCATGATCATCGGCCACCTGAGCGGCTTGCGCGGCATGTCCATCATCTCTTTGAGAATCTGCTTGAGCACCTCGCGCGCCTGCCGGGCGTCGGTGATTTTCCGGGCCTCCACGCGGCGCTTGAGCTCGCCAATCACCTTGTCGCTGGTGCGCACGCCCATGTCGCTCATGATCAGGATGTCCACAAGGTCCTCGTAGAAATCGTCGTCGATCTCCTCGGTCGCCTCAATCAGCTCGTCCACGCGGCCCGCGACGTTGGTGCGGGTCTTGGAAAGGCCGTTCCACAGGCGGGAAAACAGACCCTTCTTTTCCTCCGGCGCAGCAGCCTCCTCCTGAGCGGGCGCTTCTTGCTGGACGGACGGCGCCCCGGCAGCGCTATTGTGCAGCTCGCTGCGTTCTTCCTTCTTGTCCTCCTGCTTTTTTCCGAAACCAAAGAAAGCCATGGTCTTACCCCTTTCGCTTCAAATATCCAATCACTGCATCGCGTCCTCGCCCACGTCCTTGAGCTCGACGCTGAGCATGGTCGACACGCCCTTTTCCTCCATCGCCACGCCGTAGAGGCTGTCGCAGCGCTCCATCGTGCCCTTTCTGTGGGTGACGACGACGAACTGCGTATCCCTTGAGAATTCGCGCAGATAATCCGCAAACGTGGAGATGTTGCCGTCGTCCAGCGCCGCCTCGATCTCGTCGAGGAAGCAGAACGGCGTCGGCTTGAGGCGCAGCATCGCAAACAGGATCGCGATCGCTGTCAGCGCGCGCTCGCCGCCGGAGAGCAGCGAGAGCAGCTGCAGCTTCTTGCCCGGGGGCTGCGCCACGATCTCGATGCCGCAGCCCAGCACGTCGTTTTCGTCCAGCAGCCGCAGCTCCGCGTGGCCGCCGCCAAAGAGCTTGGCGAACGTCTCCGCGAAATACTGCTGCATCAGGCGGAAGTTCTCCATGAACTGGCGCTCCATCTGGCGCTGCAGCGTCTCGATGATGCCCTTGAGGTCCTCCTCCGCCTTGAGCAGGTCGTCGCGCTGCCCCGTCAGCTCCTCGTAGCGCTCGCGGCACGCGCGGTAGTCCTCCACCGCCGTGACGTTGACCGGGCCCATCGCGCGGATTTCGCGGCGGATTTCGCCGGTGCGCTTGTCGGAGGCGGCCAGGTCAAACGGCTCCGTCAGGTATTCCTTCGCCCCCGCATAGGTCAGCTCGTATTCGTCCCAGATGCGCTGCTGCATCTGCGAAAGCTCCGCCTGCGTGCGGGAGAGGATCATCTCGGCCTTGTGGCCCTTGTCCTGATCCTGCGCAAGCTGCTCGCGCAGCGCGTCGATCTCCTGCGTCAGCGCGCGGACGCGCTCCTGGCTCTCGCCGCGCTGCGCCTGTCTTTCGCTCAGCGTCTGCTGCGCATCCGTCAGCCGCTCGCCGCATGCGATCGACAGCTGCGTGTCCGCAGCCATCTGCTGCGTCGTCCTCTGGTGCTCCAGGATCAGCTGCTCGCGGCGCTCGTGCGCCTGATAAAGCTCAGACGCGATTTCCTCCTGCTCGCGGTGCATGCGCGCGCCGTCCGCCGTGAGGGCCGTCAGGTCGCGCTCCTTTGCCGCCAGCGTGACGCGCACATGCTGCGCCTCCTCGCGCAGCGCGTCCAGCGCCTCGCGCTTTTCATAGAGGATATCGGAGAGCTCGCCCGTGCGGCGGTTCATCTCGTCGCTGGTGCGCTCCTCGCCCGCCTGCGTGCTGCGCGCGCCGGCCAGCTGGCTGTCGATCTGCGCCAGGTTCTCCGCAATCTGCGCGCACAGCAGATCGCAGCGCTGCTCCTGCTGCGCGTGGCTTTCGCGCTGCACGCCCAGCGTGCGCACGCGCTCCGAGGCGATCGACACGTCGATCTGCGCCTGATGCAGCTCCTCAAACGCCTGCGCGCGGCGCTGCTTGACGCCCTGCCGGAAGGCCTCGCCCCTTTCAAGGCGGGCCTCATAGTCCTTGATCTGCTGATCGATCTTCTCCAGCAGCTCCTCGTGCTCCTTGATCTCGCGCTCGCGGGAGAGCAGGCTCGTCATGCGGGAGGCCGAGCTGCCGCCCGTCATCGAGCCGCCGGAGTGCATCACGTCGCCCTCGAGCGTCACGAGCCGGAAGGCGTGCCTGCCCCGGCGCATGATCTCGATGCCCGCGTCCAGGTTTTCCGCCACGACCGTGCGGCCGAGCAGGTTTTCCACGATGCCTCGGTATTCCGGCGCAAAGCCCACCAGCTCGCTGGCCACGCCGACGCAGCCGGGCATGGACAGAAGCTGGCGCTCCTGGCTGTTCAGCGTTCTGCCGGTGATCGTGGTCATCGGCAGGAAGGTCGCGCGGCCGAGCTTGTTGCTTCTCAGGTACGCGATCATGTCGCGCGCGACATACTCGTCGCTGGTGACGACATTTTGAAGCGCGCCGCCGAGCACGGCTTCCACCGCGCGCTCCAGCTCCTTGGGCACCTGCATCAGCGATGCGACGACACCGCGCACGCCCTGGTTGCCGCGCGCGTGCAGCAGCACCTGCTTGACCGCCTGCTGGTAGCCGGCGTAGTCGCGCTCCATCTCGCGCAGCACGCGCAGACGGCTGGCAGCGGCCTGCTTCTGGCCGCTCGCTTCATTAACCGCCTGCTGGATGCGTGCAATCTTCTGCGCGGCCTCCTGGCTCTCCTGCTCGATTTTCCGCCCGGCCTCCTGCAATTCGCTCTCGGCCTGCCTGAATTCCTCAAGCTCGCGCTTCGCCTCTTCCATCTGCTCGTCCAGCCGCTCCGCAATGATCGTCAGCTCCTCGCGCTGCGCCCTGGCCTCCTCGCCGCGGCGCTCAAGCTCCTTGCGCATGGTGGCCAGGCGCGCCTCGCTGGTGCGCACGTCGCTCAGGCGGTTCATCGCATCGATGATGGCGCTCTTGTGCGCCTCTAGCGTCTCCTCCGCCTCGCGCGCGGCCTCCTGCGCCGCCTCCAGCGCCGTCTCCTTGGCGTGCAGCTCGCGCTGCAGAGCGGTGATCTGCGTGCGCGTGTTCAGCGCATCCGTCTCATTCTGGCGGATTTCGCCCTCCAGCGCTTCGCTCCTGGCGCGGCGGACGTCCTCCTCCTGGCCGAGGTTCAGCACGTCCTTCTCCATGCGCGTGATCTCCGCGCGCAGCATGGCCAATTCGCCCTCGCGCGCTTCCTTCTCGCGCGTGAGCTCCAGCACGCTCTCATGCGCCCTGGAGACCTGCTCCTCCAGCGCCTGGGACGCTTCGTTTGCCGCATCGCGCGCTTCCGTCAGCTCGAGCGCACGCTTCTCCTCCTGCTCAATCGCCTCGCGCAGGCCCGTGAGCATGGCCTCTGCGTCCGCGATGCGCTCCCCGGCGCGATCGCTGCGCAGCACAAAGGACGAGCACTCCAGCACGCGCAGCTCGTCGCGCAGGGCCAGATAGTGCCTGGCCGTCTCGCTCGCCTTGGCCAGCGGCTCCAGCTGGCCTTCCAGCTCCGCGATGATGTCCTCCACGCGGGAGAGGTTGTCGCGCATGTTGGCCAGGCGCTTTTCGCTCTCCTCCTTGCGCGTGCGGTATTTGACGATGCCCGCCGCTTCCTCAAAGATGCCGCGGCGTTCCTCGCTCTTCTGGGAGAGAATCTCGCCGATGCGGCCCTGGCCGATGATCGAGTAGCCCTCCTTGCCCACGCCGGTATCGCGGAACAGCTCGATGATATCGCGCAGGCGGCAGGCCGCCTTGTTGATGTAGTATTCGCCCTCGCCGCTTCGGTACACGCGGCGGGTGATCATGACCTCCGCAAAGTCCACCGGCAGCGCGTGGTCCTCGTTGTCAAAGACGAGCGAAACCTCGCAGTAGCCCAGACGCTTGCGCTTCTGGGTGCCGTTGAAGATGACGTCCTCCATTTTGCCGCCGCGCAGCGCCTTGGCGCTCTGCTCGCCCAGCACCCAGCGCACCGCGTCCGACAGGTTCGATTTGCCGCTGCCGTTGGGCCCCACAATGCCCGTGATGCCCTGGTCAAAGACGACGACCGTCCTGTCCGCGAACGACTTGAAGCCGTAGATTTCCAGTCTCTTTAGCCGCACCTGAGCGACTCCTTTCCGTCATGCAGATCGCTTGAATCTGCGCTTCCTCTTCTCACTTCTGGCCCAGCGCACGCATGGCCATCTGCGCGGCGGCCTCCTCGGCGCGCTGCTTGCGCGCGCCCTGCCCACGGCCCAGCTCCGTACCGTCCGCGCGGAGCACCCGGGCGGTGAACACGCGCGCGTGCGGCGGGCCGTCCTGCGCGATGATCTCATAGCTGGGCGTCTCCTCGCCCAGCGCCTGCAGGTACTCCTGCAGGGCGCTCTTCGCGTCGCGGTCGCTGCACGCGGCGGACTCGTAATCGCCCATCGCCAGATCGACCAGCGCCGCGGCCTTGTCCATGCCCGCATCCAGGTACACGGCGGCGATGACCGCCTCCATCGTGTCCGCCAGGATCGACGGGTTCTCCCTGCCGCCGACGACCTCCTCGCCGCGGTCGAGCTTGAGGAACGAACCCAGGCCGAAGCGGCGCGCCGCCTCCGCCAGGTTCGCCTCGCACACCAGCGCAGCGCGCCGGCGGGTCAGCTGCCCCTCCTTGAGCTTGGGAAACTTGTGGTAGAGCACCCGGCTGACGCAGATTTCCAGCACCGCGTCGCCCAGGAACTCCAGGCGCTGATTGTCCCTGCACTTGTGCTGAAGCGCGTACGAGGGATGGGTCATGGCCAGATCGAGCAGCGCGCCGTCGGCAAAGGTATGGCCGATCGCCTGCTCAAGCGCATGATAATTCATGTTGATTCCTTTCCATGCTTCCGCGCCCGTTCATTTCGCTTTCCACAACTTCCCGTCGCGCAAACCGAAATAAGCGGGAAAGCCGCTGCCGGGCGCTTTCCCCGGCAGCGGGCTTTTGCATTACATCTTCTCTTCGATATACCGGGCCATGTCGCCGACGGTCTTGACCTTTTCAATCGCGTCATCCTCGACCTCGATGCCGAACTCGGTCTCCACGTCCATGACCAGCATCATGACCGACGCGCTGTCGGCCTGCAGGTCCTCCTTCAGGCGGCTCTCCGGCTTCACCTGCGCGGCGTCCACACCCATCTGCTCGGCCACCATGGCAATCAGCTTCTCCATCATATTCGTTTTCCTCCTTTGATCCAACAACTATCTAAGATCAATCTGGCGATTGAGCTTACGCGTTTTCCTCCTGTGCCGCAGCCAGCTGCGCGACGCCCTCGCGGATCAGATCGACCACGCCGGTCTCCACCACGGTGCGGGCCTGGCGGATCGCGCAGAAGATGGCGCGCGCCTGGGAGTTGCCGTGGGCCTTGATGACCACGCCCTCCACGCCGAGCAGCGGCGCGCCGCCGACCTCCTCGGAGTTGAAGCTGTTCTTGAGCGCCTTGAAGGTGTCCTTCGCCAGCAACGCGGCGACCTTGCCCTTCGTGCTGCCGAGCAGGCCCTCCTTGAGCATCTTGAACAGCGCGGAGATCACGCCCTCGGTGTTCTTGAGCACGACGTTGCCCACGAAGCCGTCCGCCGCGAGCACGTCGCAGCCGCCTGCCAGCGTGTCGCGCGCCTCGACGTTGCCGATAAACCTGTACGTCTTCTGCGCGCTCATCAGCGCGTGGGCCTGCTGCGCCTGCTCGTTGCCCTTCGCCGCCTCCACGCCGATGTTGACCAAACCGACCTCCGGGTTCTCCACGCCCATGACGCGGTTCATGTAGATGCTGCCCATCATGGCGAACTGGTTGATCCACTCCGGCTTGCAGTCGGTGTTCGCGCCCGCGTCCATCAGCAGCATCGGGCGGCCCGGAACCGGCAGCAGCGCGCCGATCGCCGGACGGTCCACGCCCTTGATGCGGCCGATTTTGAACATCGCGCCCGCCATCACCGCGCCGGTGGAGCCGGCGGAGACGAACGCCTGCGCCTCCTTGCGGCGCACGATGTCCATGCCCACGTTGAACGTGGAATCCTTCTTGCGGCGCAGGGCCATGACCGGGTGCTCCTCGGTGCTGATGACCTCCGTCGCGCTTACGATGTGCAGCCGCTCCCTGACGGCGGCGCAGGCCGCCTGATCGGCATATTCGCCGATGGTCTTCTCCATCAGCTCCTGCGGGCCGACGAGGACGATCTCGATGTCGTCAAACTCGCGCAGCGCGTCGATCGCGCCGTCCACGTTGACCTTGGGCGCGTTGTCGCCGCCCATGGCGTCCAGAACAATTTTCATCATGAAATGATGCCTCCTGCTTTTGGGTTATATCGTTTTCCCTTCGGGATTCCGGTGGGTAAAGGCATACATGCCGATGCCCGCCGCGATGGCGAGGTTCAGCGAGTCGATCCTGTCGCTGTGCGGGATCAGCGTGCTGACGCCCAGGCGCGCAAACGCATCCGGCAGACCGGTGGCCTCGTTGCCGAAGACCAGCGCGTACTCGCCGCTCACGCGCCCCACCGCCTCGTCAAGCGGCACGGCGCCGGTGAGCATAAACGGGAACAGCTGCTGCGCCGGGAACTGCGCGCGGTATTCCTCAAAGGAATCGAAGTGGCGGATGTGCAGCGAGAACGCAGCGCCCATCGACGCGCGCGTCACGCGCGGATCGTCCGAATCGACTGCCGGGCGGATGATGGCGATGTTGGTCAGGCCAAAGCCCAGCGCCGTGCGCAGGATTGTGCCCAGGTTGCCGCTGTCGCTGGGGTTGACCAGCACGATGTGCGGCGCGCCGGCTGCAAAGACGCCCTCCTGCTTCCTGTACACCATCGCGGCAAAGCAGTTTTCCTTTCTGCTGATGCGCTCAAGCGCCCTGTCCGCGATCTCGGCGCGCACGCCAAGCGCCTCGGCCTGCGCGCGCAGCTTCTGCGCGCCCTCGCTTTTCTCGCTCGCGCTGGAAAGCAGCAGACGCAGGCAGCGCTCCGGCGCGTGCTTCAAGCATTCCGTCGCCGGGAAGATGCCCGGCGCATAGGAGTAATCGAGGGATTTGTCGTACGCTTCGAGCCTGGCCACGGCCGCGCCTCCTTCGGGAAAACATAGTACACACATTCAACCATCTTGAAATTATAGCAGATCCCCGCCGTTTCTTCAAGCGATGCATGGAATTTCGGTCAGTGTTAAGGAATATTAAGGCACCATCTCACAAAAACCCTTTGAAATCATTATGCAATTATTGACTCTTTTTCTTTTTTGGTTGAAACTCTTTTTTATTTCCACTATAATACTACATTGACATAAGCTGCTTCCTGCAGATTTGTTGTTCACACCAGCAAACAATTCATTGCGATATACGACATTTCAGAAAGGATCACGATCATGTCCGAACCCCTTCGAATCGGCCTGGACATCGGTTCCACGACCATCAAATGCGTCGTCCTGAACAGCAGCGACGAGATCGTTTATTCCTGCTACGACAGGCATTATTCCCTCATCAGCCAGAAGACCCGCGAGCTGCTCTCGCGCCTTGACAAGGACGTCGCCAAGGGCGCGCCCGTGCGCCTGAGCATTTCCGGCTCCGCGGGCATGGGCCTGGCGCTGGGATCGCACATTCCGTTTGTGCAGGAGGTCTACGCGACGAAGGTGGCCGCGGATCTGTACCTCCCGGGCACGGACGTCATCATCGAGCTGGGCGGCGAGGACGCGAAGATCCTCTTCCTCCAGGGCACGCTCGAGGTCCGCATGAACGGCTCCTGCGCGGGCGGCACCGGCGCGTTCATCGATCAGATGGCCACGCTGCTGGGCATCACCCCCGCACAGATGAACGAGGAGGCCGCCAGGGCCGAGCGCACCTACACCATCGCCTCCCGCTGCGGCGTGTTTGCCAAGACCGACGTGCAGCCCCTGCTCAACCAGGGCGCCAAGCGCGCGGACGTGGCCCGCTCCATCTTCATGGCCGTGGTCAACCAGACCATCGCGGGCCTGGCGCAGGGCCGCCCGATCGCCGGCAAGGTCGTCTACCTCGGCGGCCCGCTCACCTTCATGAGCGAGCTGCGCGCCTGCTTTGACGAGGCGCTGGGCCTTTCCGGCCTGTGCCCGGAGAACTCGCTCTACTTCGTCGCCCTGGGCGCGGCCCATCAGGCGATGGAGGACATGCAGCTTGCCGAATGCATCGAGGCCATCGACGCGTTCCACAGCACGGAGAGCTACAACGCCCTGCCCCCGCTGTTTGAAAATGAGAACGCGCTGAACGCCTTCCGGGCGCGCCACGACCGCGCGAAGGTCGCCCGCCGCGCCCCCGAGGGCTATACCGGCAACGTGTACCTGGGCATCGACTCCGGCTCCACCACGATCAAGTCCGTCGTCGTCTCCGAGGACGGCGAGCTGCTGCTCACCCGCTATCAGTCCAACTCCGGCGATCCGGTGCCGCATGTGCGCAGCTTCCTCACCGACCTGCGCACGGAGCATCCGGACTGGACGGTCTGCGCGGGCGCGGTCACCGGCTACGGCGAGGACCTCATCCGCAGCGCGTTCGGCGTGGACTTCGGCCTGGTGGAGACCGTTGCGCACTTCACCGCCGCGAAGGCCTTCATGCCCGACGTCGATTTCATCATCGACATCGGCGGCCAGGACATCAAGTGCTTCAAGATCCACAACGGCGTGATCGACAACATCTTCCTCAACGAGGCCTGCTCCTCCGGCTGCGGCTCCTTCCTGCAGACGTTCGCCAACGCGCTGGGCTACGACATCGCGGAGTTCGCCCAGCTCGGTCTGGCCGCACGCAAGCCGGTCGATCTCGGCTCCCGCTGCACGGTGTTCATGAATTCCTCCGTCAAGCAGGCGCAGAAGGACGGCGCGGACGTGACCGACATCTCCGCCGGCTTGTCCATCTCCGTCGTCAAGAACGCGCTGTACAAGGTCATCCGCTGCTCCAGCGCGCAGGACCTGGGCCGTCACATCGTCGTGCAGGGCGGCACATTCCTCAACGACGCGGTGCTGCGCGCCTTTGAAAGCGAGCTGAAGACCGACGTCGTCCGCCCGGACATCGCCGGCCTGATGGGCGCCTATGGCGCGGCGCTGCACGCCAGGGCCCAGCGCGCCCTGATCCTGGGCGAGAGCACGGTGCTCAGCCTGGACGCGCTCCAGCATTTCAGCAACGAGGTCACGCATACCCGCTGCAACGGCTGTGAAAACCATTGCCGCCTGACCATCAACAACTTCGGCGCGGGCCGGCGCTACATCAGCGGCAACCGCTGCGACCGTCCGGTCGCGGGCAGCAAGGCCGTGAGCAGCCTGAACCTGTACGCCTACAAGCAGGAGAAGCTGAAGGCGATCATGGACGCGCGCCATGAGGGCGCGCCGCGCGGGCAGATCGGCCTGCCCCTGGGCCTGAACCTCTACGAGCTGCTGCCGTTCTGGCACACGTTCTTCAGCAGGCTCGGGTTTGACGTGGTGGTCTCCCCCTTCTCCTCCCGCAAGCTCTACATCGACGGCCAGGCGACCATTCCCTCGGATACGGTCTGCTTCCCCGCGAAGCTGATGCACGGTCATGTGCAGTGGCTCATCGATCAGGGCGTGAGGCGCATCTTCTACCCCTGCATGAGCTACAACCTGGACGAGAAGCTGGGCGACAACCACTACAACTGCCCGGTCGTCGCCTATTACCCGGAGGTCATCTCCGCGAACATGCCGTGCGTGCGCGAGATCGACTTCATCCACGACTATGTGGGTCTGGATCACCGGCATCACTTCCCCAAAAAGATGACCGACATCCTGCGCAGGCACTTCCCGGACATCCGGCTTGCCGAGGTGCGCGCCGCCAGCGACGCTGCCTATGCCGCGTACGAGGCCTACATGGCCGACCTGCGCGCCAAGGGCGAGGAGATGATCGAGGCCGCGCGCAGGGAGGGCCGCCGCATCATCGTGCTCATCGGCCGTCCGTACCACGTCGATCCGGAGATCAACCACGGCATCGACAAGCTGATCGCCGGCTTCGGCGCGGCGGTCGTCACCGAGGACTCCATCTCCCACCACATGGAAAAAGCGCCCGTGGGCGTGCTCAACCAGTGGACATATCACTCCCGCCTCTACGCGGCCGCGCGCTACATCACCACGCAGAAGGACATGAACCTCGTTCAGCTCGTCTCCTTCGGCTGCGGCGTGGACGCGATCACCACCGACGAGGTGCGCGAGATTCTCGAGGACAAGGGCAGGATTTACACGCAGATCAAGATCGACGAGATCACCAACCTCGGCGCGGTCCGCATTCGTCTGCGTTCCCTGTTCGCCGCAATCGACCAGCAGCAGGCGCTTGAAAGCGCAAAGGAGGTGTGAGCCATGGCTGTTGCGCACGTTGAATTCACAAAGGAAATGCGCGAGGCGGGCTACACCATTCTCGCGCCGAACATGCTCGATTTCCACTTCTCGCTCATGGAAAAGGTCTTCCGCCTGAACGGCTACAACGTGGAAATCCTCAAAAACGACGGCCCCGGCGTCATGGCCGAAGGCCTCAAGTACGTCCACAACGACACCTGCGTCCCGGCGCTGCTGGTCATCGGCCAGTTCATCGACGCGCTGCACTCCGGCAAGTACGACCTGAACAAGGTCGCCCTCGCCATCACGCAGACCGGCGGCGGCTGCCGCGCCAGCAACTACATCTTCCTGCTGCGCAAGGCGCTCAAAAAGGCGGGCCTCGAGCACATCCCGGTCATCTCCGTCAACATGAGCGGCCTGGAAAAGGCGTCCGGCTTCCAGCTGACGCTCCCGCTCATCCGCCAGGTCGTCTCCTCTCTGGTCTACGGCGACTGCATCATGCACGTCTCCAACCAGACCCGCCCGTACGAGGTTCACAAGGGCGACACGGACGCGCTGATCGAGCGCTGGAACGCCGAGCTGATCGCGCAGTTCAACCGCGGAAAGGGCCTCTCGCAGAAGGAGATCCGCGCGAACATGGACAGGATCGTGGCCGACTTCGACGCCATCGAGCGCAGCCACGAGAAGAAGACGCGCGTGGGCATCGTCGGCGAGATTTACGTCAAGTATTCCCCGCTGGGCAACAACCGCCTGGAGGAGTTCCTTCGCACGCAGGACTGCGAGTACATGCTGCCCGGCATCATGGGCTTTGCCCTCTTCAAGATCGACAACCGCATTCAGGACATCGATCTCTACGGCGGCAACCCGTTCAAGAAGCTCTTCTGCACGTTCCTCAAGAGGTATGTGCAGCGGATGGAGCGCCTGCTCATCGACGCCATCAGCACGCACCCGGCCTTTGTGCCGCCGTCCGCCTTCTCGCACACGAAGTCGCTGGTGGACAACGTCATCGGCTACGGCTGCAAGATGGGCGAGGGCTGGCTGCTGACCGCCGAGATGCTGGAGCTGGCCGAAAACGGCTACGAGAACATCATCTGCGCGCAGCCCTTCGGCTGTCTGCCCAACCACATCGCAGGCAAGGGCATGATCCGCCGCCTGACGCAGGTGCACCCGGGCATCAACATCGTGCCGATCGACTACGACCTCTCGGCCACGAAGGTCAATCAGGAGAACCGCATCCGCCTGATGCTCGCCGTTGCGGGCGACGCAGCCAGGAAAAAGGAGCAGCAGGAGCTGCTCATCGCGCAGGACGAGGCCGCGGCGGCCAGCTGCGGCGGAAACTGCGAAGCGTGCGGGAAGAACGCAGGATAAGAGAAAACGTCAGGGCTGCCGCCCTGAAACCTGCCTGGGGG
>JBJEUH010000064.1:13950-29144 GCA_051883735.1 Candidatus Ventricola sp.
CGGCGCACAACCGAAAGTATGCAAAAGGCAGCTCCGATTTGGGGCTGCCTTTCGATTTGTCATTCCTCTAATACCCAACTTGGAACAAAGCCGCAATAGAGTCCGTTGCTCTGGCTCACCTGCACATACACCCAGTCATAGCCGAGATTGCACAGGTTGATCACCTGGTCGCCAGCATGAAGTTCGCACAGCGGCGCGCCGCTGTTCAGCGGATCATCCGTCAGCGTGCAGCCCCGCTTCAGCGTCTGCACGCCCTGGCCAAACGTCAGCCACCCTGCGCTTTCGCCCTTCGGCATGGCGGATGCGTCGATCCATCCGATGCGATAATGATCCGCGCTGATGTCGTACTGAATCATGATATAGTCGCCCACCCGGCCAAAGACCTGAATCCAGTCATTGGTGCTGACCTGTCCTTTTCCGTTGCCGCTGCGGACATATTTCTCACCCGGCCCGGTGTACACGGGATACTTCTGCCCGCCCGTGAACCTCACCCTTCTCGCCTCGAGCAAGCCGCCCTTCGGAATATCCGGCTCCTGCGTAAGCTTCTTTCGCGCTTCTTCAATCGTCTTGGGCAGCGCATCGTAGCTCACATAGCGCAGATCGCGCTGCACCGTGCCGTAGACCTTTCCAAAGTCCCAGCCCTCAAGCCGGTTGGAGAAGTGGAGTACGCCGTCGCCGACGTCCACATAGCCGTAGAATTCATCCCAATCCTTGTACCAGGTCAGCTTGAAGCCGCCGTCCTCCCAATGGTAGGCGACGCTCTTGAGGTACATCTCGCCCGCATCATCCAGGCGGGTCACAGAAAACGACAGGCCGTCAGTCAGATACGGCGTTCCGTCCGCCGTATAGCGCGTTTCGCCCTGGGGCACCGCATCAAACCAGGCCTCCTCGCTGCCCTGCATGACCGCGCCATGGTTCTTGAGCCAATACGTCATTTTGCCGTCCTTCCCATGATACCCCAACAACACCCGTTCATCGCCTGCCGTCAGCAGCGCGAAACCGTAATCTCCATCAGGCGTGTCGTATATCTCGCAGTAGTCCTCCAGCGTATACGCGGAGAACTGGCGCGCGATGTGGTCGCGCACCTCCTGCGGTGGCTCCATCAGGCAGCCGGGCGAATACTCCGCCTGCGCCGCGCACGCAGCGCACAGGCAGATACAGATGACCAGGAAGAGCGCCCCTCCTCTTTTCACGCTGCCTTCCCCCTCACTTCAGCGCCGCGAGGATTTCGTCGTGGCTGTACGCAAAGGCCGGCTGCTGGGCGACGGATTGCGGATAGACCCGCGCCAGGGCCTGCAGGTAGCCCTCCATCGTCGTCTGTGTGCCGTTCCAGACGTAGGTCTCACAGATATAGCGGTTCTGCTCCTCGCTCCATCCGCCCTTGTAGCCGTAATACTCGCCGTACGCCACGCGCTTCCATGCGCCGTTTTCCAGCGTGTACACGTCGTCGTAATAGTAGTCCATGCTTCCATCGGCATTGCAGAGGGCATTCCCGCCCGGGATATAGGTGAAGCCGCGCCGCCGGGTCTGCAAAACGCTGGTTCTTCCCTGGTCGTATGTCAGAATCTGGCAGCCGCCTGCCTCCGTCCTCGTGTCCACGGCCAGCTCAGGCACGCCGTCGCGGTTGACATAGATCAGGCCGTAGCGGTATTCGCTCTGCCCGTTTTGGGCGATCCAGTCCCGATACGCCTTTTTCCAGGCCGCTGTGGTCGATGGGACAGGCGTGCTCGTCGCGGCCGGCTGGCTCTGCATCTCCCCATCGATGCGCACCAGGCCCGAGCTCATGAAGCCGATCTCCTTGCCCGCCTTCACATAGTACCAGTGCTCGTCCGTCTCGCCCATGATGGTCACGGTCGCGCCGTTGCTCACGTTGCAGATGAACTGATACTCCGTCGACGGCCCCTTGCGCAGCCGGCCGTAGTTGGTGGCCGTCACCGTGCCCGTCTTGAAGCGCGGCGTCACGCAGTCCGCTGCATTGCCCGTCTTCAGGTACCGCGACTTCATGTAGCCGCGCTCCCGTCCGATCTTCACGTCCACCCATTCCCCGGCCGGGTCGGACCTGCACTCCACCTGCGTGCCTGTGAAATACAGGCCGAGCGATTTCGCCTCCGCAGACGGCTCCTCGCGCAGATGCACCCGGTTCGAATTGCCCGCGTCGACCACCGCCGTGCCGTAGTCGCCCGCCAGCGCGCAGGCCGCGCAAAGGCACAGCGCGGCGAACAGCAGCAGCGCGCTCATCCTTTTCTTCATACGAAAACCCCTCCCGTTTCGTCTTTGCTGATTTGACGATCCACGGGAGGGATTTCTTGCATGGTTTGGAAAATTTTTACGCCTGACAGGTAAACAGGCCGTCCCGGCTGCACCCGACGTAATAGGTCGCCCGCGGCAGATACGGCACGCGCAGCTCGCTGCCCTGCTCGGGATACAGCCGCACCAGCAGCACGCGGTCAAAGCCCACCGCCGCCACAAACCGGATGTGGTGCTCCTTGCTCATGCCGTGATCAAACGCGACGTGCATCTCGCCGTCCATCGGCGTGACGCGGATCGCGTGCGCTTCATCGCAGGGCACGGGCTTCATCGCCTCCAGCGTGCGGCCGCAGCAGGAAACCTGTGCCTCGCCCGTCATCGTGACGACGTTGCCGCACACCGGGCACACATAGAAGCGGATTCTCCTCATATTGCCTCCATCCCTTTCGCTCTCGTTCAGTTCGCCGTTCAGGAGGCTGCGCACGTCCACGTCAAGCAACGCGGCCAGCTCCCGCAGCAGCGAGATGTCCGGGCAGCCGAGCGCGCGCTCCCACTTGGAAACCGCCTGCTCGCTCACCATCAGCTGCTGTGCAAGCTCCCGCTGGGTCATGCCCTTGCTGACGCGCAGCTGACGAATCAGTGCGCCGGTCTTGTTTGCATCCATGTTCTTCGCCTCCTCGGGCAATATGATAGCGGAAAACAGCGGCAAAAGCAATCAACGCTCCGTTTACCCGGAACGTTAGGGCTGCCGCCCTAAAACCCGCCAAGGGACTTCGCCCCTTGACCCCATGTTCGCTTCGCGCTTCAAAAAGCCTTTGGGCAAAGCAAAAGCGCGAAGGAAGCTCCTCCGCGCCGGATGCATCACATATCCTCGTAGCCGAGCGTGCGCAGGTCGTCCATGCGGTTGCGCCAGTCCTCGCGCACCTTGACCCACAGCTGCAGGTTGACGCGGGTGCCCAGCAGGTTCTCAATGTCCCTGCGGGCCTCGGCGCCGATGGTGCGCAGCATCGCGCCCTGCTTGCCGATGATGATGCCCTTGTGGCTCGCGCGCTCGCAGTAAATCGTCGCGTGAATCTCGGTCATGTTCTCGCTCAGCTTCTGGATGCGCATCATCTCCACGCCCACGCCGTGCGGCACCTCGTCGCGCAGGTGCAGCAGCGCCTTCTCGCGGATGATCTCCGCGCAGATGACGCGCTCCGGCTGGTCGGTCATCATGTCGTCCGGGAAGTACTTCGGGCCCTGCGGCAGGAAGGAGACGATGAGCCTGCGCAGCTCCTCCATGTTCTTGCCGGTGCGCGCGCTGATGGGGACGATCGCGTCGTACTGCTCCGAGGAGAAGGACTGGATGGTCGCCATCAGCTTCGCCTCATCGACGATGTCCGTCTTGTTGAGCACGAGAATCTTCTTCACCTTGCGCGCGGCCATCTCCTCGACGATGGCGCGGTCCTGCGGCCCGACGTCGCTCACGTCCACCAGCACCAGCAGCACGTCGATGCCGTCCATCGCGCCCTCGACGGACTTGACCATGTACTCGCCCAGCTTCGTTCGGGGCTTGTGCAGGCCCGGGGTATCCAGGAACACGATCTGGTGGTCCGGGGCCGTCGCCACGCCCATGATGCGGTTGCGGGTGGTCTGCGGTCGGCTCGAGACGATGGCGACCTTCTCGCCGACCATCGCGTTCATCATCGTGGATTTTCCGACATTCGGGCGGCCGACGATCGCGGCAAAGCCCGAAAGAAACTGATTCTCTTTCATCATATCCTCAATCTTTCCCGGGATTCCGTGCCCGCGGCACGAAGGAGGAGCCGTATTTCGCCCTCCGTGAATCCCCTTGATGTGTCAATCAGGTCCGGCTCACTCCAGCGACGCCGGGCCGAAGCCCTCCGGCAGCAGCGCGCGCAGCGTCGTCTCCCGGACGTTGCCGTCCCAGGTGACCAGGATGCGCAGATCCGGCGCAAACTCGTTGAGCGACTGGCGGCATGCGCCGCACGGGAACGGCGCGGAGCCCCGGGAGGCGATGGCGATCGTCGTAAATTTCCGCGCGCCCTCGCTCACCGCCTTGAACAGCGCCGTGCGCTCGGCGCACATCGTGTTGCCGAAGGCGGCGTTCTCGATGTTGCAGCCGGTGAACACGCGGCCGTCCTCGGCGAGCAGCGCCGCGCCGACCGGGTATTTGGAATACGGGCTGTACGAATAGTCGAGCATCTTCACCGCCAGCTCGAGCAGCTTTTCGTCCGTCACGGTTTCTCCCTCCCTCGTCAGGCCGATGGACGCGAGCGCCTTTTCCTCCATCGCGCGCATCACCGGCTTGTCCTGATCCGTCATGTGGTCGTAGCCCATCAGGTGAAACAGGCCGTGCGTGAGCAGATACCCGCTCTCACGCCGCTCGCTGTGGCCATATTCTGCCGCCTGCGCGCGCACATGATCCATCGAGATGATGATGTCGCCGATCACGCACGCGCCGATCTCCGGGTCGTATTCGCGGCGCAGCAGCCGCGCGCAGCCGCCCGCCGTCCTGCCCGCCGGGTAATTGACCGTCGGGAAGGAGAGCACGTCGGTCGATACGTCCTTGCCGCGCTGCTCGCGGTTGATCGTCCGGATCTCGTCGTCGCTGACGATGCGCACGAACGCCGCCAGCGTTTCGCTCACGCCCTCGGCCTTCTGCGCGGCGTCGGCGCAGCGCTGCATGAGCGCCCTGGCTTCCTCGCCGAGCAGATTCAGCTCGTCTTCAAATTCCAGAATCATTTTCCGGCCTCCGCAGGCTGCGTCTCCTGCTTTTCTTCCCGATGGGGCTCCTGCCTGGCCTCCGCAGGCTTGCTGCGGTTGCTGTGATGGCGCTTACTGCGGTTCAGGTCGACGCTCGGATACTCGATGCGCTCGTGGAACACGCCCTTGAGCACATTTTCAAACGCCGCGCAGATCTTGCCGATATCGCGGAAGGTCAGCGTGCATTCGTCCAGCTGGCCGTCCTCCATCTTGCCGCGCACCAGCTTGCGGATCATCGCGGAGATCTTCGCCTGCGTGGGCTCCGGAATGGAGCGCACAGCCGCCTCCACCGTATCCGAAAGCATCAGGATGGCCGCCTCCGCGGTCTGCGGCTTCGGGCCGTCGTAGCGGAAGTCGTTGATATCCACGTTCTCCTCGCCCATCTGCTTGACGGTCTTGGCGTAGAAGTACATCGCAACGGTGTCGCCGTGGTGCTGCTGGATCATGTCGATGATGGGCTCGGGCAGGCGGTGCTTTTTGGCCAGCTCCACGCCGTCGCGCGTGTGCTCGGTCAGGATGGCCGTGGAGACGCGCGGGTCGGTCTTGTCATGCGGGTTTTCGCCGATCTGGTTTTCCTTGAAGTACAGCGGACGGACCAGCTTGCCGATGTCGTGGTAATACGCGCCCACGCGCACCAGCACCGCGTCCGCGCCGATGGCCTCTGCGGCGGCCTCCGCCAGGTTGGCCACGATCATCGAGTGATGATAGGTGCCCGGGGTCTCGATCATCAGGCGGCGCAGCAGCGGATGATTCGGGTTGGACAGCTCGATGAGCTTGGCCGGCGTCACCAGATTGAACGCCGCCTCCAGAATCGGCTGAAGGCCGACGCACAGAATTGCCGCCGTGACCGAGCCCAGAATCGTATAGCTCGCGCTGCCCAGCATGCCGGTCAGGCTGCCCGAAATCAGCGTGCCGACGCACAAATGCACCACAAAGTCGGCCGCGCCGACGATCAGGCCCGTGAAGAATACGAACACGCGCGCAGGATTGCGGCGCATCAGGCAGATGGACAGCATGCCGCCGACATTGGTCATCAGCAGGACGCTGAGCATCTGCGAGGTCTCCAGCCCCGGGCCGGCAACGGTCAGGAACGTGATGAGCATGGAAAGCGCCAGGTTGATCACATAGGCCGGGCGCGCGCCCAACAGATTGACCACCAGCATGGCGGCGAGCATCACAGGCATCGCGCTCACGCTGATGTAGCGGCCCACCAGCATGCTCAGCGTCAGCGTGAGCACGCCGGCGATCAGCAGCACAAACGCGTGGTGCCCGGACTGAAACATCTGCGGCGAAAAGAGATAGATGAACAGGTAGGTCGCCGCGAGAATCAGCGCCAGCAGCACCGCAGCGCCGACGTAGAGCGTGGCGTCAAAGCTGTCGCCCCGAAGGAGGCCCAGCGCGTCCAGCACGGCGATCTGCTCCGCGCTCACGCGGTCGCCCTTGACGACGATGTTCTGCGCCTGCTTGTAGACGGTCGGCTCCACGGCGTCATATGCCTTCTGGCGGTTCTCCTCCGTGGCCGTCTGATCGATCAGCATGTTCGGCCTCAGGCACGCGCGCAGCGTCGGAATCGCGACGTTGTACCACAGATCGGTGCGCGTATTATAGGCGACGATCTGCTGAATGTTGTTGATCGCATCGCCCAGCTGGCCCTCGGTGATGGTGGAAACCAGCGCCGTGCGCGTGGCCGAGGTCACGCTCTGGTACAGCGTCTCAAAATCGCGCTCGGTCGTGCTCATCAGCGTGCGCAGCTGATAATTGCTCAGCTTGAGGCTGGTGAGCATCCCCTGCGCCTGGCTGTAATCCTCGTCGGTGAAGCTCTCGTCCTGCCCGGTCCAGCCGCTCTGGATCTGCGCGCCCAGCTCGCGCACCGAGCGCAGCTCCGAAAACGCCGCATCCAGGTCCGCCATGACGGCGTCGGAGACGGTATCGTCCTTGAAGTACACCGGAGAGACCGCGTCGGCCGCCTGCTGGCGGCGGCGTTCCGTCGTGATTTCATCGACGATATCGCGGCTCGCGGTAATCGTCTTCGGCGCGACGTCGCCCACGCTCAGGTCGTACTGCTCCGGCGAAATGGTCAGAAGGCAGATCAGCAGCAGCACCAGATACGTCACCACCGCAAAGAGCGCCATCCTGACGCGATGGCTCAGATTGTCAATCCACATCGAGCTTTTCTTCGGCAAATCGTCCATCGAATCTTTCCTCCTTTGCGCGGAGCGCATGCGCGTCGTACGCGCGTACAATCGCCTGCACCAGCTCATGGCGCACCACATCCTGATGCGTCAGCCGCTGCACGGCGATATCCGGCACATCTTCCAGCACCTCCATCGCCTCGATCAGGCCGCTCTTCTTGCCGCGCGGCAGGTCGATCTGCGACGGGTCGCCCGTGACGACGATCTTGGAGCGGAAGCCCATGCGCGTCAGGAACATCTTCATCTGCTCCTGGGTGGTGTTCTGCGCCTCGTCCAGGATGATGAATGCATCCGAGAGCGTGCGTCCCCGCATGTAGGCCAGCGGGGCCACCTCGATGATCCCCCGCTCCTGCATGCGCTGGCACGTCTCCGCGCCCAGCATTTCAAACATCGCGTCGTACAGCGGGCGCAGATAGGGATCGACCTTCTGGTTCAGGTCGCCGGGCAGGAAGCCCAGCTTCTCGCCCGCCTCCACCGCCGGCCGCGTGAGCACGATGCGCTCCACATCCTTGCTCTTGAGCGCGGACACCGCCATGGCCATCGCCAGATAGGTCTTGCCCGTGCCCGCCGGGCCGACGCCCAGCGTCAGCGTGTTCTTCTTGATGGCCCTGACGTACTCGCGCTGGCCGAGCGTCTTGCAGCGGATCGGCCTGCCGCGGAAGGTCGTGGCGACGACCTCCCCAAACAGCGTGTCCAGCTGCTCCAGCTCGTCCGTCCTGGCCAGGTGCACGGCGTACTGCACCAGCGCCGTGTCCACGCGCTCGCCGCGGGCGCAGAGCGCGCCCAGCCTGCTGAGCACGGCCTCCGCCAGATCGACCGCCTGCTCCTGCTCGCCCTCCACGGTGATCTCGCCGCCGCGCAGCGCGACGCGCACGTCGAGAAGCTGCTCGAGCAGGCGTACGTTTTCGTCGCCCGCGCCGAACAGATTCTGAATGGCCCCGCTGACGGGAGCCTCCTTCATTTCCTGAGTCAAAGGCGCATGCCTCCTGTATTTCCTTGCGTTTTTCTTACTTTGTTCTGCCCGCGATGGCCGTCTCGTACTCAAGCACAACCGTCGCATACACGAACTCATTATCTATCATACTATAATTTACCCATTTGTCAAGAATCAACGCGTCGTAGGGGCATTGATCTTTTGCAATTTTTTCCGCCGCGCCCTGTGCCATGGAGGCCGCGTCGCCCTTGTCGCGCGGCGAGGAAAACACCTCCGTCTGCGCATAGGTCTCGATTTCCCGCCACAGCGGCAGGTAGAGCCCGACGACCACCTGCCTTTCCCGGCTCACGTCCTGGGTGTCAAACGGCTGCGCATCGCGCACCACGCGCTCGTGCCACGGCGTATGCACCGTCACGCGCGTGCGCGTCTGCCCGGTCTCCACCGTGGTCGTTTCCGTCAGGCTCACCTTCGCCTCGCCCTTCGCATACACGCGGGCGCTCACCTGCCCCTGCGCCCGCACGGCGCGCAGCTCTCCCTTCTGGGTGCGCTCGACCCCGCGGATGAGCACCTGGCCCTTGACGACGGCCTGTCCCGGCGTGACCAGCGGCGTGCCGCTGGAAGCGGAGATGCGCGTGATGATCCCCGGCTGCGCCGCGACGATGTCCTGTCCTTCGCCCGGCACGTCCGCCTGCTCGCCGAGCGTCGCGCTGCGGCAGTCGCACACCAGCGTGCTGCCCGCATAGCGCAGCCCCACGAACGACAGCCCCGGAAGCCGCAGCGCCAGGCGCGCGCGCAGCTCATCGATGGAAAACGCCGCCTTCAGCCTTCCGGGCCGCACGCCCGCGTCCTCAAGCACGCGCCGCACCTCCGCAATGCTCTCATGCGCGTTGTCGATGCGAACGGCGAGAATCATCTGGCTGGACAGCCACACCAGCAGCGCGCCCAGCGCCAGAGACGGCGCGAGCAGCGCCCTGCGGCGCAGAAAGCGTGCCGCGCGCACAAGGCTGCCCGCTCGAACCTCCCTCAGTTCCCAGCCAAAGCGCGCGCAGAGCGCCTGCATCCGCTTCATCTGGTATGCGCGCACGCGCAGGCGCATCCTCCTCGGGCCGCAGCGCTGCGCATGCGTCACGACGAGACCGCCGTCCGCCGCCGCGCGCAGCAGCTTTTCCAGGTTGATCCCCTCGATCTCCACCGTCACATGCACGCCGCCTCACCCCTCCCGATGCGCGTCGCTCCTGGCGTAGGTTGCCGTCTCGATCCGCTCGCCCACGATCATCGCCGCGTCTGCGGAAAGCTCGCGCAGCTCCAGCGCCTGCCCCAGCACGCTGAGCATGCCGTCCGGCGTCTTGAGGCGGATGCGCCCGCCGCTCAGCTCCACCACGCCGCGCTGCCCCTCCACCAGCACGCTGCTCTGGCCGATCATCGTCACGCGTGCGCCCGCCGCCAGCGCATCCTCCGGCAGGCTGCTGGACAGCGCGATTCGCCTCATGCCTCTTTTGCCCAAGCGAAACGCCTCCTTCCTGCCGCCCATGCGTGAAAGCGTATGCTTTCTGCGCACAAAAAAACACCCGAAGCCGGCGGCTTCAGGCGTTTGAAGGGCGTGGGATCAGTGCGCGGTGCGCAGGATATTCTCGCGGCCCAGCGCGTACAGGCTGTCATAGCCGACGATGCGCTTGATGTCCAGCGTCAGCTCGAAGTAGGCCTCCAGGCTGGCCTGGCAGCGGTTCAGGTGCGCGGTCATCTGCGCGCAGACCTCCTCCTTCGTCATCTCCTCGCGCGGCAGGCCCAGCAGGCGCATGTGGTGCGGGTTGATGATTAGCAGCACGAAGTACATGGGTTCGTCGCCGTTTTCGAAGATGTTGCGCAGCGCGTTTTCCAGGCGCTCGCGGCCGTAACGCCAGACCTCGGCCAGGAAGTAATCGCCCTGCGGCAGGCGGAACGAGGACATCGCCACCGGACGGGAAGCCTGAAGCGCCTGCATCTTCAGGGAGCGCAGGCGCTCGTCGATGCGGTTTTCGTCCATCGCCGCGCCGCGCAGCAGATCGCAGAAGAACTCGCCCTGCATCACGCGGGTGAAATCGTCCACCTGCTTCATCTGGCGGGCGGCGTCCCTGGAGGACAGCGCGCGCCTGGCGCTGCTGATCTCGCGGCGAAGCCGCGCCTCATCGCGCGCGGTCTCCATGCCCAGCATCTCCGGCCTGCGGGAAAGATACGCGAAGAACTGCTTGCCCTCGCTGACGGAGAGCAGCGAAGACACCGCGTCAAACCGGCTGTGGCTCAGCAGGGAAATGCCTTCCTGCGCGCTGGATGCCACAGCGGGCCGCTCAAACCCCAGATTTTCCCACTCGGAGAAGTGCTCATAGAGCGAACGGATCTCCTCCTTGTCGGAAACCAGAAGCAATCTATACATGGCTCCTCCTGCGCTGAAACAGCGCGTCCCTCAAATGTTCTTTGTTCTACAAAAGTGTAGAATCTATTATAGAATAATTCCTCGCAGGTTACAAGCGGAGAAACCCTTTTCTTCTAAAAAAATGTAAAATCCCCCAAGAAAGCGTTCGATTCCTTAGGGGATTCATGTAATTTACAGAATAACTGCACGATTCGCGCCGCTTACCAGTTTTTGTCGAGGTATGCCATGCGCGATTCGATCCAGTTTTTTCAGATACGCGAGATTCTCCTCATACGTCGCGCCGGTCAGCACCTCGAGCAGCGGACGCAGCTCGCTCTCGTACACGCCGCGTACAGCAGCGGATCGACCGCGTCGCTGTCCTTGATTTTCTTGACAGCTCTTTCCCTTGGCGATACAATAGGCGCATGATCCGCAACTGCTCTGTGAGGTGCTTATGACAACGTCTCCGTTTGAAACCATGGCTGCGCTGCAGGCGCAGCTGTTCCTGTACATCATCGCAGGCTTCGTGCTCACCCGGATCGGCACGATCACGCCCGCCGGGCGCAAGTCGCTCTCCGATCTGCTGATCAACTTCATCCTGCCCTGCAACATCATCTGCTCGTTCCAGCTCGATCTGACGGGCGGCATCCTCGCCTCCTGCGGCGTGATGATCGCTGTGTCCGTGGGCGTGCAGCTGTTCTATCTGCTCTCAAGCCGCGTGCTCTATCCCGGTGCGTCGCCCGAGCGCCGGGCCTGCCTGCGCTACGCCACCGTCTGCTCCAACGCCGGCTTTCTGGGCATTCCGATCATCGGCGGCGTATACGGCGCGATGGGCACGCTGCTGACCTCCGTGCTGCTGATTCCCCAGCGCGTGGTGATGTGGTCTGCCGGCCTGTCGCTGTTCACGCACACGGATGGCAGGAGCGTAATCAAAAAGCTGGCGACACACCCGTGCATCGTGGCCGTGCTGATCGGCTTTGCGCTGATGCTCGCCGGCAATCCCACGCTGCCCGGCCCGCTGCAGAAGGCGCTTTCCGGCGCGAGCAGCGCCAACACCTGTCTGTCCATGCTGGTCATCGGCAGCATTCTCGCCGGCGCGGAGCACATCAACCTGCACGACGGCATGATGTGGTGGTACACGTTTGTGCGTCTGCTGCTCATCCCCCTCGCCGTGTATGCCGCGCTGTCGCTGTTGCCCGTGGAGCCGATGGTCCGCGGCGTGATGGTGCTCGCCTCCGGCATGCCCGCAGGCTCCACGACGGCCATCCTCGCCGCGCGCTACGACGGCGACGCGCCGTTCGCCTCCTGCCTGGTCTTCATCTCCACGCTGCTCTCGCTCGTCACGCTGCCGGCGCTGTGCCTGCTGCTGTGAGCGCCCGCCGCCTCCGAACGGAAGCGGCGTTTTTTTTATCCTTATCCATTCTGAAAACCGTACAGCGGGCATCGAATGACTTCATTGGGTGAAGCTGCTTGGAGATGGACGCGGTCACAGCTGAATATCCAGGCTGTCCGGCGCGAGGAACGCCCACTCGCCCGTCGAGGAATCGACCACCATATACCAGTCGTCAATCACATCGAACACCGTAACCGTCGCGCCCGCCTTCAGCGTGCCCATCTCCGGATACCGGCTGCCCGGGCCCGTGCGCAGCGTCGTCTTGCCGTACGTCGTGCCCTCCCTGCGGTAGCCGCCGCCTCCGTGATAGTTCCGGTCGAAGGTATTGTCCCGATGGCGCACGCTCATGGGGATATACGCCGCGGCCGCATCGCGCAGGTTGACGATGTAGAAATCGTCGTAGAAGCCGATGACGCGGTATTTCGTCAGCTTGCTGAGCGAGCCGACCTTCTTGGAGGCCGCATCCGGCGCGACATACGCCGGGACGTTGCTCTCCAGCAGCGTGATCTCCAGATCGTTCAGCACGACATAGTCCGCGTTGACCCAGCCGTCCTTTCCGTCGGCCTCCACGGCATAGAATCCGTTCTGCAGGATCGGCCTGCCCTGGTCGTCGATCCGGCACCAGAGTCCATTGCCATGCGCCGCGGAGGACAGCTTCTTGCTGTTTGTGCGCGGCTCAGACCAGACGCTGGCGCTCTTGCTGATGACCGTCACCGTTACCTCGTCGGACAGTGTCACGCCGCCGCAGCCATCCACGCTCACATAGCCGTCATACGTTCCCGTGTACGAGGCCAGCTGTGTCCAGCCGTTGAGCCTGCTGTACAGCCATTCGCCCTGACCGTCCGCCAGGGCCGTGCCCGCCGCCAAAGGCAGCATACAAAAAATCAGCGCCAAGATCCGTTTCATTCTTCATCTTCCTTTCCGTGTTCTTTACACATTAGACGAAGAATCTCATTCGTTTCTTGCCGCCGATTTTCCTTTTTCAGGAAATCATTTATTCTTCTGAAAATACGAGATTGGAATAGATCGCCTGCATCCGCTCGTCGGGGTAATGCTCGTCAAAGTACGCCTCGACGCTGTTGCCCGCCGGCTCGCCCCCACGGCGCTCCACCCAGCGCAGCACGCTGAGACCGGACATCACGCAGTCAAAGATCATGAACACGAGCAGCGCGATCGTCAGCGGCTTGCCGACCCGGTTGGGAATCTTGAGGATGCCCTTGGCCATGCGCGGGTACAGCTCCTTGATCCAGAGCACGCCCAGGAAGCCCCAGTAGATCGAGTACAGCAGGCAGATGCGTCCGTTCAGGTTGAACGGCTGATTCGAGTAGTCCCAGGAGGTGGAGCCCGTCATCAGCTCCTGCACGAACGAGCAGCCATATTCCACCACGCTGCCGATGACCATGCCGCCGATGAAGGACAGGAGCTTTGAGCGGTTGCGCAGCGGATACAGCGCCCAGGTCAGCGCCAACGCGCCGATGCCGTACACCGGGTTCAGCGGGCCGTAAATCAGGCCGACGCGCGGCTCGATGGTGCCCGTGCGGATGAAGCACCACAGGCGTTCCACGATCACGCCGGCAAAGCAGCCGATGAAGAACACCCAGAACAGCTTGTAAAACGAGGCGCCCTGCGCAAAATGGCGCAGCTTTCTTTCCGCTGCGTCGATCTGCGCGTTCGTCGGCGCGGGGCTGACGATGCGCTTCTTCTCGCGCTTCTTCGTCACGCGCATGATCTCCTTGAGGCGCGTCTCCGCCTCATCCAGGAACACCGTCTCCTCCGCCATATAGAGGATCATCTGCTCGCGTTCCTCTTTCAGATCCTGAATATGCTTTTCGGCCTGCTCGCACACGCGCACGTGCTCCTCAGGCGAAAGCTCCTGCGTTTCCAGCATGTCCAGCAGCACATACAGCTTCTCCTTGCGCAGCGCCGCCTGCTGATAGTTATCGCGCATGGTCTGCAAATCCGTCTTCTTGATCAATTCAGGCTTTTTTCCTTTGTTTTTCTCCATCTTATTCCTCCTTCCGCCGCGTTCTCCTCACAGCGAACAGGAAATAATTCATCCAAAACAAATGTTTTCCTTCTTCTGATCGACTGACCCGCGCAGGAAATTTGGCGATTGCAGCGTATACATACAAACAGCGCCCGCGCTCTGGGCCAAGTCCGGGCGCGCACGATTGCCGATACAAAAGGAGCGACGCCCATGAAGAGAATTCTGGCGCTTTGCCTGACGCTGCTGCTTGCCGCCTGTGCGGCCTGCGCTGAAGAACAGATCATCATCGACAAGACGCGCGGAGAAAACGCAGACTTTGCCTTTGCCGAAGACGCCGGGCTGCTCGAGGTCTACTTTCCCAAGATCTACGGCTGCGATGCGGCGCTTGTGCGCTGCGGCGAGTACACGATGCTGATCGACTGCGGCGGCACGCAATGGCGGGAGGTCAGGTCGCTTCTGGAGAGCCTGAACGTGACTGAGCTGACCTACGCGCTCAACTCCCATCCGGACCGGGACCACATCGGCGGCTTCGACCATGTGCTCAAGGCGATTCCGGCCGGCGAATTCCTGCTGGGCTTTCCGGAGGACTATCCCGACGGCGACGGCGTGCGCTTTGAGGTCTACGACGCGCTGCACGAGATGGGCGTACCGATGCGGCGGGTGCACAGCGGCGATACGATTGAATTCGGCGACGCGCGCGTCACCGTCTATCAGCGCACGGACGAGGAGCTGCCCCGCGTGAACAACAAGTCTGTGCTTCTGATGATCGAATACGGCGAGCGCCGCATCTTCTTCGCCGGCGATATCCAGGCCGCCACGCAGACGCTGCTGGCGGAAGACGACGCGCTCGATCTGAAAGCCGATATTCTCAAGTATCCGCATCACGGCTACAAGGCGCTTCAGGAGAGCTTTATCGACAAGCTCTCCCCCGGTCTGGTCATCTGTACCTGCGGTCAGATCGACACGGACGGTCTGATCCAGATGAAAAAGCTGGGCATTCCTTCCCTGCTGGCCGTCCATGGCCGGCTTCGCCTGGCCACGGACGGAAGCGTCTGGACCGTCGAGCGAATCCAGTAACGCGCGGCATGATCCAAGCGGCAAAATCGCAGCTTTCAAATCCAAACCGCGCCCTGTCAGGCGGACAGGCAAAAGGAAAAGCATCTTGCCGGAATCTCAGATTTGGGATTCTGGCTTTTTCATGCCGCTCTGCCTTGCAAACCGCTTGAACAGGCGCAGACATCCGGCGCCCGTTGTACGATCATTAGCGCAATTTTCTGACAAACAAA
>JBJEUH010000065.1:0-5763 GCA_051883735.1 Candidatus Ventricola sp.
TGCCGCCCGCTGTGCGGGAAACAGGCAGGCGGAGCGTCGGGAATCGCAAGGAGCGCCCTAAGCGCGACTATGCGAGTTCCCCGGACTGAAATCCCTCAGGCAGGTTTTAGGGCGGCAGCCCTAACGTTCCCATATCAAATGGAGAAAAACGCAGTCTCAGAGCAGGCTGCAAAGCAGCCTACGATTGAGACGGTTTGCTCCCGCCAAGCGCGTGCAGCAGCCAAAACCAAAGACAAACAAAAAGGGCGACGCGTGTCGTCCTTTTTCATTGCATGCGATTCTCCATCGAGCTGGTTTCAAGCCGCGCTACCGGAATCGCAATAGTCGCCTTCGGCTCCGCTGCGATTCTTGCTTTTCTGCTTCGCTGAGGGGGAACGATGGGGGCCTCGCCCCCATACCCCTGCTCGGGGACATTGTCCCCGAACCCCTTCTTCGCTTCGCGCGGTTGAAAGCAATTTTGTCTTCTTACCGTCACTCCAGTCCTGCCGCCGCGCCCAGCGCGTAGAGCGTCTGCTCATCCGCCTGCGCGAGCAGCGCATAGACCGTATCCCCCTCCCGCGCGCAGAGCATCGCGTCCTCCCCGCGCACGGCGCACACCGCCTCCATCCCGGCGAGCACAAAGCCCGTGATCAGCTGCGCCGTCCATTTCTCCTCGGAGAGCCGCTCGATGTACGCCGCGGGCCGCGCGGTGATCGCCTCCGCCTGCGTGCCGTCCTCCAGCGCATACCGGCGCACGAGCACCGTGCAGTCCTCCCCGCCGCGGCGCTCCGTCTGCGTCTGCTCGGAGAGCAGCTGCGCGCCCTCAATCGCCAGCGTCGCGCCGTCCGCCTGCGCCGCGTCCGTCTGCGCCGCTGCCTCGCCGCCCGCGAGCTGATAGGCCATCGCGCCGTAGAACACCGCGCCCAGCACCAGCGCGCAGGCCGCGCCGACCAGCAGGCTCATGGCACCAGCTATCCATTTTCTCTTCTTTTTGGTGCTCATTTTCTCGTATATCCTCCACATTTTAGAAGATTTATCGTCTATTCAGGTCTGACGTCTCCACTTTTCAAAAACGCCGCAGGGAGCCTTTTCCCTGCGGCGTTGCTTTTGCACGGATTATGCCTTCTCCTGCGCCATCTCGCCCTCGATGAAATCGACGAACTGGCGCGCGATGCGCGGGGAGCAGCCGTTGTGGCTGACCGTCCATGCGCGGGCGCGCGGCATGAGCGCCTCCCAGTCATAGGAAAGCCCGCGCGCGTCCAGCAGCGCCTGGCAGATGGTGAAGTATTCGTCCTGCGTCGGCGCCTTGAAGGTGAGCCGCAGGTCGAAGCGGTCCGCCAGGGAGAACTTCTCCTCCAGCGTATCGCGCTCGTTCACGTCGTCCTGGCGCTCGGAGAAGCGCTGGCGCACGATGTTGCGGCGGTTGCTGGTCGCGTAGACCACGACGTTCTCCGGGCGCGCCTCCAGGCCGCCCTCGAGCACCGTCTTGAGCGCGGTGTACTCCGGGCAGGAGTCGCCGAAGGCCAGGTCGTCCACGAACACGATGAACTTGCCCGGCTGCTCGCGCAGGATGGAGAAGATCGTGGGCAGGTTGGTCAGGTGCGCCAGCGGCACCTCGACGATGCGCAGGCCGTCGAGCCACATGCTCGAGAGCAGCGCCTTGACCGTCGCGCTCTTGCCGGTGCCCTTGTCGCCGTAGAGCAGGATGTTGCAGGCCTGATGGCCCGCGAGCAGGCGGCGGGTGTTCTCCACCAGCGTGCCGCGCTCCTTCTCGTAGAGCACCATGTCCTCCAGGCGGATGGGGTCCGGCTTCGTGATGCCGCGCAGGCCCAGCGGATACTTCTCGCTCTCGCCCACCCAGGTCGAGCCCGGGCAGGAGGCGAACAGCCCGGTGCCGTGCTTGCGGAAGAACGCCGCCACGCGCCGCGCGCCCTCGCGGGTGAGCATGTCCGCGTCCACGCGCGGGTCGAACTGCGGCGAGCCCAGCGCCGGCTCCCACATCGGCAGGCGCGCCGCCAGCTTGCCGGAGAGGCCCGCGCGCTCGCACAGCAGCATGAACATCGCGGGATCGATGGCCGTCAGCCGGCCGAGCACCTCCAGGTCGTGGCCCAGCGCGTTCATCACGCTGTACGGCAGGCTTCTCGCGTCCAGGCGGGCGCACATCGCCGCCACCGGGCTCTCCTCAAAGAGCACCGCCTCCAGCGCGGTGCGGGCAAAGCCGCCCTTGCCCTGCGCAGCCGCCGCCAGCCAGGCGTTGTAGACCTCGCAGTAGGCGTACGTCAGCTCCTCCTCGGAGCAGCCGTCGCCCGCGCAGTCGCACACCAGACGGTACAGCGCGGCCATCGCCGGCCTGTCCATCACATGGCGCAGCACGGTCATGCACTCGATATCCAGCATCAGTTCACGCAGCTCGTGAATGTCCATCGCCGAGTCTCCTTTTCTACACGCTTTTCTTTGGAAAGAGCCGTCGGGAGCGAATGTTAACGAAGGACCTCATCCGTCTTGCCTGCGGCAAGCCACCTTCCCCAAAGGGGAAGGCTGATTGACTGCGTAGCCGCTCAACAAACTTAGCCTTCCCCTATGGGGAAGGTGGCCGAGCGGAGTGAGGTCGGATGAGGTTTCTGCCGCTACGGACGCTCCCTTTAGGAAAACACCATCGCCTTACATCCGCTCCGGCGCCTCCACGCCGATGAGATACAGGCCGGTCTTGATCACGTCGCGCACGGCGTCGGTGAGGTTCACGCGGGCGGCGCTGCCGGCCGGGTCATTTTCCTCCATGATGCGGTGCTCGAAGTAGTACTTGTTGTACGCCTGCGCCAGCGAGGTGGTGTGGCGGGTGATCAGGGACGGCTCGTTCTGCTCCATCGCCTTGCGCACGACCTCCGGGAAGCGGGAGATGAGCATCAGCACGTCCAGCGCCTCGTCGTCGCAGAGCACGCCGTAATCCGGCTCCGCGTCCGCATAGGCCTGCGCCTTGCGCAGCACGGAGCAGCAGCGCGCGTGCGTGTACTGCACATACGGGCCGGTCTCGCCCTCAAAGCTGAGCGCGCGCTCCCAGCGGAAGTCGATGTCCTTGATGCGCTCGTTGTGCAGGTCGAAGTAGACGACGGCGCCCACGCCGACCTGGCGCGCCACCTCGTCCTTGTTGGGCAGGTTCGGGCTCTTCTCCTCGATGATCTCGCGCGCCTTCTCGATCGCCTTGTTCAGCAGGTCCTCCAGGTACACGACGTAGCCCTCGCGGGTGGAGAGCGCGCGGCCCTCGTAGGAGACCATGCCGAAGGAGACGTGCTCCATGCCCTTGTACCAGTCGTGGCCCATCAGCTCCAGGATCTTGAAGAGCTGCCTGAAGTGCAGGTTCTGCTGGTAGGCGACGACGTAGAGGCACTTGTCGAAGTGATAGGTGTTGTGGCGGTAGAACGCCGCGGCGAGGTCGCGGGTGATGTAGAGCGTCGCGCCGTCGCTGCGCAGCACCAGCGCGGGCGGCATGCCGTACTCGTCCAGCGGGACGACCTGCGCGCCCTGGCTCTCCACCAGCAGGCCCTTCTCGCGCAGTTCCTCGACGACCGGGCCCATCTTGTCGTTGTAGAAGGCCTCGCCGTTGTAGCTGTCAAAGCTCACGCCCAGCAGGTCGTACACGCGCTGGGTGTCCTTGAGCGTGACCTCCTTGAACCAGGAGAAGATCTCCATGGCCTCGGGATCGCCGTCCTCGATCTTCTTGAACCACGCGCGGCCCTCGTCCTCCAGGGACGGGTCCTTCTCGGCCTCGGCATGGAAGCGGACGTAGAGATCGACCATGGCCTGCACGCCGCCGGCCTCGACCTCCTCGCGATTGCCCCACTTCTTGTAGGCGCAGATCATCTTGCCGAACTGGGTGCCCCAGTCGCCCAGGTGGTTGATGCCCACGGTGGTGTAGCCGTTGAAATCGTAGATGCGCTTTAAGCTGTGGCCGATCATCGTGGTGGACAGGTGGCCGATGTGGAAGCGCTTGGCGATGTTGATGGAGGAATAGTCGAGGCACACCGTCTTGCCCCTGCCGACCTCGGAGGAGCCCCAGCGGCCCGGATTCGCCAGCACGGCCTTCACGATGCCCTCGGCCAGGCTGCCGCGGCTGACGAAGATGTTCAGGTAGCCGCCCACGACCTCGACGCGGTCGATCTCCTCGCCGCTCATCCTCTCCGCCAGCGCGGAAGCGATCATCTGCGGCGCCCTGCGCAGCGTCTTGGACAGGCGGAAGCACGGCAGCGCATAGTCGCCCAGCTTCTTGTCCGGCGGCGTCTCGAGCATGGCGGTCACATCGGCCACGGTCAGGCCGCAGTTCTCAAAGCTCGCCTGCGCCGCGTCTGCGATGCGGCCGGCGATCATCTGTTTCATATCCATTTCGAAAGGTTCTCCCTTCATCCCCAGTTTGCAGGATTGCCCAAAGTATACGGTTTATTCTAACAGATGAAGCGCAAAAACACAAGCGCAATCAGGCGTCTTCCCCGTGCCCGCTTCCGCCTGCGTTTTCGTCATTTCTCTGATATGGGAAAAGCCGGAGCATCTGCTCCGGCCCGAAATTCTATATCGATTTCCCGAATCAATAGGTCTCGTTGCTGAGGTTGTAGGTCTTCTTGAACTCGATGCGGTAGTAATCATCGATCTGGCTGGCAACGGCAGCGCGGCGGCTGTCATAGATGGAGTACGCGACATTCACGGCGATCAGCGCGGCGAAGACAACGATAGCGGTCATGGCTCATTCTCCTTTGATGCTGGTAAATCGGGAAATTATGGTTGGATGGTCGAGGCGGCCTCGATCGTTTCAACCGCCTCTTGTTGGTATCATTATAGCATTTGCGCCCGCTTTTCGCACGCTTTTTCTCTCCGCGATCCGATTTCAGGACTGGAAAGCGCGCCCTGCAAAGCAAGCGTTTACCGGATCGCGGCAGCCGAACGAAACGACGAATTTTGCATTCGCCGCTTTAAAAATGTTCATTTTGACCCCCTTTTCCTTCATTTTCTTCGGATTGACCAAAAAGAAATTTCTTCGTCCTTCCCTGACCTTTACATTTTCACGCAAAAGCAGGACAAAATAGAGTGGAACGCTTGTTCCCTTTTTTAATTCATGTTATAATGTGCTCATCCACACATTCAAGGACGACAGGGAGGTTTCCATGCAGGAAGGACGCTTTGTGCTCAAGTCCCCCTTCAAGCCCCAGGGCGATCAGCCGCAGGCGATCGAGGCGCTTTGTGAAGGCGTGGCCTCCGGCATGCCGTGCCAGGTGCTGCTGGGCGTCACCGGCTCGGGCAAGACCTACACGATGGCTTCCGTCATTGAGCGCGTGCAGCGGCCCACGCTGGTCATCGCGCACAACAAGACGCTCGCCGCGCAGCTGTGCGCGGAGTTCCGCGAGTTCTTTCCGGACAGCGCGGTCGAGTATTTCGTTTCCTATTACGATTACTACCAGCCGGAGGCGTACATCGCCTCCACGGACACCTATATCGAGAAGGATTCCTCCGTCAACGAGGAGATCGAGCGCCTGCGGCACAGCGCGACCGCCGCGCTGCGCGAGCGCCGGGACGTGATCGTCGTCGCGTCCGTCTCCTGCATCTACTCCATGGGCGACCCCAGCGAGTACGAGGGCATGATGATCTCGCTGCGCCCGGGCATGACCATGGAGCGCGACGACCTGGTGCGCGCGCTGGTGGAGATCCAGTACGACCGCAGCGACGTCGAGTTCGACCGCGGCACCTTCCGCGTGCGCGGCGACGTGGTGGAGATCTTCCCGGCGGGCTATGAGAAGAGCG
>JBJEUH010000066.1:0-5732 GCA_051883735.1 Candidatus Ventricola sp.
CCCGCCTGAGGGATTTCATCCCTCAGACTCCCTTCTTCGCTTCGCGCGTTCTATCGCCGCTTCATTCGCTTAAGCGCCCTTTTGCGCAGCATCGTGTCAGCCGTCGCACCACAGGAAGTTCATGAACATCGGCACCTGCTTTTCCCAGTCCGCCTCGCAGTGTCGTCCGCCCGGCTGACCGTAGATGCGCGTGCGCGCACCCTTTTCATTCAGACGCGCAGCCAGCTCGCCGTTGCGCGCGGCCATGGTGTCGTTGGTGTCCTGGCGCGGATACATCTTGGAGCCGCCGCCCTCCTCCGTGCCCCAGGAGAGGTACACGCGGGTATCGGGCGAAATGTCCGCCTCCGCGATGTCCCTGCGGAAATCCTCCATGCACGGGCCGGTGGTGCTCGACAGGCACGCTGCCTTGGAGAACCAGGTGTTGTAGCGGATGACCGCGTACAGGCTCATCAGGCCGCCCATGCTGGAGCCGCCGATGGCCGTGCACTCGCGAAACGGCATCGTGCGGTATTCCCGGTCGATCATGGGCTTGAGCTCGTCAAGCATCCAGCGAATCGTCGCGTCGCCCGTGCCCCTGATCTCGCCGAGGAAGCCCTTCGTGAAGTGATACGGGCAGTATTCCACCAGTCGATTGGTCATCGAGCAGGTCACGCCCACGACGATCAGCTTCTTGCCCCAATGCTCCAGAAACTCCCTGAGGCCCCAGCTCTTGCCGTAGGTCGCGTCCGCGTCGAAGAACAGGTTGTGCCCGTCAAAGAAGTACATCACCGGATAGCGCTCGCCGCTCATCCCGTAATCGTCCGGCAGGTAGATATGCAGCGTCCGCATCTCGTCTGCGGGCGTAAAGAGGATCTCTCGCTTCTCAATCATCTCATCGTTCTCCGTTTCCCCGGGGCCGTGTCCCCGGAAGATTCTCCCTATCTTATCACAGCGCGGTGGATTTGGCAAACCCCAAACCGCCCCGCCCGGCGCCGCCGCTTTATCGTCTCCAGTAGTCCTTATCGAGATTCCGGTACGCCAGCGCCTCCAGCAGATGCGCCTTCCCGATCCGCTCCTCGCCCGCCAGATCCGCGATCGTCCGCGCCACCTTCTGGATGCGGCTCACCGCGCGCATGGAGAGATGGTATTTTTCGCAGGCCCGCTCCAGCAGCAGCCGGCAGCCGTCGTCAAGCGCGCAGACCTCGCCGACCTGCCGCGCGGACAGCTCCGCGTTGCAGGTCACGCGCGTTCCGCCATAACGCGCCTGCTGGCGCGCTCTGGCCGCCTGTACGCGCGCGCGGATGACGACGGAGGGCTCCTCCTTCGCGCCCGCCGTGATCTCGCTGACCGGCAGCGCGGAGACCTCCAGCTGCATGTCGATGCGGTCGAGCAGCGGCCCGGAGATGCGCGAGAGATACCGCTCGATCTCGTGCGGCTTGCAGCGGCATTCCTGCGTTCTGGAGCCGTAATGGCCGCAGGGGCACGGGTTCATCGCGGCGATGAGCATCGCCCGGGCGGGGTACTTGGCCTGCGCGCTCACGCGCACGACGCTGACGAAGCCGTCCTCCAGCGGCTGGCGCATCGCCTCCAGCGCCGCGCGCTGATACTCCGGCAGCTCATCGAGGAACAGCACGCCGCCGTGCGCCAGGCTGATCTCGCCCGGCCTCGCCTTGCTGCCGCCGCCCACCAGCGCGACCGAGCTGACCGTGTGATGCGGCGCGCGGAACGGGCGCTCGAGCATCAGGCCCTCGCCGGCGCGCAGCGTGCCCGCCGCGCTGTGGATGCGCGTCACCTCCAGTGCCTCCTCGAGCGTCATGTCCGGCAGAATGCCCGGCAGGCAGCGCGCCATCATCGTCTTGCCGCTGCCCGGCGGGCCGATCATCAGCACGTTGTGGCCGCCCGCCGCAGCGATCTCCAGCGCGCGCTTGGCGCTCTTCTGGCCGCGCACGTCGGCAAAGTCGTTCGCCGTATGGTGCGCGCGCATCATCTGCGCGTAGGGCACGGTGGTTTCCGGTTCGATGGGCCGCGTGCCGCGCAGACAGTCGATCGCCTCCTGCAGGTGCGCAACCGGCAGGATCTGCACGCCCTCCACGCAGGCGGCCTCCTTCGCGTTGTCCGCGGGCAGCAGCAGCCGGCGGACGCCGCAGCCCCGCGCCGCGATCGCCATGGAGAGCGCGCCGCGCACGCTGACCACGCCGCCTGTCAGCGAGAGCTCGCCCACCGCAGCGGTGCCTTCCAGCGCCTTGGCGTCGAGCATGCCGCTCGAAGCCAGGATGGCCAGCGCGATGGGCAGATCGTAGGCCGGGCCCTCCTTCTTGATGTCCGCCGGGGCGAGGTTGACCGTCAGGCGGGCCACCGGGAACGCGAGGCCGCAGGAGGCCATCGCCGCGCGCACGCGCTCGCGGCTCTCCTTCACGGCGGCGTCCGGCAGGCCGACAAGCTCAAACATCGGCAATCCGTCCGTGCTGAACGCCTCGACCGTCACGCGGTAGCCCTCGATGCCCATCAGGCCCATGCTGTGCACGCTGGCGAGCATATGCCCCCTCCTTCTTTCGTGTGTTCCTCTCTGTCACTGCCACGGGACGTAGAACCGTTCCAGGCAGGCAAGCTCTCCCTCCGCATTGAACGTTGCCCTCACATTGCGGCAGCCAAAGCCCGGATACCCGCGCTCCTCTTCCGCTTCTTTGATGCGCAGGAACGCCTCCATGCTGTGCCTTGTGGGGCTTTCCAGCATGTCGCCGTTTTCGGGATTGATCCCGTCCAGAAACAGCGCGTCCTGCGCAACGGCAAAGGGCGCGCTGCCCGCACAGCGCCAGATGAAATCGCTGTATCGTCCCGCTTCATAGTCGCCGCTCTCTTCCTTCATCAGCCAGACGGAGCCTTCATCCAGACCACCGTCGTCGCCGAGGAGGAAACCGCCGTCATCGCCGAGGAAGAAACCATTCGCCATCGGCTGGATTTCCCGAACCACGAGCAGCTCGCCGTCAAGGTTCAGCGCATCGCCGGGCTGCAGGTCTTCCACAGCCTCCGCCGAAAAGCGAAGCTTTTCCAGGACGGTCAGCGCCAGCGTGTGATCCGCCTGCTGATATTCCCCGACAAGCACCAGCACCGTTTTGCCCGCCAGCGCGTCCATGCTCAGCCCGATCGGCTCCGGCTGGATGACCCCGGTCTCCTCCGTAAGGCCCTGCGCCGCCGCGGCTGCGCACAGGCAGAGCATCGCCGCCATCAACACAAGCATCGCCGTTTTCCTGATTCGTTTCATCGCTTTCCATCCTCCCATCTGCCATACAGGGCGTTGGCCGGCCATGGATTGTTCCCATGCTCCGGCATCGATTCGCAGACATCCTGCTTACAGCAGGTCGTAAAGTCGATAAAGGTCCAGCATCGCCTTGATCTGCATCTTGTCGCCCATCAGCTGGCGGTAGGTCGCCGATTTCTCGCGGCCCTGCGCCTTGAGTTCCTGCATCTTCGCCTGCGTGTCCGCCAGATGTGCCTGCAGATCGGCCAGCATCCGCTCAAACGCTTCAAGTCTGTCCATCGCCCTGCTTCTCCTTGTGATAGTGCGCATAGATCGCCTTCGCCTGCGCAGGGCCGATGCCCTCGACCTCGCACAATGCCTCCACGCTCGCCTCCGCGATCCGCCCCACGGACTTAAAGTGCGTCAGCAGCGCGCGCCTGCGCGTCTTGCCGATGCCCGGAATATCCTCCAGGGACGAGTGGATGCTCGCCTTCTGGCGAAGATTCCGGTGATGCGTGATACCGAAGCGGTGCGCCTCGTCGCGGATGCGCTGGATGAGGTGCAGCGCCGGGCTCTTGCGGTCAAGCAGGATGCTCTCCTCCTGATCTGGCAGGAAGATCTCCTCCAGGCGCTTGGCCAGGCCGAACATCGGGATGTCGTAGCCCGCCTTGTGCATCGCCTCGCGCGCAAAGCGCAGCTGCTGGGGGCCGCCGTCGATGAGGATCAGGTCCGGCAGATCGGCAAAGCCGGACAGCGGCGGCGCGCCCTCGGGCAGCGTGCCGTCCGGGTTCAGCCTGCCCGCAAGCGTCAGCGCCTCGCGCTCCTGCCTGGCGCGCAGAAGACGCCGCGTGAGCACCTCGTTCATCGAGGCGAAGTCGTTCGCGCCCTCGACGGTCTTGATCTTGAAGATGCGGTATTCCTTCCGGGCCGCCGCGCCGTCGATGGCCACCACCATGCTCGCCACGGACTGCTCGCCCTGCGTGTTGGAGATGTCGTAGCCCTCGATGCGCCGCGGCACGGTGCTCATGCCCACGGCCTGGGCCAGCGCCGCGCAGGCGCCGGTGGTGCGCTCCTTCTGCAGCGCCAGGTGCGCGTTGCGCTTTTCCAGCGCGTCGTTGGCGTTTTTGAGCGCCAGCTCGATCAGCTTGTGCTTGGTGCCGCGCTGCGGCTCGCGCAGCACGACCTTCGCGCCCTTGCGCTGCGTGAGCACGCCGGCGATGTCCTCCGCTTGCTCGGGCAGCTCCATGCACAGCAGCTCGCTGGCGGGCTGTCTGCCGTCGTCGTAGAACTGCAGGATGAACTGCGCGAGAATCTGCGCGCAGCTCTGGTCGCCCGCGCCCTCCAGCGCGTAGTTTTCCGCGCCGATCATGCGGCCGCCGCGCACGAACACGACCTCCACCATCGCGTCGATGTCGTCCGTGCAGCAGGCGAGGATGTCCTGATCGCCGCCGCGCACGTTGATCGCCTTCTGCCGCTCCATCAGGCTCTGCGCGTCCTTGATCCGGTCGCGGATCTGCGCGGCCTGCTCAAAGCGCATCGCTTTAGCCGCGTCCATCATCTGCGCCTCCAGGCGCTCCATGACCGCGTCGGATTTTCCGCTGAGGAAATCGATGACCTCCTGCACCACCTCGCCGTACGCCTGCGGCGTGGTCAGGCCCGCGCACGGGGCCAGGCATTCGCCCAGCTGATGGTGCAGACAGGGCCGCCTGTTCATGCCGGGCCTGATCGCCATGGAGCATGTGCGCAGCGGGAACAGGCCGCGCAGCACGTCCATCACCTCGCGCACGCCCGTCGCGCCCATGTACGGGCCGAAGTAGCGCGCCTTGTCCTTCTCCACCCGGCGCACCAGCTCCACGCGCGGATAGTCCTGCGTCACGTCGATGCGCAGGTACGGGTAGTGCTTGTCGTCCTTGAGCAGGATGTTGTACTGCGGCCTGTGCAGCTTGATGAGGTTGCATTCCAGGATCAGCGCCTCGAGGTTCGTATCGCACAGCACGATGTCAAAGTCGTCGATCCGCGACACCATCGTGCGGACCTTGACCGTGTGATCGCGGTTTTTGTGAAAGTACTGGCTGACGCGGTTTTTGAGGTTCACCGCCTTGCCGACATAGATGATCCTGCCCTCGCTCTTCATCAGGTAGCAGCCCGGGCAGGTGGGCAGCCGCTCGATTTTCAGTTTCAGCAGGTCGTTCATCTTGCTCCTCCGGTACAAAAACAGCGGGACGGAACTCCTTCCGCCCCGCCAAGCTGTCCTGCGTCAGCGCTTACTCTTCATCCTCATCGTCCTCGTCGTCCTCCTCGCTGAAGCGGGTGCGCACGACGGAGATGAGCTTCTCCATCAGTTCCTCCTCCGGCGGAACGAACTCTTCCATTTCCTCGCCGTTCTCGTCGGTAAAGCTGTTGATCTTCATGATATAGACCGCATCGTCGTCATCGGCCTGCTCGCCGTCTTCCTTCGCATCGCACAGCGCGGCAAACTCCTCGCCGTTGTAGAAGAAATAGTCCATCACCTCAA